>CADDZA010000016.1 GCA_902812435.1 Clostridia bacterium
GTGTGAGCATCGAGGTTGCATAATCGAGCTCTTAGAGTTTTATTCGTTTTTAAGTCTCATTATCCCTTTAATGCCTAGGGTCTGTTTGATTATTGCCTTTTTTGTGAAGCTAATTTTCAGGGCAGACCTTTATGTCACATCAGGCGACACCAACAAAGTATAAAAATACACCGGCGGATGAACTTGATGTATTTTCTGGGCAGACATTTACGCTGTTCGTCGTGGCGATGTCCGTAACCGGAGCAAACGAAAAACGGCCGCCTGTTAGGGGCGCCACGCCAGACGTTCGAGCAGGCTCTTCGGGTTAATCTTACGCACCTCTGAAGCCGGCAGCTCCACTTTCACATCGAAGGAAATCAGGTCGCTTTCCTGAGCATCAGGCAAAAAAATGAGCGGCCATTCGACAGCATGGCCCTCATCACCCAACAGTATGATGATCCGGTCCCCCTCAATACGGTCAACAACCCCTCTCACGATCACTGCTCTTCCCCCTTTGCCTATCTAAGTTTTCCTGTCCGATGTTGCGCATCATAACCAGAGCGTCTTCTCGCGTCTCAATATAATAATTCTTACGCCACCCGATATTGCGGAAGCCAAGACTCTTGTACAGGTTAAGAGCGGGTATGTTGGACGGCCTTACCTCCAGGACCATGGTATCTGCCCCCTGTTCCCTAGCGTAATCAATTAGAGTATTCATCAACATCTTGCCCAGACCCCGCCCGCGAAAATCAGGGTGAACCGCAATGGTGGTAACGTGGGCCTCTCCGGAAAAAAGCCACATGCCGGCATATCCAATCAAATTGTTTTCGTGGGTTGCCACAAAATATACCGAAAATTTGTTCTTGAGTTCGTTAAGAAAAGCCTGCTGCGACCACGGTGAGGGAAAAGAACGGTTCTCAATGGCCGATATTTGTGGAATGTCACCTTTTTCCATAAAGCGCACTGCAACTTCCACAACGCCCCACCTTTATTTTTGCCGGATAGCCGGCGATTTTACATAAAGAGCACTCACGGTCCCAGGATGCTTCCCTCCGTTCGCAAGCAAATCCCAGTAACCAAGTTTTATAACCATTGCAGCTCGGGGCCAGAGTTGCGCCGGCTCAGCCAAAACAGCCTTTTCCCCTAATTTCTCTCGAAAAATGTCCCAGTAGGCCTTTGCGCCCTCCCCGGTGAAGGTAACCCGGGTAGAGAGGTTATCCTGGAGCCGGACGGCCAGTTTCAGCGGGTTGATGGCCATGTAGTTGCTGAGACGCCTTATGCTGTCATCGGTGCTGACATAAAAGCAGGTGTAAACCTCGTCCCTGCGGGCTTCCAAAACAGTGCAGATTAAACCGGAAATCCCGCGCAATCCCCATGCCAGCACATCAAGGGTAGGCACTCCTGCCAGCGGCTTTACCAGGGCGTGGGCAAAGGCTCTCCCGGTAGCCAGCCCCACCCGCAGGGATGTAAAGGACCCCGGCCCCACGGAGACCGCAAAGGCGTCAATATCATCGATAGTCATACCGCAACCTTTAAGCACGTAATCGATCATGGGAAGCAGGCGCTCCATGTGGGCCTGTTTCGTACTAAAAGAGGCTTCCCCGAGCACCTGTTGATCCTCCCCAACCGCTACGGAAATGACCGGGGTTGAGGTTTCTATGCCAAGTATCCGCATTTGTCCGCCAGCTCCTTGACGATGGCCTCATAATGCCCGCCCCTCGGCTCAAATCGTATTAACCGTGCGGTGTCTATTGGCTCGGTCTGGTTGATGTTAATCTGCAAAAACTCCGAAGGTAGAGCCTCCGGAAACAGATTTCCCCACTCGATCAGGATCACACCACGGCGCTTGAGGTAATCGTCCCAACCAATACCCTCGAGCTCCCGGTAGGACCTCACTCTATAGAAGTCGGCGTGAAAAACCGGGCACCTTCCCACGTACTCTTGAATAATCATGAAACTCGGGCTGGATACGGTACCGTCAACATCCAATCCACGTGCAACCCCGTGAACAAAAACCGTTTTTCCCGCTCCCAGGTCGCCGACAAGCGAAACCACATCCCCCAGCGTCAGCAGCCTGCCCAGCTCCTCGCCGATCATCTCCGTTACACGTGGACTACGTGATATTAATTCCCACAACCGACCATCACCACCGGACTGATTCCGGTTTTTATTATATCCCTCTTTAACACTGCCCACAATAAAAATGAGGTATCCCGTCTACAAAAGAAAGAAAACAAGAAAACGTAAAAGCAGGAAAACAAGCTTTCATAGATATATCATGATTCCACTGCAGAAACATCGATTTATTCACCCAAGCAAGTGCATCTAGTAGTTGACAGCCATACAGAACACTAAATATCGGCTTTTTCTATGAACTCAAATGGACTTTTTGCAGCAGAATCATATTATTAGATACATACCACATCACCGACATGGAGGAGGGAAATATTAGGGGATCTTTTTGAGCTTTCACTTATATGGAAGGAGATTCTATTTTAAATGGTCCTCAGCAACATCAGCTACAAACCCTTGAAGAGGTGCACCGGCCAGCCTGGGTCCTCAGGATTCTGGATCTCCCTCTTGAGCAGCAGCTCTATCTGCTACCTCCACCAGGCTATCTTCCCTGACATCCTGCTCAAGTTCCTGTGCCGCCGCACCCGTGTAAATGCGGGGAACCCTTTCGCTGATCATGCAGACCACCTCGTAATTGATGGTCCCCAGGTGCGCCGCTATTTCCTCCGCCGTGATCTCCTCATTCCCCTGCCGTCCCAGGAGCACCACCTCATCATCCTGGACGACACCGGGGATGTGGGTCACATCCACCATCAGCTGGTCCATGCAGACACGCCCCACCACCGGGGCGCGGCGGCCTTTGATCAATACCTCACCCTTATTGGATAAGAGCCGGGAGTAACCGTCGGCATATCCCAACGGTATGGTGGCGATGCGGCTTGGTTTATCGGTCACATAGGTGCGCCCGTAGCTGATGCTGGTTCCCGCTGGCACATCCTTGACAAAAGCCACCTGCGCCTTCAGACTCATCACCGGGATAAGTCTGACGGTGTCGTGTCGGACTTCACCGGAGGGAAAAAGACCGTAGATCACATTTCCGGGACGAACCAGATCCAGGTGAGTGTACGGCAAATCCAGCAGGGCCGCGGAATTGGCGCAGTGCCTCCAACGTATATAGACACCTCTTGCCGACAACTGTTTCAAAAGCCAAACGAAACGGGTAAACTGTTCCTCCGTATAGCTCTTGTCTGCCTCATCCGCCGCTGCAAAATGGGTATAGATCCCTTCAACCTCAACACCAGGAAGATGGGTCATCCGGAAAATGGTTTCAACGGTTTCTTTGTCCAGTGGAAAGCCGAGTCGTCCCATCCCCGTATCGATCTTGACGTGGATTTTTGCGGTCTTCTCCAAACGCTTCGCAGCCGCCGCGAGAGCGAGCGCCCCCTCCCACGTGAAGATGGTCTGGCTGATGTCGTTTGCCACGACCTCCTCCATGTCCTTATCCGGGGTGTAGCCCAGGATAACCGTAGGCGCTTTGATTCCCTTTTCACGCAGCAACAGGGCTTCCTGTAACAGGGCGACCCCCAGCCAGCTGGCCCCGTTTCGCAATGCCGTCCTGCTTACCGGCTCCACACCGTGTCCGTAACCGTTTGCCTTAACCACAGCCATGACTTGGGCCCGGGGATTGGTGATCCGGCGGATTTCCCGAACATTGTGTGCTAAAGCATCGAGGTTGATTTCTGCCCAGGCAGGGCGTCTCATTTGTTAGCGCCTCCATTTTGAGCTAATCGGTACAGATCCTTTAAAACGTGAGGTATCTCTTCCAGGAGATCTCCTGCGATCAGTCCGGGCATACCCTTTCTTGAAGCTATCCGGTCGGCCGCCCAGCCGTGGATGAACACGCCGGCGCCCGCAGCCTGCACCGGTGTCAAACCCTGGGCCAACAGGCCGGCAATCAGACCTGTCAAGACATCACCTGTACCGCCTGTGGCCAGGCCGGGATTTCCGGTCGGGTTAATCAGGATTTGCCCGTCCGGCGCCGCAATGACCGTACGTGCCCCCTTCAAGACGACAGTAACACCCCACTCCCGGCTTGCCCGCTCGGCCTTTCCGAGCCTGTCATCCTGAATGGCCGAAACGCTCATGTCCAGCAGGCGTGCCATCTCCCCGGGGTGCGGTGTCAGCACCCAGTCCTTTCGCCGTTCCTTGTAACGGGGATCGAGGAGAAGACTTTTGTCTTTTGCAAGCAAATTCAAAGCATCGGCATCAATCACTATGGGAAGATCAACACTCGTGAGAAGATCTTTTAAGAAGACAGCCGTCTCCGGGTGCTGTCCGAGACCGGGGCCCACCGCCAGCACCGTTGCCCTGGAGAGCAGGTCACCAAGTGCGGCAAGTGCAGAAGCGGCAAATCCGCCATCCGCCTCAGGCGCAGGGAAGGTCATGACTTCAGTAAGCTTCGCAGCAGCAATCGGGTAGAGGGATGCCGGTACAACCGCGGTTACAAGCCCGGCTCCGCTTCGCAAGGCTCCGTTACTGGCCAGGGTGGCAGCCCCGGTGTACCCCCGGGTCCCCCCGATCACCGCTACGTGGCCGTAATTTCCCTTGTGATGGGTGGGAAGCCGCAACGGGAGATATTTCGCCACCGTCCTTTGATCGAGCAGAGTAAATCCGCCCGCTTTCTCATCCCGCAGTTCGGGAGGAAAAGAAATATCCCCCACCAGGACCTCGCCGGCATATTCGGCACCGGGGTCGAGGTAAAGCCCGATCTTCGGCATCCCCATGGTAACGGTACACCTGGCCTTGATGCAAGGGCCTGCCACACGGCCGGTATCGGCCTCCAGACCGGAAGGGAGATCCACTGCCAGCACCGGCTTGCCTGATTGATTGATTGTTCTTATCAGGGTGGCCAGTGGCTCCTGGGGAACTCCCCGAAACCCGGTACCGAACAGGGCGTCTATTATGAGGTCTGCCCGTTCAATGGCTCCCTGGAGCGCGTTAACTGCGCCTCCCTCGAAAACCTTATATGGGATACCCATTGCGGTCACGATTCTCAAATTCACCGCCGCATCCCCCTGGTACGACTCCGGGAGCGCGGTCAGGAATATCTCCACTTTTGCACCCCTGTTATAAAGGTGACGGGCTACAACAAGACCGTCGCCCCCGTTGTTTCCGGGCCCCGCCAAGATTAAAGCGCTTTTACCCTCCGGACGGTGATCCCAGAACAGGTCAAGCACTGCCTGGAGAATGCTCAGTCCTGCATTCTCCATCAGGATCAGGCCGGGAATTTCGAAACGGCTTATCGCTTCCTGGTCGAGTTGACGCATTTCAGCAGCCCTTACCAGCCTCATGGTCATCAACCATCCTCTCTAAAGGTAAATCCTCGCTCCTTTGATCACCAATAGCGAGCACCACCGCACAGGCGTATGTTTTGCAGTGTGAAAGACTTACCAGGAAATTTGTGATACCTTTTTTCTCAGCAAGCCTGGCGGATTTTCCGGAAAGGCGAACCCGGGGCTTGCCCGTTTCGGAAACTATTTCGATCTCCCGCCAGGGCATGATCTCATCTCCGAACCCGTCGCTACAGGCCTTCCGGACGGCCTCTTTCGCAGCAAAGCGCGCCGCAAAGGAAGTCGCCGGGCATCTCTTCCCCTGGCAATATGCTATCTCCTCCGGGCTAAATATACGCTCCCGTAAACGCGGCCGCCTGTCAAGCGCTTCCTTTACCCGCTCAATTTCAATTATGTCGATGCCAATCCCCTTGTTCACTTTTATTTCACCTTGCCACATCAGGGAAATAATCCCTTCGGAGCTATTATAACACATTACCAGACACCCCATCCTCCCCCTAAGTGCAAAGCAGAGACGGAATTCGGTTTGAAAAATGAAAAAACGGAGCAACCCGTGCTCCGGAGATAAATTGCTATTACCGGTTTTCATTACATAATATGTGGGATATAGCCTACCCCCTTAAAGGCCCGCCAGATCACATCGGTGCAGCAGCCCCGCCCTTCCGGTGGATAGCCACCCTGATAATTAGGAAGCATCGTAACGGGTACGCGCCCCTTGCCTTGCACTCCCTTGGTGCTCTCGCAAAATATCGTTTCGCTGCCACCATCGCCGCCGGGCGACGTCCAGATCTCAACTACCGTAGCGTCGATGAGGAGCGGCACCAAGGCGCCCAGGAGCAGGGCTCAGCAGAAAATCCCTTAAAAATTTAAAAAATAAAAAAAGCCGGACGCTCCGTAAAAGAGCGCCCGGCGGCGTTCGGTATTGTCTAATGCTTCCCGCCGGATTTCTTGCCCTGCGCCTTGCCCTTTGCCAGCACCTTAACCTTTTTCGCCGGGAGCAAGCGCACCACCTCTTTTCAGTTAACCGCTGCTATCTGTCCAGTCTCAAACCATTTGACGTCCGCACCCAGTTTCTCGCTCACAAAACGGAGCGGGACGACCGTCCGCCCCGGCGGAATCACCCGGGCAGGCACGTCTAGGGCTACCTTCTGCCCGTCAACCATTGCCTCGGAGCGGCCCAGGTACAAGGTCACCGTTTTCCCGCTGGCCGGGTTTGTGATGACAACCGTGCCGTCTTTGTAGTTCACGTCCAGACCCAGGGCTTCAGCGATCGCCCGGACCGGCACCATGGTGCGGTTATTTTCGATGAAGGGCTCAGCGTCAAAAGCGAGTTTCCCGCCCTTCACGAACACCTTGATGCCTTCCTTGCCCGCCTTCTCGTAGAGTTCGCCGGCTTTCTTATACAGGTCCTCATCTTTCGGCTCAACGTTAATGGCATCCTCAATGTCCTCCGCCGCTTCCTTTGCCTTGCCGAGCTCTTCCTTCAGGATGGCCTTGTAGGCGTATACGGCCCCCGGCACGGTCTCAGGCGATTCGAGCAGCTTCTCCAGCTCGGCCAGCGCCGCCTCGCGGTCACCCTTGGCCTTCAGGCATTGAGCCAGCAGCACTGCAACCCTGGCTGTTGGGTGCGGCAGTTGTCCTTCCAGCTCTTTTAATGTCTCAATGGCCTTATCGTACTCCCCGACATTGCGGTAGGCCACCGCCAGCTTCCAAAGTAGCTTCGTGTCGTTGGGGTCTTCCGCCAGCTTCCTTTCCAGTTCGGTGATGTGCTTTTCAAGCCCCTTAGCTCCTGGTTCGGTTATCTCCTTATCCTCGATTCCTTCTGTGATCTCCCGCTCTAGCTTTGTCTCCACCTTCACCTGAAACTCGTCGCCCTCGTTGCGCGTGCGGGTCTTGACCTTAGAGTCGCGCCTCTCCTCGTGCTGATATACGTCCGTCGCCGTAGACGTTTCCTGAGTTTTAGTTTGTGCACTGGCATCGACATCGCCCTTACCGACAGGTGTTTTCTCTCCCATACCAAACGCCGTCCCAATCGTTCCTAAAAGGAAAATGACCAGAGCCAATGCGCTGATGAACAACCAGGTTTTTCTCTTCACTCATGTTCCCTCCTCATACATAAATTTTTTCGCCAGAAACTAATTCAAAAAATATCCCCGGTCTGCCGGACATCACCTCCTCCTTTAAGAGCAGCCGGCTGCCGGGGAAACTCCGATCTTTCTTTTATCCCAGCAGCCGGGCTGCCGTGGCGGTTTGACCGCTTTAGGCCCCATGGCTTTGCGCCCCCGGCTTTCGCCAGGTTTGCCTTTGGTGGGGATCCTTTCAACTAATAATACGATGTGCTTTTCTTTTTTTAGGGGCATCCCCTAATACTTCTCCACTGTTTTCAGGTGCGTTTCCGCGAACACCGCCGGGTCGAGGCCGAAGTACTTCCGCGAAAAGGACCGTACGAAACGATTGCTTTCCACGAAGCCCGCGTCCCACGTCACGTCCATCACAAGCCATCTGCCGCCAACAAACACCTCGTTCCAGGCGTGGTTCGGCTCCCCTTTAAGAACGTCATGCCACGCTTCCGTCTCCCTCCGGGCGTAACCGTGAATCACCCTGGCCGGGATGCCTGCCGCCCTCAGCAAAGCTGCCGCGAGCCTGCTGTAGTGTTCGCACACGCCGAGCCGCTCCCTGAGGACGTCCGAAGCCTTCCGGTCAAGAATAGCACCGGAAAGGTAACTGTTATCAAAGAATTTCTCTAAGTCCAGGTCCACCACATACCTGTACCCCTCTCGGATATACCCCTGGGCTTCTTTTACCGCCTGGTGGGCGTTTCTACCCGGCCTAAAGCCAAAACTATGTTCTGAGAAACCCGGGTCAAAGGTCGGCGTTAACACTTGTAGAAGGGCCTGTTGGATCAGGCGGTCCAGCACCGTGGGTATCCCTAATAGCCTTACACCTCCGTCGGGTTTCGGGATTTCGACCCTCCGTACCGGCTGCGGCCTATAGGTCCCCTTGAGCAACTCTTCCCTTATCCTCGGCCAGTGCTCCTTGAGGTATGGTCGAAGGGATTTTATCTCCATTCCGTCTACACCAGCCGCTCCTTTGTTGCTTTCTACCCGGCGCAGGGCACGGAGCATGTTGCTCCGCTCTACCACCTTCTCCATCAGGTCGGTACCGCCTCCGCAGGGTGGCTCCCCTATTCGTGCCGGAGAAGGACTAGGCACTCCCACGGTCCCCCGCAGATTCACCGCTTCCTCCCGTGGGTAGCTCCCTCCCGGGATTTTCGGCTGTCTTCGCCCTTCTCTCGAACTCATATAGAGCCCCCTGTCCTTATGTTCGGTCCTTCCCCCTCTTTGACGCCTAAGAGGGGTACTATGACCTCTGCTGACTCCTGCCAGTTCAGCCGCACCTTTCAGTGCGGGTTACCAGATTACCTGGCGTACTTGGCAGGTCTCCCCGGGTAAGAGCGTTGACTTTCCCTCCATCCACCCGCCGCATATACTCTCAGCAGCCTTCGGTAGCAAGGATTTCGCTTTGTTTCGCAAGCTCATCCAACTGCTGCTAGCCTCCTATGCGGTTCCTGTTCGTCGGGCCGGAGGTTTGCCGCCGACTTCCTTCGGATTCCGCCTCACGACGGACACCCTTGCCTTAAGCTAACGACTACTGCTACCTTCGTCGTTCGGGACTTCCACCCTATAGCCAACGCCCATGCCGGGCGCACAAAGCGGGTGGCCGGGTTCATCCCCGGCCACCCCTCAGAAGATTACCGTCTCATAATCTTTCATCGATTTCTCGAATTTCAGCGGGAACCGATCCTCGCCGCCCTGCGGGGGCAGGATGGAGGTCTTCCAGCCGTTCACCGGCACGTCAAAGTTCACGTCCAGAACAGTGCCATCACTCAGCCGCAGCGCGGTAATGCATCGTCGAGTCCGGCTTGCCCGGTCTCTCATACCGCCATCGCTATCTATCTCTCCCCGGTGCCGGCAGGAAGCGGCATTTATTATGAGTTGGCTCTGGAAAGCGCCTTGGAAGAACTGATTCGCTATCCGTCGATCTCCTGTCGATCTCCTTATTTTAAACGAGGCGCCTCTTTCCTTTAAGTATAGCGTGCTCCGTAATGGAACTAGCATTTTTGAAAAAGACGAAGACCTATTATGCTCAAGCTTCCACGGTTCCGGCGGCCATGTTCTGTTCGGTTTCATCGAGCTCACTTTTTTCTCTCTCTGTCAGGATCTTCTCCAGATCCAGCAGGATCAGCAGCCTGTCCTGCAATTTACCTACCCCGCGCAAATACTCCGCCGTTATCCCGGCTATAATTGCAGGCGGTGGGTCAATGCTGCTCGTTGGAAGTCTTAAAACTTCAGAAACCTCGTCAACAATGACGCCGACCGTATGGCCGGAAATCTCTACGACAACAATCCGGGCATCCTCCGTGTATCCAGTTCCCTCAAGTTCAAACCTTTTTTTAAGATCGATGACGGGAATTACATTCCCCCGGAGATTGATTACCCCTTCGACGAAAGCCGGCGATCTGGGTATCTTGGTTGGTGTGGACAGGTGGTTGATTTCCTGAACCTGGGTAATCGGTACACCATATTCCTCCGTACCTAAACGAAAAACCACCAGTTGCACCTCCGCAGTTTCTTTTGCTTCCATGGTGTCCCCCGTCCGGCTCACCTCCTTAAAATTTTTACGACACTATTCTCCTCCTGTATGCCTAATTCCTGCAAATTGATCCATTACCCCGACAAAAATCTTATTTTACGCGGTTCCTCAGGGTTGACCAACCCAGGAGATCCATCACCGGTCAGTAGGCCAGAAAGGCCTCAATAAATAGAAACAGGGAAAACCCAACCGCCGCCTTTGCCCACCACCCTGTCATTACCCTTGTGTCAACCAGGGTCAGTAGCACAATCCCGGCAATAGTTCTGATCAGTCTATCGGCGTTCCCCACGTTCTTTTTAAAATCAAGAGGCAATGGCAATTCCCCCTTTTACCTAGCTGTACCCTGGCGGGGGGGCGATTATTCCGGGGGCCGGGACTCAACCAAGCTGCCAGATAGTCATGGTAATGCTCGGACCCGCCCTTTTAAAATCGAGCCTGATGGGGTCCGGCCGGTTATTACGAAAACGGTAGTCGAACACGCCGTAATAAACAGTGGCGTCTCTGCCGGGCGGCACATACGTCACCGGCTGGCTGTGGCGGTGCCTTTCCACAACCTGGAGCCCCGCCGCAAGTACGGCGTTATGGAGCAGCGTCGCCGCGCGGCAAACACCGCCCCCGATTTCCGGCACTTTGTCATCCCCACTAAAAACAATACCGGAAATAAACCCCCGGGCGGTAGTGCGCGGCCCGACGGCAGCATTAAAAGAAAGGACCCCGCCCGGCGGCACGATTTTTCCATTCAGGTATTGTCCGGCGCGACAGGCGTTAGTGAAGTTCCCGGTTCTTGCCTCACCCGGGCTGAACGTGATCGTATAGCTTCCAAGAATATAAGTGTATCTGATCTTAACCGGCGGGCCGGACTTTGGGCATAGACAAAAAGCCCTGCCGTCCCACATCAGCGTTGCACCTAAAACTTCAGCCAGCGGCTTTAAGGGTGCGAAGGTCCGGCCGTCCCTGATATAAGGCCGAGGCTGTAAAGGAATTTGATTTAGGGTGCCTTCATTAAGATTCAGCAAAAGATCAGGCAGACCGTAAACCCTCATGGTCACCACCCTGGCCTCCCCATCCCAGTTGCTCTCCCCGCCCAAAACGGAGCAGAGGTCCCGTACACAGATTACCGGCTGATGACTGTTGGGTTCTTCAAAAGCCACCGGTTCCCCGTCAGCCTGATCCGCAAACCCCAGGGCCGGAAAGGAAAAAAATAAGACCGCCAACACAGCCAGCCAGACAACCTTTCGCAACAATTTCTCCATCTCCCCCGCTAGATTTGGCTCAAACAGTTTTCATAATATGATATGACAGTGGCAGTTATGACGGTAATCGGTGAAGCGGGTTATCCCTAACGAGATGTTTATGTTTTCCAGGGCGCGGCCAAGCCCTGACAAAAAAAGCCCGGGTGCTCTTTTCCCGGGTTTTGTGCTGTCGTTTTTCTTAAAATCTCAGATATTGAACCGGAAGTTGATGATATCCCCGTCCTGGACGATATAGTCCTTGCCCTCCAGGCGGGCGAGGCCACTTTCCTTGACCTTGCTCATGTCACCAAGCCTGTTCAGGTCCTCGTAGCTGACCACCTCGGCCCGGATAAAGCCTCTCTCAATATCACTGTGGATCTTGCCCGCCGCCGTCCGGGCATTAGTCCCCGCCTTGATCGTCCAGGCCCGCACCTCATCCTCTCCGGCGGTGAGGAACGAGATTAAACCAAGGCGATGGTAAATCGCCCGTGCCAGGCGGGCAATCCCCGGTTCACTGATTCCTACTTCTTCCATAAATTCCTTACGCTCCTCCGGCTCCAGGCGGGCGATTTCAGCTTCAATCCCGGCAGAGATAATGAGAACCGGGATACCCCTGGCCCCGGCGTAGGCCGCCACCTCTTCTTCGCCATCGTAATGACCTTCTTGAAGCTGGTCTTCATCAATGTTGACAACGATGATCATGGGTTTGGTTGTCAAGAAACCCAGGGAACGAACGGCGTGCCACTCCTGATCCGTAAGCCCGGCTTCCAGAATCGGCTTTTCCTGTTCCAGAGCAGCCAGGCAACGTTTCAGGGCCGCCTGCTCCACCAGGGTTTCCCCCTTGATCTTCTTACCGGCAGCAATACGCTCCAGCCTCGTCTCCACCATCTGCAGATCCGCCAGCAACAATTCAGCATTAATGTTCTCCAGATCCCGTAACGGGTCGATGATTTCATCCACGTGGATGACGGTCGTGTTGCGAAATGCTCTTACCACGTGAACAAGGGCGTCCACTTCTCGCACCGCGGCTAAAAATGCCGCCCCTGACCCCCTGGTCAGTCCCGGAACGTCAATGACCTCCAGGGTGGCAGGTGTAACCTTGCGCGGGTGGTAGAGGGATGCCAGGTAATCCAGACGGGGATCCGGTATAACAGCGGTGCGAACATTGGTCCTGGTGCGGCCGGCAAAGGCGGAGGTTTCCGCTTCGGATTGCGTGAGCAGGTTGAACAAGGTGGTTTTTCCCACCAGGGGTAAGCCAATGATTCCACAGGTCAGGGCCAATTTGTTTCACCTCGTCCCAAGTATAGCACAAATATACCGGGCTTCGTAGTGATATGCCTTGATTTGTTACTGAAAAAGGAAAAAGGAAGTTACAGATGGAATAGATACTGTAATATTTTTCACCAAGGGGAAAGAAATGTGCACGAGGCGGATACCATTTTAATCGTTGACGATGATAAAAACATCTGCGAACTACTCAATCTTTACCTCGGCCAGGCCGGCTACAGGCTGCTCTTCGCCCACGACGGCAGCACCGCGCTGGATATGCTCCAAAAAGAACAGCCGGATCTGGTCATCCTGGACATCATGCTCCCCCTCATCAACGGGTGGGAGGTTTGCCGATTGATCCGGAAGAGCAGCGACATTCCCATAATCATGCTCACGGCAAGGGATGCCAGCGAGGACAAGGTTGCCGGGCTCGACCTGGGAGCGGACGATTACGTGGTGAAGCCCTTCGATCCCAACGAGGTTGCCGCCCGGGTGAGGGCCCATTTGAGAAAAGCTAAAAGGGCCTCGGGCAAAAGTGAAAGCAACCCTATTGTAATAGCAAACCTGACCATCGACCCGCAGAAATTTGAGGTAATGATCGAAGGAGCTCCAGTCGACCTGACGCCGAAAGAGTTTCAACTCCTGCACTACATGGTGGCAAACAGGAACGTGGTGTTGAGCAGGGATCAACTGCTGGAAAAAGTATGGGGCTACGACTACGCCGGTGAAACACGCACTGTGGACATGCACGTGAAAAAACTGCGGGAGAAATTGAATGCCGGAAAAGGCTGGCGCATCAAGACCATCTACGGCATCGGTTATAAATTCGAGGTACGTTGATGTTTAAGAACATTTTTTTCAGGCTCTTGTTCACCTATCTGACTATAATGGTGCTGGTGATCAGCGTCCTGACCACCCTGCTGGCCCAGTTTTTCAATTTCTTCTATTTTGAACACAAGCAGAGCGAGTTGCTCACCGCAGGAAACCAGGTCAGGCGGCTGGTCGACGCCTATAAAGCGGGGGAAATCGGGCGGGATGAGTTGACGCTGGCTGTAAACGCCGTTGGTTCCGTGTCGGGCTCACGGATCCTTGTCCTTGAGGGGGAAAACGCTGCCCGGCTCCGGATGCTTGATGAAAGGCTGGCCAGGAACGTCGCCAGTGATTTCGCCGCCGATATCGCCTGTATCCTGGAGGGAGAAACGGTAACCAGGAAAAAGCAGTATTCATCCCAACTGAACACCTACGTGGTGCTCGTGGGAATGCCCATCTTTTTCAAGGGAAAAATCAACGGCTTAATCCTCCTTTTTTCCCCCCTCTATCAGATCAATGACACCATCCTGCGGGTCTACAGGTTAATCTGGGTGACGGCCCTGATCTCCCTGGCTGCAGCCGCCGTGATTATCTTTCTTACGGCACGGCGCATTTCCAGGCCGATTGTGGAGATGAGAAGGGCCGCAGTCGCCATTGCGGACGGGGACTTCAGCCGGGAGGTGATCACCGGCGGCCGGGACGAAGTGGCCGAGCTCGGCCGTTCCTTCAATTACATGAAGAACAGGCTCAAACAGGTGGAACAGATGCGCCGGGACCTGATCGCCAACGTATCCCACGAACTGCGCACACCTCTCACCACAATACGGGGATTTATCCAGGGAATCATGGAAGGGGTAATCAAGCCGGAACAACAGGAAAAATACTTAAGGCTTGCTTACGAGGAGACGGGCAGGCTGACCAGGCTGGTCAAGGACCTGCTGGAACTGGCCAAACTCCAGGCAGGCAGCATCACCCTGCAGCACGAACCCCTGAACGTGGTGGAAGTTCTTAAGGATGCCGTCGAAGAGTTCAGGCTCCTTGCGGATCAAAGAGGGATAAAGTTCATCCTTGATTTCAGTCCGGATACCATCACCATTTCCGGGGACAGGGACCGGCAAAAACAGATCTTCCTGAACATATTGAGCAACGCCTTAAAGTACACCAACGACGGAGGCAACATCTGGATCAGAGCAGCAATTGAACTGGATAAGGCCGTTGTCAGGATCCGGGACGACGGGATCGGTATCCCGGAGGAGGACCTGCCCTATATCTTTGAAAAGTTTCACCGGGTGGACAAATCAAGAGATGCCGCATCAGGAGGAACCGGTTTGGGCCTGGCCATCGTCAAGCAACTGGTGGAACTGCACGGCGGCACCATATCCGCTCTGAGCAAA
Organism: Clostridia bacterium; assembly: GCA_902812435.1. Lineage (GTDB taxonomy): Bacteria > Bacillota > DSM-12270 > Thermacetogeniales > Thermacetogeniaceae > DULK01. The sequence goes on from CADDZA010000016.1 coordinate 14,701, forward strand.
CCGGGTGAGGGAACAGAGATCATCATAAATTACAATTTGTTTACTTTTTAAATAATCCCATTTTACATATGAAATTTAGAATCCTCCCTGGGAAGGGAGGTTGAGATATGAAGAGGTGAAAGAATGAGCAGAAAAGTGCTGCTGATACTGCTGGCGGTAATTTTAGTAACCGGTTGCGGATGCAGTCATAAAACCATCCGCACCGAAGACTCGGGCAAACCGGGCGTCCGGGAAGAAACAACAAGGGCCAACGGCGGAGCGACGGAAGACAAAAGCCCAGCGGAAAAGAAAGACCTTGTGATTAAATCGGACAACAACGTGCCGGATGAGGAGGCAAAAGCCATGTTGGACGAGGTTGACCGGCAACTTGATGAAATGGTGAGAATACTCGACCAGATGGAGGAAGTTAACCGGAGCGAACTGGAATACGGAGGGGAACAGGAATGAAAAAGCTCATTGCCATACTGGTGTGTCTTGCCGTACTCACCTTCGCCGGTACCGCTTTTGCCAAAGGGTTTAACGGAAACAGACAGATACCGTACCAGGACAGTAAAGCACAAAGCCGTATACACGCCATGAACCAGGTGAGGACGAAGGTCAGAACGGTTCAAAACAACGAAGCGGAAATCCGTAGGTTAAAAATTAGAACGGAGCAGAAGATCAGGGAATTGAAAATACAGATCAACCGTGTAAAACAGAACCCGTCCCGCCTCACTCCGGAAAAAGCCAAGAACATCAAGGTGTCCCTCGGTCAGGTGAAAGATGCTTACAGAACCCTCGAGTCAACCAGGGGGATGATACGTAGACAAGAATTGCAGTTGAGGGGCAACCGTAACAAGAAAAATCTGAATGGTTTCCTGCAGAACCTGGACGGGATCATCTCCATCCAGAACGAGCGGATCAAGCTGCTCAACGATACCCTGAAACAGCTTGAAGAGTTGAGGAAATCTCTGGCATGAGAATTTGAGAATTCGAGTAAGGAGGTCACAACCGTGAAAAGAAAATATATTTCCGCATTGTTAACTATCACCCTGATAGTCTCCCTGTTCTTTACAGGGTCTGCCTTTGCCAAAGGAAACGCCTACGGCAGCTGGAAGAATGCACAAAAGATAACTCTGGACCTGCCAGAAGGCATCTCCTGGGAGGCGGAGGACGAAACAGCGGTAACCACGGATTTAAAGGTTTCCGAGCTGGAAGCAACCGATCCCGCGGAGGATATCGCTTCCGCTTCGGAAATCGTGTACCAGGTTGATTATGACAAAGCCCTATCACTAACCGACGAGGTGTACCAGGCTGTCCCTGCCGCTACAGTTTACAACCTGCGCGATATCCTGACGAAGATCAAAGAGGCCAAGGCATCGGATGCCGGAAAACTTGTGGAACTCTCCCGGATGCTGAACAACATCGCCAGGACACACAGGGCGGAATTGATGAAACACCCCGGGGCCAAGCGGGCTGTAGTGCTGCTGACCGATTTTACTGTGCGGCTTGCTTACCATCATGCAAAGAGCAACGCCGTGAAGCTGATCGTTTACCGGAATACCGCCCAGACTTACGCCGCCCTGGGCTGTTACCTAAGAGCGGAGGGTGTTTTGAAACTGGCCGCCAAAATCAGCGATTATCGCAGCGGGATCTACAACGATCTCAAAAACATCTTCAAGAAAACGGGGAAAAAAGGCCTCAAGCTGTTTATCAGGGGGCAGCAACCAGACTTTAAAGGCGCTCCCCCAGTTATCGAGAACGGCCGCACCCTCATCCCCCTTGGAGTAATTACCAAAAACCTTGGTGCCCAGATTGGCTGGGATCCCGCCGAGCGTAAAGTTACCATAGTTAACGGAGATGTCAACATCAACCTGGTCATCGGCAACAACAACGCCCTCATCAACGGGAAAAAGGTATCCCTTGACGTGCCCCCATCAATTAAAAATAATCGCACTATGGTTCCCCTGCGCTTTATCGCCCAATACCTCGGAGCGCAGGTTGACTGGGACGAAGCAACCCAAACAATTACAGTGGAATAGGAATACTACCGAACTATTAATGTAAAGTCTTGACCTTCGCCGGTCAAGACTTTTTTATCTTCGTCCGTATTTCGTTAGTTTTAAAACCCTCACATATTAACAATCAATAAAATCATCATGAAGTGGGTAACACTTCCCGCCACCACAAACAGGTGAAACACCTCGTGGAAACCGAAGCGCTCCGGAAAGAAGTCGAAGCTCCTGGTTGCGTAGATGATGGCTCCCAGGGTATAAAAAATTCCACCGGTAATCATCAGGACCATCACCACAGCCGGAAGGTTGCGAACCAGTTGGGTAAAAGGTATCAAAGCAAACCAGCCCAAAACCACATAGAATGCCGTGGAAACGTAACGGGGGACGCCCATGAACCATAATTTGAGCAGCATCCCGATGATGGCCAGAGCCCATACGGCGAACAAGGCACCCGATCTCCAGGCTCCTGACAGCCCGATGGAAAGAACCGGGGTATAGGTCCCGGCAATCAGGTTATAAATCGATACGTGATCAAGCTTCTGCAGGATCGATTGGGTACGCTGATTCGTTTTGACCCAGTGATACAGGGAACTCGCCCCGTACAGCGTGATCAGGCTGGCTCCGTATATGGTCACCGCAACAAGTTTGGGAACGCTAGTCCTGGTCAGGAGGATCAGGAAAATCAGGCCTCCGATACTGGCTATAAAGGCTATAAAATGCGTCCATGTATTGACCGGCTCCTTCATCTTCAAAAAGTTACGCACGTTTCTCCTCCTCCAGTCTACGGAAGCCGTCCAGACCGTTAACCGGTACGGTCCCGCTTCTTAACCAGATTTAACCAGCAATAAACCTATAATAGCACAATTCTTCCGCTAGATCCACAAAAAATCCTCGCTTTGAGATATCCGGGCTGCGATAGCCGGTTAACGGAGTATCTCCTCCACGGTCCTGATAATCGTCTCAATATCTCCGCGAGTAATGTGCCTGTTGTGAGGACGAGCATAAGGAAATTGAAACGGGTGATCTCAGTAATCCTTGCTCTTTGCATGATTGGCCCGGTATCTCTCTATGGAGAGCATAACTGGATTCAAACATCTGTCGGTAATACTATTATAAGGAAGCCAAAGCGTCGAAATAGCCATTGAAGGAGCTGTGAAGCGGGGGTAAAATAATTGTCCCTGATTATCGCAAGAGTCCCGGCAGGGAGAGGGTCATCCCATCCCGGGCGGCCAGCACCTGCACACCCGTCTCGTCGCTGAGCTTTTCGGCCAGGACCCACGGTTTGGCACGTAGCATAGTCATCCCGAAATGGGTCAGAACAGCCACCTTTGGCTTGATCTCCTGGATTAAGCGACGAGCATCGGCGAGATAGAGATGTTGGATTTTACCGACGGCCCGGGGTTCCAGGAGAGGAACATTGAGAATCAGGAGATCGCTCTTGTAATAATTAATGAGTTCAGGAAAATAAAGGGTATCTGCGATCCATGCGATTCTCCCCCAGGGAAGTGACAAGAGCAGGCCATAGGTCTCAACCGAATGCAAGTGCTGCACCGGCGTCGTGAAAATGAGATTTTTCACCTGATAGCTCTTCCCCGCTTCTAAAACCTCCAGGCGTTCCACCAGTGCCCGGAGGTAACGGAACAGAACAGCCTCCTCCCCCAAGGCATCGCCGGGGAGAAAGACACTCCCACGTTTCTTAAAACCCGCTTCCGTCATGGCCTCGGTGAGGGCATTTAAATCACCGGCGTGATCCAGATGACGGTGGGTGATAATAATACCGTCGAGGAGCGAGGGATCCAGAGGCGGCCTGCTTTTCCAGCATTTGACCAGGGCTCCCGGCCCCGGATCGAGATAAAGGTCGACACCGGACAATCTAAGCCAGGCCCCGGCGGAAGCCCGAACCTGACGTGATACTACAACCCTGGCGCCTCCTGTCCCCAGAAATTTAATGAAATCGCCCTGCAGCTCATTCTCCATCATCACCATACTCCTTGCTTTAGCATAAGCATAACGGACCACGGCGGCTGCTCCTGGATCATAAAGACCGTAATGCCATCCCTGATTTCAACCCAACCGGGTATGGGCTTCCTTCAGCATCCTGCGGATGGGCAGGCTGTAAGGACACCTCTCCTCGCACTCCCCGCACTCCAGGCAGGCATCCGGCTTCACCTTCATCCTCTCGTAGCGCTGTCTCGCCCACCCCTTCAGGTCGTACCTCTGGTAGTAACCGTCGAGCAGGAAAACCATCGGTATATCGATACCCTGCGGGCACGGCTGGCAGTATTCGCAGCGCCGGCAGAAGGTGGTGCCCAGTCTGGCAACCTCCTCTTCCAGGGCAATCCTTTCTTCAGAAGACAGTTGCAGCGGCCCGCTTCCCACCGCGGCGTTTTCCTCCACCTGCTCCAACGAGTCCATCCCCGGGATGACGACAGAAACGGGATGCTCGAGAATGTACCTCAGGGAGAGGGTGGCGTTCTTGAAAGCCCCACCGGCGAGAGGTTTCATTACTATGACACCGGTATCCGTTTTGCCGGCCATCTCCAGCACTTCCCGCACATCATTGGTCTCCACCGGATTGAAGGGAAACTGCACGGTTTCGACCTCACCGGTTTTCATCAACTCAATAAGAAGGCTCTTGATATGACCGGTGACACCGATATGCCTGATCAGTCCGTTCTCCCGTGCTTCCTTTAACGCAGCCAGGGCTCCGTCTTTACCGAGCACTTGATGCAGGGACTCTCTGTCCTTTACATTGTGCATCTGGTAGAGATCGATGTAGTCGAGACCCATGGTCTCCAGACTTTTCTTTATGTCGGCGGCCATCTCTTCCTTAGTCCTGGCCATGGATTTCGTGGCGATAAAGACTCCATCCCTTCTCTTTCTTAAGACCGCCCCCAGTTTCTCCTCACTGTCCGTATACCCCCTGGCTGTATCAAAAAAATTGATACCCAGGTCAAGCGCCTTGTTGATTACAGCACCGGCTTCCTCGAGGGAAATCCGTTGAATGGGTATCCCGCCGAATCCGATCTCCGAAACCTTTAACCCGGTCCTGCCAAGCGTTCTGTACCTCATAATTCTCCTCCCAATTCATGCGCTTAGAATTTCTTAAGAAACTGCAAGCAATACCATCTATGCCAAGATACCCGTTAAAGAAATTATAGCAAAGATTTATTACAACCGGGCGAGAACGCTTTCTCCAGAAAAAATATTGCTGCACCCGGTAAAGTGCAGCATTATGTTTGCCCCTCTATGAACGGCTATATCAGATATTGTTCCTGACAGACTCCCGGATCTCTTCAAGCATTGTGCTCGCATTGCTACGGCGCAAGCAGAACATCGGTTATCTCGTCGAGTACCTGGTCCCCCATCGCCCTCAGAATAATCTCGTTGCCCTGCAGGATCCTCGGGAGGCTTGTCTTTATGTATCCACCGCCCGGCTGACGCCTTTTTACAACCTCATCGCGCAGTTGATCATAACTGTACACCTTGAACCTTTCAATCCCGGCTCGTCCGGCCGCCCTCTCCAGCAAGGCGATCACCAGGTCTTGATAGGAGGCGTTGTAAGGAAGGCCAAGCAGTTCGATGGCCAGCGGCACCAGTTTCTCCAGGATTATTCTTCTCCGGGGCACACTCCCGGGCAGGCCCAGCCTGTCAACCAGCTCTTTGAACCTGCCTTTCTCAATCCTTAACAGCATCGCAAAGAAATAATCCTCGTCGTAAGCGACCTTAATGCAGTACCTGCTTCCTTTGTAACCTTTCAATAACCTTAAGGCATCGTAATAACCTAACTGGATGTTTCTCCTTGCCTTCGCCCCGGAAAAATCGAGCATGGTTCCCAGATTTTCGCCCGGTTTAATGACGGTGATGTCGACATCCTCATTCCTTTTCCACTTCGGCAGGCCCTTTCTGGTCAGCCTGACAGCGAGAATCTTCTTAAACCCTTTCCCGGTCAAGAGACTGATGGGCAGGCTGTCATAAACCCCTCCATCCAGAAACGCCCGGCCATCCACCCTCTGTCTTCTGAACACGGGAAGACTGGCACTGGCAAGCAGGTAGTCGACCATTTTTCCCTCAGGGATATCCTCCAGGTACAGGTGTAAAGGGTTAAAATCGGGAAGGGAGATGGTCGTCAGGCCAAAAACCATTCCCGACTGCCGGATCCTTCTCTCGTTCAAACACCGGTCGAGCAGCCGGCGCAAAGGAGTTACGTCCATTCCGCCTTCGCAAAAGAGGGTCTTGACTGCATGCAGCAGGCTTACGGTGTCTCCCGGCGCCGCCTCTTCGCCCAGTTTGATAACCTGCGAAGGGGTTAACCCACTCCAGAGTTCAATAGCCCTCTCCAGATCACCCTGGACCATCATAGCCCCGTTAATGGCGCCGACTGAAGTCCCGGCAACCCCGGAATACTCTACCCCGAGCTCTTTCAAAGCCTTCCAAACCCCAACCTGGTATGCCCCTCTGGCACCCCCTCCTTCAAGGACAATGCCGAACATACAGCTCCCCCCAAAAAACTCTATATTGCATTATCAACCAGGTACGGCCTGGAATATCCTCTTATTTATACCAGCGGGGCGTACCTCTCCGCCACCTTTTCCGCAGCCTTTATCCCGTCAACCGCCGCAGAGATGATCCCTCCGGCGTAGCCGGCTCCCTCCCCGATGGGGTAGAGCCCACCCACGCTTGCCATGTAATTCTCATCCCGGTTGATCCGGACGGCAGACGAACTCCTGGTCTCCACCCCGGTCATGACCGCCTCCGGCATGGCAAAGCCGTGAATTTTGGTCTCAAAGTGTACAAGGGCCTCCTTGATTGTCTCCACAACATAGAAGGGTAAGCAATTCTTTAATTCCACAAAAGTAACCCCGGGCCGGTAGGTGGGCGTCACCGAACCAAACCTGGTGCTCGGGCGGTCTCTGAGGAAATCACCGACGAGCTGCACCGGGGCGTGATAATTCGAACCGGCCATTCTATAGGCCAGCCTCTCCCACCTGCGCTGAAACTCAATCCCGGCCAGGGGGTGGTCGCTTCCGTAGTCCCCCGGCGCGACCCCTACCAGGAAGGCGCTGTTGGCGTTCGCCCCGTCACGTCGGTATTCGCTCATACCGTTGGTTATAACGCCTCCGGCTTCCGAAGCCGCGGCAATCACATAGCCCCCGGGGCACATGCAGAAGGTGTAGGCAGACCTGCCGCTTGGGGAGTGGTAGGCCAGCTTGTAATCCGCCGCCCCCAACCTCGGATCCCCGGCGAAATCCCCGTACTGGGCGGCATCGATCAAGGCCTGCGGGTGCTCGATCCGCACCCCAACCGAAAAGGGTTTCCGGGTCATCAGAACGCCTCGGCGGTGCAGCATGGCAAAGGTGTCCCTGGCGCTGTGGCCAATACCCAGCAGCACCACTTCACACGGGATGGACTCGCATTCATTGACCACCACCGCCGTAACCCTGTCATCCCTGATCTCAAGGTCTGTGACTTTTGATTTAAACCTTACCTCTCCCCCGTTGGCGATGATCGACTGCCTGATATTCTTTATGACAGGCCCCAACAGATCCGTCCCCACATGGGGTTTGTTTAAAACAAGGATCTCCCGGGGAGCGCCAGCTCTGACAAACTCCTCGAGCACCTTCCGGCACCTGTTGTCTTTGATCAATGTGGTCAGCTTACCGTCCGAAAAGGTCCCGGCTCCCCCCTCCCCGAACTGGACATTGCTTTCCCCATCCAGGGCGCCACCGTCCCAGAACCTTTGCACCTTGCCCAGCCTGGCGTCAACTTCCTCTCCCCTTTCCAGGAGCAGCGGCCGGTAACCCATCTGGGAGAGGATCAAACCCGCAAACAGACCGGAGGGCCCTGTTCCCACAATCACCGGGCGGTGTACCAGCTTTTCCCTGCCCGGCCGGACGTAACGGTATTCCAGATCGGGGGAGACGGTTACAGACCGGTCATGACGCCTGGCAAGCACCCTTCCTTCGTTCCTGACGGAGACGTCAACGGTATAAACAAAGTAGATGTCGCTTCTCCTGGCGTCGATGGACTTTCTATATATGTGAAAGTCTATGATGTCTTTTTCTTTTATTTCCAACCTTGCGGCGATCTTTTTCCTAAGAGCCTTTTCACTTTCATCTAATCCCAGCCTGATACCCGTAACCCTCAACAACTGGCATCCACCCCCTGGCTAGGTTTCGCTCCGCCGCCGGCAGCTAACACCAGAATCCAAATCTTCTCGCCGGTTACTATCCCGGTCAGCTTTAATTTACCCGCTTTTCAACCGGAATGCAAATTCCTGCCCTGGAAATACGTTCTGGTTATCCTTGCAGGCGCAGCGACCTACGAAGGTTGTTACTCGCCCTTGACGAAAGAGCAGCTAACGGCAGCCGAACTGAGGCATGGATGCCGAAGTAGCCGACTCCGCTGCAAGGATGCAGCGTAGGAGGCGGTCGGCTGCCGTCTGCGATGAGTTTTAGGGCGAGTTCAACCGGAGTCCGGGAGCAAGCGCAAGGATAACCAGATTTCATACTCTGTTGGTGCCGCCGGAGGCGGCGTGGTGGTCTGCCCTGAGATCTACACTTCAAGGCAATTTACAGGACCGTTAGCGGTATGGTCTATCACCGGGTAGGAACCCAGGATTTTGAGATTTACAGTCTTTGCCGCCACACGTTCAAGGGTCTTCCTGACCTCGGGATCATCCTGGCTTCCGGTGAAGTCAACAAAGAACAGGTAATCGCCGAGACGCTTCTTGGCCGGCCTGGATTCGATACGGGTAAGGTTGATCCTCCGCAGGGCAAACTCGCGCAGGATGGCATAGAGCGCTCCCGGCCGGTCGTGCACCCCGAAAATGATGGAGGTCTTGCAGGCAGGACCGGCCTGGCAGGGAAGCTGTTCCTTCCCGATGATCCAGAAGCGGGTAACGTTACCGGGACAGTCGTTGGCAACGGGAACAAGAACATCTAACCCATATTCCCCGGCGGACCTGGCACAGCCGAGGGCGGCCCAGGGACGGCTGCTTGCCGCCACCCGGGAGGCCGCCGCTGCGGTGCTTGGGGAATCCTCGAGGGCCACTCCGGACAAATGACGGGAGAGGAAATCGCGACACTGGGCAATGGCCTGGGGGTGTGAGATCACCCTCTCCACCTTTTCGAGTTTTACCCCCGGGCGGGCCATGAGACACTGGTGAACGGGCAGAATCACCTCACCTCGCACCGCCAGGTCAAAACGGCTTGCCATTAGGTCCAGCACAACGCCGACAGCACCCTCGGTGGAGTTTTCCACCGGGACCACCCCTTCATCAAGGGTACCGTTATGCACTCCGCTAAAAACAGCTTCTATAGTGGAACACTCAATCAATTCTCCATCCCGCCCGCTCAAATAAAGACAGGCGGCATCCTCCGAAAATGTCCCTTTTGGCCCTAAATACCCGACTCGGCACACTGCCATTCACTCCTCAAAAATTCCCGGCCAACCGCAGCGGCGACCGTCCCCAACTGCTTGGTCAGGGAGTCGAATTCCTCAGGGGTCAACGATTGGGGCCCGTCACTCAGGGCTCTGGCGGGGTCTGGATGTACCTCGATGATCAAACCATCCGCTCCCACCGCAACCGCTGCCCGGGAAACCGGGCCAACCAGGCGGCGGTTTCCGGTGGCGTGGCTGGGATCCACGATGACCGGGAGGTGGCTGAGCTCTTTCACGAGAGGCACCGCGCTGAGATCGAGTGTGTTGCGCGTGGCGTTTTCGAAGGTTCTGATGCCCCGCTCGCAGAGAACTACATTTTCATTACCCTCGGATACGATATACTCGGCGGCCATCAGCCATTCCTCAACGGTGGCCGACAGGCCGCGCTTTAATAAAACAGGCTTGGCGGAGCGTCCCACCATCCGCAGCAGGCTGAAGTTCTGCATGTTCCTGGCCCCTACCTGGACCATATCCACATATTCCATGGCCAGTTCCAGGCTGGCTTCATCCACCACCTCGGTTACCGTCGCCAATCCGGTTTCGGCAGAGGCTTCCGCCAGCAATTTTAAACCATCAACCTGCAACCCCTGAAAGCTGTAAGGGGAGGTTCTAGGCTTAAAGGCACCTCCACGCAGCATTCTGGCCCCCGCCCGGCGAACGCTGCGGGCAGTGTTCAGCAACTGCTCCCTGCTTTCCACGGCACATGGACCTGCGATAACCACCAGCTCCCTGTCTCCGATTACGACATCCTTTACCTTTACCAAAGTGCTTTCCCCTTTAGCCTCCCTGCTCACCAGTTTGTAAGGCTTCATGATCGGAACCACCCTTTCCACTCCGGGCATGGCCTCTAACCCGAGGGAATCGATCACCCGGCGATCCCCCACGGCGCCGATCACCAGGCGCTTGACGCCGCGGATCATGTGAACCTCAAAGCCGTGCTGCTCCAGCCTCTCCTTTACAGATGCGATGTGTTCCGGCCCTGCGGACAGATCCATCACGACAACCATTATCTCTCCCCCTTTTTCTGAAAAATAAAAGCCTGCCGCTCTCCTTAAGGGACGAAAGCGACAGGCTCACGCGGTACCACCCTTGTTGACCGAAAGGTCCACTCTTTAAGGTACGGGAATGTTTATCAAGGCACCACCGGGAATCCCATAAAACAAAAAGCTTTTCGTCCCTTAGGGACGAAAAGCATAGCTTTCCGCGTTACCACCCCGGTTGGCCCGTTCTTGCGAACGGCGCCCTCTCTGCCCAGGTACGGGAATAAACATTCCGATACCCTTCCCGTGTAACGTCGGGATCACGGCCTAACCTACTTGCCGCTAAGAGCGGTTTCAGCCGGCGCCTCCGGAGCGAACTTCAGCGGGGCATATCCTGGGAGTGCTCTCAGTCGCCGACACCCCCTCCCTGAAGGACTGTTTCCGGCCTACTTTTCTCCTTCACAGGATTTCCAAAATCTAATTTGGCACTAGTATAATCGGTGTTAATCAAAAATGCAATACCATTTCATGGTTTTTGAAGTAGTAAAGTTTACCATCTTCCAGGAAGTAACCAAGCAGATCCCTGTCGAACAGGTACTTCCCTATTACCTTTTAGAACAGGTAAAGGCGGTCTCCGGCATCCCCCAAACCGGGAACAATGTAGGCCTTTTCGTTCAATTTCGGGTCGATGACAGCGGTAATGATGCCGACCTCGGGGAATTTCCCGTGAACCTTATCGATCCCCTGTTTAACGGCAACGGCGCAGATAAGTTTGATCTGTCCCGGAGCATAGCCTTTGTTAACAATGATCTCCAAGGCCTTGGTGCTGCTGTTGCCAGTTGCCAGCATGGGGTCAAGGACGAAAACCCTGTCAAAATCGGAGGACTGTCCCGGCACGCTGTCCAGGTAGGGCCGCGCCTCCAGGGTGACGTGATCCCGGGATATACCGATGTGGGCTACCCTCGCCCCCGGCAGAACATCAAGAAAGCTGTCCAGGAAGCCAAGCCCCGCCCGCAGGATGGGAACCAGGAGTATCCGGCTGTCCATCACGTAGGGACACTTTGCTTCCACATCCAAAGGGGTGATCACCGTATCCATTTCTGTCCGCAGGTCCTTTGTAATCTCAACGGCCAGAAGCACCCCCAGCTTGTACATTGCCTGCCTGAATTCCTCCACTTTGGTGTCCCTGTTGCGGAGTGTCCGCAAGCAGTTTCCCGCCAGTGGGTGCTGAAGAACAGTAACCGACTTCATTTTTCCACCATCCTCTTGTGGTTCCGAAAATCGCACATTCCTTACTATCTTCGCCAGCGAACGGCATTATCCTCCGTACCATGGTAACTTTTAAATCCTTCCGGTTCTAGAGGTCCAGGTTAGCAACCGCCTACAATACGATAATTTAAAAATAAACAGCCAAGCAATTTTTTATGTTAGAATTATGATCATGGGAGGATGGAGCTCATGCAGTTAAAGGCCGTAATCTTTGATCTGGACGGGACAATTATCGATTCGCTTCCCTTAATCAAGCTAACCTTTGAAAAGGTATTTGAAGATTTCGGCATACCATGGGGAAATGGCGAGGTTTTAAAGACCGTTGGGTTGCCCCTGAGAGATGTCGCCGCCTCCTACGCTCCCGGCAGGGTCGAGGAATTCCTGGCCACCTATGTGAAAATTCAAAATCAATACCAGCAAAAGCTTCTCAAGGCATATCCCGGTACGGCAGAAACCCTCGAAACCCTGCAGAAAAGAGGCTACCGGCTCGCCCTTGCCACCTCCAAGCGAAGACCCGCAACCATCTCCGGGCTCGCCCTGACGGGACTCGATAGGTACCTGGAAGCCGTTGTCACCGTTGAAGATGTGCCCAGGCCGAAACCGAACCCCGATACGCTTTTCAAAACCCTGGAGTTGCTGAAAATGGAGCCGGCCGAGGCCGTTTACGTCGGTGACAGCTGGTATGACATCTTGACAGGGAAAAACGCCGGAGTGCCCACCATCGGAGTGACCTGGGGAATGGCCACGAGGGAAGAGCTCGAGGCCCATACCCCTGATTTTATCGTGGATACGTGGGAAGAACTTTTGAGTCTGCTTGACAGGCAGGAACGGGAGTGTCCGTTGAGTCGCTGGAAGGTGATAAAACGGCCATTATTTATAAAAAAACCGGAATAGGGAAGAAGGATCAGGGTCAAAGCGGCAGGGTCCTTCAAACAAATGTAAAAACAAACATCGTACAGAAAAGGGCCAGCTATGTTTCGGCCTTTTTCTGCTGTGTTATAATTTATTTACTTTTGTTGTGCAAGGTGAACGCGGTGAATGTCAAGAAAATCCTGGTGGCAGGCGCACGAAAGGGGCTGGATACCACCTGGCAGCTTGCAAAAATAATCGTGCCCGTCTACTTCGCCGTCACGATCCTGAAACACACACCGGTCATGCCGGCCTTCGCCGCGGCTTTCAAGCCCGTGCTCGGCCTGGCCGGCCTGCCCGGAGAAGCCGCCCTCAGCCTTGTATTGGGCGTATTTATCAACATTTACAGCGGCATCGGCGCCTTGCTTCCCCTCATCCATACAGTACCGCTGGTTCCCAAGCAGATTACAATCATCTCAACGATGCTGGTGATCTGCCACAGCATCCCCCTTGAGAGCGCCGTCAGCCAGAAGACCGGCGTTCCCTTCTGGCAGGTGACCCTGCTCCGGATAGTGGTGGCCTGCATAACAGGAATTATCTTAAATCTGGTGATTTAAATGGATGCCCTGTTATTTCCATTTGGAACCATCTTGAAAGAAGCCCTGTTCGGCAGTTTGAGCAGCCTGTTTAAAATCGCCTGTATCGTCTTTCCCCTGCTGATTGCGCTGGAGTTCGTCAGGGAGGCCAACCTCCTGGACAGAATCGTCGAGCCCTTGAAAGGTGCCATGAAAGGGCTTGGCCTTTCCGCTGCCGCCACATTCCCCCTGCTGGTAGGAGTAACCTTCGGCCTGGTTTACGGCTCGGGGTTGATCATCCAGTACGTCGAGGAAGGAAGGCTCTCCGAGAGAG
>CADDZA010000017.1 GCA_902812435.1 Clostridia bacterium
TTTGAGTAACTTCCAATATCTCGTTCTTACGTAGTTTTACGCACCCAAAGATATTGGAGGTGAAACCAAATGATGTGGCTAGAAATATGCTTTAGCCGCAAGCAAGTGGAGTTTCCGAGAAACTACCGTGTATTAATAAGGAGGGGTAGCCATTAAGGCTGCCCCGTTCAAGTCATTTAGCAATATTATCCGGAGGGAAACCAAAAAATGATATTTATACAAGATACAGACATAAAGTTATAATCTTTTTGATATCTTTATCTTTATTTATGCTGTGTATTAACCTGCTCGTAGGCTGCGGCAAGCAGGTGGCAATACAACGCAATTTTCCCGTCGTAAAATCGGGTGCCGATTCTATTTCCCACAGGATTAGCCCTTCTCCCACAGCAATTCAGCTTAAAAGGAGAGTTGTTGAAAACAAATACTACAACCCTGCCATGCGTTTCTATTTTCCCCAAATTTCACAAATAGTCTGGGGTATGATCGACGGGGATTCCTGTGGAGCAATGATCAGGGGAGCACACTGCAATACAGTGCCTTATACCTTATCGACCCGGTGCAGGGAAAAGCCTTCAACATAGCGGAGCCGCAATCTGGATACGTAATAGATGATGCTGCCGCGGACGGCAGCTGGATAGCCTGGGTGGAGAAAAATACTGCAAAATGGAAGCTGTATGCTTTAGACAGGAACGCTCTGCAAAGAAGAGTTATTGATGAAGGGAAATACTTCGAGGGGGGAGGAATGGATTACCCCTCTGTTTCCCTCTACAATGGAATCCTTGTTTACAATACCTCCGTCAAGGATGCTAAAAAGGGAATGATCTCCCGGGTTGTGGCAGTGGATCTGGTTCCCGGGAAGAAAATGCTGCTTGACGAAATTGCCGGTTTCAAGCAGTACCTGGGAGCACCCGGCATTTACGAAAATTATGTGTTGATGGTGCCACATGAGCGGCATTTATTCAAACATATGAAAAAAGAGAAGGAATTTATATTCAGGCACAGAAATAGTTTAAGTAAGAAACTGGCAGCCAGTCGGGACCTCAAGAAGGGGTGGCTGATGAAACGATCCATCTGGCGGGAATTCATCCTTTCGCTCTGGGATGGCTGGGAGAGTCTTTTCAGCCTGATTTTCCACATTCACCAGGTCGAGCCCGGTAACCTGTTCCGGCTCAATGTGCGGCAGTACCGGGGACCCGTGGTGGAACTGCGGGACGGAACCGTGATCAGTCCCGGAGAGAGGGTCGGAGAGCTCCACCTGGCAAACAAGGAATTGATCAAGATCCAGATGAACTGCAGCAATCACATCAAGGCCACCATGTGCGTGAAAAGGGAGATGAAGCACAGCCTTGCCAAACTGGCAAGGCTTGTGGCGCAAAAAAAGGTGGAGGACGTCAAGGCTTTCTACGGGATAACCATTTTCCACCAGGGCGCCCGCCTGCTGGGTTTCGAGGTGCGGGAGTTCCAGCCCGGCTTCTGGCGCTTCTGCTACTGGGTGGGACAGATGCTGCTGCTCTCCCTCTACCACCCGGCGGGCCTCCAGCGCCTCAGACTCGGGCACCACACCCTCACCCCTAAAGTTGTCTGGCTTTCCCGGGCCATTCTGCTGCGCGACTTCTCGCCTGCAGGGAATTCCTGACAGCCGGAATTAAAGTAAACTGCCGCAATATTGCTCATAATAAGTTTGAAAAACGATTGCAGGGCCTTATAGAGGGGGTATGTGGCTTGAATTTCCGGAGAACGGGAATCATTCTGGTTGCCGCAAGTGTGATTGTCATGGCAATCGCCCTGCTGGTTGTTTTTATCAAACCGGGACGCGGAGCTTTGACCGATTCCAACCGCCGTGTGGCGGTGATCAACCTTACAGGCACCATTGCCTTCAACCAGGAGATGTCCCTTTTAAGCAGTGGTACCGGTACAGACCAGACCATGCGGGATCTGGAGCAGGCGGAAAAGGATCCGAGCCTGCGCGCCGTGGTGATCAGGATCGACAGCCCGGGGGGAAGCGCCGCGGCCTCGCAGGAACTCCACGCCCAGGTACTGCGCCTGAAAAAATCGGGTAAAAAGGTTGTGGCGTCCTTTGGCGATATCGCCGCCTCAGGCGGCTATTACGTGGGGGTGGCCTGCGACCGGATCGTTGCAAATCCGGCCACGACAACCGGCAGCATCGGGGTTATCGCCCAGGTTCCGAACCTGCAGGAGTTGTACCGGAAAATCGGAGTGACCCAGCAGACCTTCAAAAGCGGGGCGCACAAGGATATGCTCTCCCCCGCCCGGCCGGTCACGCCGGAAGAAGCGCGGATCATGCAGGGGATTATTGACGACACCTACGACCAATTTGTGAGGGCGGTTGCCTCAGGCAGACATCTTCCCATTGAACGGGTCCGGTCCCTGGCGGACGGGAGGATTTACACCGGCGCCCAGGCAAAAAGGCTCGGGCTCGTCGACGAGCTGGGAGGGCTGAGCGATGCCATCAGGCTGGCGGCCAAACTGGCGGGGATCAAAGGAGAGCCGGAGGTGATCGAGTACAGCCGGACGGGGCTCTTTGATTTCCTGAGAGAGCTGGGTATCCTGCGCGGCTTTCAGGGGTTGCTCCCGGGAGTGTTTTCCGGAGGGCAGCTGCCGCCAGTTCATACCACGATCCAATACTGAGGAGGTAACTCCATGTGGGAGTACATTACGGGGGCAATCGTTGCGCCCCTGGAGACATTTCGTGACGCAGCTCAAAAAAGGTACTGGAAGCAGGGACTGCTCCTAGTGGTTTTGGTCGGGCTGATCAAGGGCTCAGCAGGTGTGATTGCGGCACGTTCAAACCCGTCCCCTTTCAGCGGTCTGTCTGCGACAGAATTTCCCTTTCTGGAAACCCTGCGCACCATGATGCAGTCCCCTTACTACATGCTGACAAACGCCCTGATCAGCGGGGTTCTGTTCTGGTTTCTGGCAGGAGCCATCTGCTTTGGCCTCTCCAGGCTCTTTAGAGGGGAGGGAACACTGGGAGGCCTGCTGGCCGGCTTTGGATTTGCCTCATCCCCCAACCTGATCGGGGGGCCGCTTGCCGCCCTGGCATCCCTGCTGGGCAGCCCGGGTATGCTCTTGAGCAGCATGATCAGCTTCGGAACAGGAGTGTGGGTTTTCGTCCTCGAAATTCTGTCAATCAGAGAGAGTATGGGGATCAGCACCGGAGCCGCGCTGGTGACGATTATAATCGCTTTCAGCGCATTTTTCTGCGCCCTGATCGTCTTAGGGCTGCTCCTCTCCCTGGCGGCATGGTTTGCCGCATCCGGGATGGGCTTATAGAAATTGACAAATACAGGTACACTATTTACAATAGCGTTAACCCGGAATTTTCCCGGTTTAATCAAGCATGAGATAAAAGGAGTGCTGAAGGGATGAGACGTTTTCCTGTGGATTACGGGCTGACGGCAAGAATGTTCCTCACCATGTTCCTTCTGGCCGCCCTCTACCTGTTTTTCGGGTGGGTGCTCTGGAAGGCCGGGCTCGGTTTTACGAGCATGGTTTTTGTGGTGGGAATCATGCTTTTGCTGCAGTACTTCTTTTCCGACCGTCTGGTGCTCCTCAGCACCGGAGCCAGGGAGGTCGGGCCGGGGGAGGCTCCAGAACTGCACGCTCTGGTGGATCGCCTCGCAGCGCTGGCCAATGTGCCCAAGCCGCGGGTGGCTATCGTCCCCACACCGGTTCCCAACGCCTTCGCCACGGGAAGGAGCCCATCCCACGCCGTAGTGGCCGTAACCACGGGGCTTATGGAAAGGCTTGACAGCCCGGAGATCGAAGCCGTGCTCGCCCACGAATTCAGCCACATCAAGAACCGGGACGTAGCGGTGATGACCCTGGCCAGCTTTTTCGCAACGGTGGCATCCTTCATCGTCCAGAACTTTTTCTTCTTTGGTCTTGGTTACAACAGTGACCGGGAAGAGAGGGGCGGCAGTGCCGTACTGGTGTACCTGGTTTCCCTGCTGGTCTGGGTGATCAGCTTCTTCCTGATCCAGGCGCTCTCCCGCTACCGGGAGTTCGCCGCCGACCGGGGTTCAGCCTTTCTGACCGGAGCACCCGGCCACCTGAGCAGCGCCCTGATCAAGATCAGCGGTGCCATGCAGAGGATTCCCAGCCGCGACCTGCGCCAGGCGGAGGCGATGAATGCCTTCTTCATCATCCCCGCCCTCAAGGGAGAAGCTTTGGCGGAACTCTTCTCCACACATCCATCCCTCGAGCGCAGGCTCGCCTACCTGCGGGAACTGGAACGCCAGATGAGAGGTTAACATGGGATTCTTCGACACTCTCTTTGGCTACAACAAACCTCCGCAGGCGAAGCTCGACCCCCTCTTCGCCCTTAGCACCGCGGCCATCACCTTCGAAACCGAGCTGGGATGGGTACCGGCCGGGCGCTCCGGACTGGTGCTTCATCCCGCCACAAGCCAGGACTACCGTGAGACAGAAACAGAACTGCAGGAACTGCTCACCCTGGCGGCCCGGGAAACCGGCTCCGTTACGAAAACGGAAACCGACGAGTACCGCTACAGGTGGCTGATCTTCGAGGACCCCAACTGGGACGACCTGGTGGAGCTCGTCCACATGGCCGGTCAAACCCTGTCCGAAAAGGGGTACGGCAGCCAGCTGCTGGCGGCGGTATTCCTCTTCCGGCGGGAACCACCGGAAAAAAGGGGAAACTCTCTTTACCTGATCTTCAACTACAAGAGGGGAAAGTTCTATCCCTTTATTCCACTGGGGAGAGAACAGGAACGGGACACCGCCGGGGAAATGCAGATCTACGCTCTGCTCGAGCGGGAGCTGCCCTGGGAGAAGGACGTAAGCCGCTGGTACCCCCTCTGGGGCTGCCCGATCTGACAGTGCCGATTTAAAACCGGACTCCGGGCGTTTTCTCATTCTGGAGCGGGCACGTTTCCCTTTTAATCTGGCTTTCGGCCGTGGCCGCAAAAGAATGAAAACCGCCTCGTTGGTCAATAATACCCGTTGAAAGGGGTGCAGATAATGGGATTGCTGGCACGAATCTCCACCGTGTTCAAGGCCAAGATGAACAAGGCCCTGGACAGGCTGGAAAACCCTTATGAAACGCTGGATTACTCTTATGAAAAGCAGATCGAACTGCTGCAGAACGTGCGGCGCAACATCGCCAACGTGGTATCCTCGAAAAAGCGGCTGGAGCTCCAGACCGTCAAGCTCCGTGACAGTCTTTCAAAGCTTGACGACCAGGCCAGGGAGGCCCTCCGGCTGGGAAGAGAGGATCTCGCCCGGGCCGCCCTGGAAAGAAAGGTGCAGCTCGAACAGCAGATCAAGGACCTGGAGCAGCAGGTACAGGAGCTACAGCAGGAACAGGAAAAGCTGACCCAGGTGGAAGATCGCCTGAAGGCAAAGGTCGAGGCCTTCCGCACGAAAAAAGAGGTAATCAAGGCACAGTACTCGGCGGCCGAGGCCCAGGTCAAGATCGGGGAGGCCATGACCGGACTTTCCGAGGAGATGGCGGACGTGGGACTGGCAATCGAACGGGCAGAGCGCAGGACCGAGGACATGAAGTCCCGGGCCGCCGCCATTGATGAACTGATCGCAACCGGCGTCCTGGAAGACAGCCTGGGCGACAAAGACCGGGTGGAAACGGAACTGCGCAAGCTGGGGGCAGCAGGCCGCGTGGAAGACGAGCTGGCCCGGCTGAAAAAAGAGGTGACGGGATCGTGATCATCAGGATCTTAACCGAAGGACAGTATAAACTCGAGGGGAACGCCCTCTTGGAACTGGACAGGATGGACAACTTCCTGCTGGACGCCGTGGAGGCGGGAGACGCGAAGGAATTCTCCCGGCGGCTGCAGGAGGTGGTCTCCCTGGTCAAGAACAAGGGTGAGAATGTTCCCGACTCGGAACTGGTCGAATCCGATCTGATCATCCCCGCCCCGGACACGACCCTGAAGGAGGCCCGGGATCTCTTCGCTTCCTACCCCCGCGACCTGACGCAGGCCTGAAGGCCGCCCAAAGGAGTTTAATTTTCTGGGATGTTAAACAGAGGCCCCGGATGTGCGGGGCCTCTTTATTTGTGTATGATTAAGACTGTGTATGATTAAGACTGTTTATCATTATATATAGCTGGACCTCCGGCCACCGGCCAGACAGGTGGCAAATATTCATCCTTCTCGCTGAAACCATTTAGTTAAATAGTACGGCGGACAAGATGCTGCAGCTATGTTTGGGCAGGCTCGACAAAGCAGTAATTGATTGGTAAAATAATGTAACAGGAGTGCAAGACCACACAGGGACGTGGTTTGATGGCAAGATTAAGCCGTAATCTCGAAATAATTACTCTTTCCCCCCATCAATTAAAAAGCAAGAATTTCATCAAAAGCCAAAAGGACATTCTCGCCTTTTTTTATACGGCTCCTACGGCACCGAATTGCAAACAGCATTATCAGATGTCGATTTTGCGGTGCTGCCTATGCCCAAAACCTCCTGGGACTACAGGCGCGAATTGGATTTACTTGCCGAGCTGTGCCACATCGGGCGAAACGACGATATCAACCTGGTAAATTTACGGCGGGTTCCTGTAACCCTGCAGATGCGGGTGCTGGAAACCGGCCGGCTGCTGTACGTTAAAAACCCAATACTTTTAGCCGATTTCAAGGAAAGCGTCATTCGCCGCTACTGCGATTTCGAGCCCGATATGAAAAACCTGTACCAGGATTTCGATACCGGCCTTCGGGAGGAATTTCTATGACTGTCGACAGGGAAAAGCCGTAACAGGATAGTGCATCTCTATGATGAGGTTGATGCTGGTGAAATCTGGCAGATCATTCAGAACCGGCTCGAAGATTTCAGACCGTTTATAGCTTCAGTAGTGAAAAACTTTTTAAGTCAAGGAGATGAGTGACTGTTTCGGTACCACAGTTGCCACCGCCCAGGCGGCGATGCCCTCCTCCCTGCCGACGAAGCCCAGCCCTTCGCTGGTAGTGGCCTTGATGCCCACCGCCCCGGGGGGGATTCCCAGAATGGCCGAGATTCTTTCCTTCATCTGATCTATATAGGGTGCCACGCGCGGCTTCTCCGCCGCCAGCACCGCATCCACCTGTCTAACCGAGTAACCGGCCTCCGCCAGGATGCTTCTTACGGCTGCCAGCAGGGCCAGGCCAGGGGCGTCCTTCCATTGCTGTTCCGAGGGCGGGAAGTAATGCCCGATGTCCCTCAGGCCCGCAGCACCCAGGCAGGCGTCCATCAGAGCATGGAGGAGAGCGTCGGCGTCCGAGTGCCCCGCCAGCCCGTCGGCGCCGGGGATCTCCACCCCTCCCAGCACCAGCCTGCGGTCGGGCGCAAAGGGATGCACGTCATAGCCGATCCCCGTCCTGACCTGCGGCACGGCCGGTGCAGCGTGGCGCACCTCCTGCCCCGATCTCCGGGCCAGGATGGCTTCCGCCTGCACCAGGTCGCCGGGGGTGGTCACCTTGATGTTCTCGTAACTGCCCCTGTAGACCTCAACGGGGACGCCCAGGCGCTCCACCAGGGAAGCGTCGTCGGTCCCCTGAAAGCCGGACCTGGCGGCCTCCGCGTGGGCCCTCACCAGAAGATCCCGCCGGAAGACCTGCGGGGTCTGGGCGAGCCACAGCCCGCTGCGGTCCGGCGTCTCCCGGATCAGCCCCGTCTCTGCTATCACTTTCACAGTATCCTTTACGGGAACGCCTACCACTACCGCCCCCACCTCCCGGGCGCGCCGGATCGCTCCGTCGAGCACTTCCCTGGTGAGCAGGGGACGCGCCCCGTCGTGGACGGCAACCAGTTCACATGCCTCCGGCAGTGCCTTCAGCCCCTCCGCAACCGAGTCCTGACGGGCAGACCCGCCCCCCACCACCCCGGCCAGCTTCCGCAGCCTGTGCGGGGCGAGCAGTGCCCGGCAGAAAGGCACCTCCAGGGGATGCACCACGACCACATAGGTGTCCAGACAAAAAGAAGATTCGAAAGCCATGACACTGTGCAAAAGAAGAGGCCGGTCGCCAAGGGGAAGGTACGCCTTGTTCAAAGGAGCACCCATCCGCTCCCCCCGACCGGCCGCGGCAATTATCCCGCCTACCTTATCCAATCACCTTCACCTCGTTGTTGTAGTGCCGGGGTGATGATTGAGCATCTTTCTTGACTATCTTTGGCTTGGCGAAGATCATCCGTCCTGCCGAGGTCTGCAGGACGCTGGTGACCAAAACGCCGATGCTCTGGCCGATGTATCTCTTGCCCCCTTCGATGACGATCATCGTCCCGTCCTCCAGGTAGGCAATTCCCTGCCCGACCTCCTTGCCGTCCCGGATCACGTCGACGGTGCCGATCTCCTCACCGGGCAGGTAGAGAGGTTTCACGGCGTTGGCCAGCTCGTTGATGTTCAGGACCCGGACACCGTCCAGTTCCGCAACCTTGTTCAGATTGTAATCGTTGGTCACCACCGGGGCGTCAAGGATCTTGGCCACCTTGATCAGGCCTGCGTCAACATCCATGTTTTCCAATCCCTCGAAGTCCCTGATCTCGATGCGGATGCCCTGTTCTTTGCGCATCTGGTTCAGAATGTCCAGGCCGCGCCTTCCCTTGTTGCGCCGCAGGAGATCGGAAGAATCGGCGATGTGCTGGAGTTCCTCCAGCACGAAGCGCGGCACGATCAGAGTTCCTTCCAGGAAACCGCTCTTGCAGATATCAGCGATGCGGCCGTCGATAATCACGTTGGTATCCAGTATTTTATAAGTTCCCTTTGTGCCTTCGCCGCGCCCCTGCCTGCCGCCCAGCTTGAAGAAAGAAAACAGGCCGGCCATTTCCTCCTTTTTCTTCAGCCCCACACTCAATCCCAGGTAGCCCAGCAGGATGCTCGCCACAATCGGTATATACGGTCCCACCCAGGGTATGCGGGCCAGCGGAGCGCCCAACAAGTTGGCGATGACAAGACCTACAATAAGTCCGAAAGCGCCCCATACCAGATCCTGAACCGGAGTGCGCTGCAGGGTGTTCTCAAAAAATCCCACCATGCGGACCGTGCCCTGCATGAACCGGGGTGCCGCGAAAAACATGGCCAGGCCGAACACCATGGTGAGCACACCTACGAAGGAATACCACATATAACCCGACGCCGGCAAAAACCCCCGAAGCAGGGTAATCCGGCCCAGCAGAAAACTTATGGAAAAGCCTATTCCCGCACCAACCAATCCTAAAATGATCTGAATTATCCTGCGCAGCATCTTTTCACCTCCTTCTCACATCCATGATACCCTTATTCTGGTTAATCTTTCTTTTCATTATACGTAAATCCCTGTCAGGCCGCAAGGGAAGACCTTGTCAGAGTTAGGCAGATTATGGAAAAATTAAGCGCCTCCTCATTATCCTCAGGAAGCGCTTCAGGTTTCCGTCACAACCTCTTTGATCATCATCTCCACCTGAGCGGGCTCCATCCCGCCCACCGTAGCAATCTCGCTGATCAAGATCTGCATGGCGCTGTCCAGCATCCTCTTCTCTCCCGAAGAGAGGCCCTTGCGTAGTTCCTGCCGCATCAGGCTCCGGACCACTTCGGCAACCGCAAAGATGTTGCCCGTCCGGATTTTTTGAAGGTTGGCACGGTAGCGGTGGTTCCAGTTGGAAAGGCTTGCGGGGCGGTCTTCTTCTCCCAGGACGCTGAAAACACCGGCGATCTCCCTTTTGTCGATTACCTGCCGCACCCCGATCTGACCGGCTCTTCCAGCAGGGACGAGTACCTTGAGGGAACCGGAAAAAAGGCGGAGAACGTAGTACTTTTCTTTTTTATCTCCCCGTGTTTCGATGGCTTCGACGATGCCGGCACCGTGCAGCGGATGGACAACCTGATCTCCGATCTTGAACATCTTCCGGTTCCTCCCTGGTAATTTCGTCACTTTTATTATAGCATACCGGCGAAAACGATCAAAAACAGGTTCTCCAAAACCTCACACATCCCTGCCTTCCCGGCGTCCGGTAAGGACGGAAGCGGGCCGGAGCCCGCTTCCTTTTGCTTCCAGTCATCTTCAACCAGTTCTGGCAAGGTAGCCGCAATGAAAATCCCCGCTTAAAATGAGATCTTTGAAGCCGGAAACATCCGCCTTCCTGCGCATCAGTGCCGCCAGGATGCCCGCCATGCGGATGTCCCCGGCCAGAATTGCTCCCACCAGGGCACCATCTTTCAGAACCAGCTTCCGGTAAAGGTTCTCCGCCGGGCGGTGGATTGCAATTACCTCGCAGGAAGCGTCCTGCGGGTTGCTGACACCCAGGGCCAGGACCGGTACCCTGTGAAGCTGCACCACGTTTTGGATTCCCACCGGTTCCGGATACAACCTGGGCCTGCCGGCCATATTCCAGGCGGCAATCATCCCCTGGAGCGAGGCGTGGAGCCAGGTCGGTGTGAGCATCCGGACCCCGGTAATAACGTCCCTGGTTTCGGCCACATCGCCCGCGGCGTAGATTTCCGGAATCGAGGTCCGCATGCGCCCGTCAACCGTTATTCCCCGGTTGATCCGCATACCGGTTCCCAGTACGGGATCCACGTTCGGCCTGATGCCGGTCGCCGCGATCACCATTTCCGCCCGGAGATGCTCCCCATTATCCAGTAGCAGGTCCCAGACCGCTCCGGCACCGGAGGACTCCGGTGCCGCTGCCTCCTGAACGCCTGTGCCCATAATCATACGTAACCCGACCCCATCCAGGTCGCGCCGGAGGATCTCCGCAGCCGCCGGATCAAGCTGCCTGGGAAGAAGGTGGGGCATTTTCTCCACCACGGTGACCTCCATGCCGCGCCTGGCCAGCGCAACGGCGGCCTCCAGCCCCACCAGGCCCGCACCCAGGATGACCGCCCGCCGTCCCCGTCCGGCCACATCCAGGATTTTCCTGGCATCGGACAGATCTCTCAGACCGAACAGACCGGGCCCCTCCAGCCCCTTAATTGCCGGAAAAGCCGTACTGCTCCCGGTGGCTATAAGCAGGCTGTCATAGTCCACCCGGCTTCCGCCCTCCAGAACCACACATCGCCGGCCGGCATCCACATCAACCGCCCTGCTGCCAAAGAGAGTTTTGATCCCGTGTTTTTCATAAAAGTCCCCGGCCCTGATACGGAGGTCATCCTCATTCTTTTCTCCGGCCAGGAAGGCGGGGAGCATACAGCGTGAGTACGCCGGGCCCTGTTCCCGGGAAACCATGGTGATGCATCCGCTTTCATCAAGGGCTCTCAGGGTTTCGGCGGCCCTGATTGCGGCGGCGCCGTTTCCGATAATAACGTAACGCTTTTTGCCCAACCCCCTTACCCCCCGTACGCCCGGCTGTCCCGGGTCATGTCCTCCGCAAGGCAGAATGCCAGTTTCAGCCGCCTTTCCCCGGCAAAGTCATCAACCTCCACGTAAGCAAGTGCTCCGTTGGGGCAGGCCATGACGCAGGCAGGAGTTTCCCTGCCACGACAGCCATCGCACTTCAAGGCCATCCTTTCCCCCCGAGGTGCCTGCACGATTGCCCCGTAGGGACAGGCCATGATGCACATCCAGCAGCCGGCGCAGGCCTGGGTATGGCCCTCGTTGCTGACCAGTCCCGTTACGGGATCCTGCTGCATCGCCCCGATCATGCAGGCGTTGACACAGGGGGCATCATCACAGTGGCGGCAGAGTATGGGTACCGGCTGCTTTCCGGCCGCCTCCACCAGGATGCGTCCGGGCACCCGTTCCCGCATCGCCCCGGTGATGGTGCCCGAAGCGGAGTGGGCCGCGGCGCAGGCCAGGCTGCAGGTCAGACAGCCGTAACACCTGTCCAGATAAACCATTACCGCCTTCACATCGACTCCCTCCAATTTGCCGGGACGGCACAACCACGTGCCGCCGGCCGTATTTTAAAGTTGTTCTTTCAACCAATCCGGCCCCGGCGGGACGGACGCCCGCCGGGCAGCAGCGTCCGCTCAAATTCCCAGTTTTTCCCTTTTCTTCAGAATGTGCGACTCCATGGCGTCGGCCGCCTGGGTCGGGTCCTCCGCCACCAGCACCCTCCCCCCGGTCATCTCTTCGAGATCCCTGGTAAGAATGCCGGTCACCAGTTCGCTGCCCTCGATGAAAGGGGAGCTGCCCAGGTGAATCAACAGACCCAGGGCGAGGGCAAAGGCTCCGTCGGCCAGGGCCTGCTCCTCCAGCCACTGGGGTGCCGAAAGCGCCAGCGGGAGCTGCGGCAGGTCTACATTCAGCATACCGGCGATTTCCGCCGCCACCGTTTCCAGACGGCCAATGGCCAGACAGGGACCGAAGTTCAAGACAGGCGGTATCCCCATTTTTTTGCAAACTTCCTTGAGCTTCTCCCCGGCCTGCTCCGCCGCCTCCGGTACGGTCATGCCCAGGTTCGCCAGCCCGCCGCTGGTGCAGCCGGCGGTAAGGACGATGATGTCCCGCCGGATTAGTTCCCGGGTAAGCTCCAGGGTAAACACGTCATGCCCCCTCGTCGCCAGGTTGGAACAGCCCACCACTCCGGCGATCCCCTTGATCTGGCCTCCCGCAATCAGATCGATCAGGGGTTTGTAGCTCCCTCCCAAGAATTTCTTCAAAGACTTCTCCCCGATCCCGGCGACGGCCCCATCGAAGCCGTGTTCGGGAATGTCCGGGGCGATCTCCTTCCTGCGGCCGGCATAGCTGGACAGGGCGGCATCCATGATCTTCCCGGCAAATGCCCTGCTGTCGCCGAAGTCGTAAGGAAGATGCTCCGCGTTCCGCTTTTTGGCCACGTCGTCGATGCAGACCTGCCGGACACGGAACCTTTCACAGAGGTCCTCAATGCCGGGCAGGGCACAGTTGAATTCGGTCACCACCAGGTCGATCCCCCCTGTTGCCAGGAGCGGCTCACTGGTGAAGTTGTTCCCGGCGTGCCCGGCAAAAACCCCGTGCTCCCTGGCGCTCCGCAGCTCCAGGTCCTGCCCGACGCAGGTGGACCCCACGATCCTGAAACCCTTCGCCCCCGCCTGACGCGCCTTTTCCACCGCCTCCGGTGTTTCCAGTTCCCGCTGCAGGGCGGAAAACAGGGCCTGCTGGTGCCCGATCACCATGATGTTGATGTAGCCCGGGTCCACCACCGAAAAGCCCACTCTTACAGTTCCTATCTCCGGTTCGCCCGCCAGAATGTCGTTGATGTGGTTGGTCAGCGTCAACCCGTAGATTCCCGTGGCGATCCCCAGGCGCAGGCAGTGAAGGAGCATATCTACGGGATCGCTCGAAAGGTTGGTGCCGCTCTTGACGAGGGCATCGAAAACCTCCGCCTTGGCCCCACCGGGAAGGATGCCCAGCTCCTCCCACCGCTTGAAGCGACGGGGGAAAGCCAGCCGTTCTACGAGCTCCATCCTTTCACCCCGCGGCCGGTAAAGGTCCTCCAGCACTCTTCCGGCGAGCTGGGCCGCCTTCTCCTTCGAACCCCCGGCGCCGATCCCGAACCTGCCGGCGAGTTCGTCCAGGAGCCCCTCGCCCGGGTAAGGGAGATCGGTGTTTTTCAGCACGTTTGCCGCGTTCTCCACCACATGCAGGTAGCAGGCCGCCCCGGCCGCCACCGCCCGCAGGAAATTGCGGGCCACGATCACATCCGCCGTCGCCCCGCAAACACCGCGGGAGGTCTTCAGGGTGATCCGGCAGGGTCCGTTGGAACAGAGGCGGCAGCAGATCCCCTGGAGCCCGAAGCCGCACTTCACCGCCTGGCCGGAGAGCCTGTTGAAAGAGGTCTCCACATCCCCCCTGCGGTTGAGAAATTTGCACAGCCCGGCATCCGCCGAAACGCATAAAGACATGATTCAGACTACCTCCTTGCAAAGATTTCAAAAAACTTAGAGGGAACAACCGGATACCGTAAGCCGGAACCCGGCCAATCCTATACCAGTTTGGTATAGTTGGGGGAACAAAAATGCCCTAACGTGTACCTGTTTGGTATAGTTACCTGTATCAAAAAACACCAGTCCGATTTCACCTCCCTTCGGCGTTCTTGGCGCGATCGCCCCCGCCCAGGTCAGCGAAGTTGCGCTTTCTGAACTCTTCGATTAACGACTGCTGGATGGAGAAAAGGGTCTTGTGCATCGGACAGTATGATGCGGCCCTCCGGTTGCATTCCTCCGGGGCGATCAGGCAGCGGTTGATCTTTACAGGCCCTTCCACCGCCTCGATCACGTCAAGCAGCGAGATGTCTCCGGGTGCCCGGGCAAGGGCGTAGCCTCCGTTCAATCCCTGGTAGGACTCGGTGATCCCCGCCCTTGTCAGAAGACGCAGGATCTTCAGAAGAAAACGCAGCGGTATTTTCAGTTCCTCCGCCATCAATTTTGCCTCCACTACCTGCCCCCGGGGCAGCGAGGAAAGGAACAAAACCGCCCTGAAGGCGTAGTCTGTGGCCTGGCTCAATCTCATAGCACCCACGTATCCTATACCATTTTTGTATACTTTTATTCAATCATAAACCATAAATTGTTTCCTGTCAACAGTTTTTTCACCCCCCGGATCTTTCTCCGCCGCGTTTTCAAGGGATGGAAATATTTCCAGGCGGAGGAGGCCGGGCGGAATTGACAATGCCGGATCCGGGCGTCTATAATTATTGATGACTGGTACGCAAAGACTGAGGGAGGCCTGTTCATGAGGGATCTCATCTGCGATGAATTCCAGAATACCGTTTCGGAACTGCTGATTCGCCATCACAGCATTCTGGATGTTCTCTCGAAACTCCAGGAAACATGTGCCCGCACAAACAGGGCTACCGTGAAAGCGGTAACCGGATGTGGCTGTCTCAGCATCGAAGCCAAAAAAAAGCAGATTCCCCCCGATCTTTCCATCATGGATCTAAAAGACTACTTTGAAAGTCACCTGCGCGGGGAACTCTGCGATAACTGCCGTGAAATTATAGAAACGGAGATCGGCAAAATCCTCTTCTATCTCACCGCCCTCTGCAACCTGCTCGACTTAAACCTTTACGACATCTTCCTCAAGGAACACAAGAAAATCACTACGCTCCGGGTCTTCAATTTTACCTGATAACGGTTCAATTGATTAAACGAGAAAAGCTTTATTTATTAGCAAAGCCTTATATGTAACGGTCAAGCATAATCTGCTCTTGAAGGCGGCGCAGGCCGTTCCTGATGGCACGTGCCCTGACTTCCCCGATCCCCTCCACGTCGTCAAGCTCCTCAATGGACGCTTTCACGATGTTTTGCAGATTCTTAAAGGTGTTAATGAGATTCTCGATGATCTGGGAGGGGAGCCTGGGGATTTTTTGCAGGACGCGATAACCCCTGGGGTAAATATTGAGATCAAGCACGCCGGAGGTGGCACCGTAACCCACCGCCCGGCTGATATTGGTGAGGTCCAGCAATTCTTCCGAAGACCAGTTCCTGAAAGACTGTTTGATCTCCTGAGCCGTTTTATCCCCGCCGACGTAATAATCCTGGATGACGTTGAGCAGTTCTTCCTCAACATTGGCCACCAGTTCCTCGGCCTGCATGGTCACGAGGCGGCCCTCCACTCCTAGCTCGCAGATGTAGTTCTCCAGTTCGCGGACGACCCGCAGGACCATCTCGCCGCGCTGGATTACCCTTGCCACGTCGTAAACGGTCACCAGGTCCTCGAATTCCAGGGCGGTAAGGTTTACCAGGGCCTTGTCAAGCACGCCCTTGTACTTTTCCAGTGTCTGAATGGCCTGGTTGGCCTTGGAAACAAGCACATTGATGTCCTGCAGGATGTAGCGCAGGGAACCCTTGTAGAGGGTGATCACCCCCCGGCGCTGGGAAATGGCGATCACCAGGGCCCCGGTCTGGCGGGCCACTCTCTCCGCCGTCCGGTGCCTGATCCCCGTTTCCGTGGAGGGTATCCGGACATCGGGGACCAGTTGGGTATTGGCATACAGGATGCGCCTGACATCCTGGCTGAGGA
Source organism: Clostridia bacterium (assembly GCA_902812435.1). Taxonomy (GTDB): domain Bacteria; phylum Bacillota; class DSM-12270; order Thermacetogeniales; family Thermacetogeniaceae; genus DULK01. The sequence goes on from CADDZA010000017.1 coordinate 15,897, forward strand.
TGATGGCACCGTCCATCTTGGCCAGCTCGTACAGAGCCGGGGGAGTAAACTCGGCATCAAGGTAAAATCCCCCATCCGACAGGCTCATGATTTCCGGGGTGTCGCCGATCACAATCAGGGCACCCATTTTCGCCCGCAGGATGCTCTCCAGACCTTCCCGCAGCGGCGTACCCGGCGCAACCATTTTGAGAGCCTTCAGAAGAGGATCATCCCTCTCCTCCCGTGCATCCCTGGATTCCTTCTTTTCCGGGCGTTCTTCCTTCGACTCCCGCGAATCCTTCGGCTCTTTTCCAGTCTCTTTTGCCCCTTCCTTTTCCCGTGCAGATTCCTTATCCTTTGAAAGTTCCTTGGAAACCTTTCCCTTTAAGGGCTTTTCATCCTTCGCTTTCTCTTCCCTGGTTTTGTCTTCCATTACTTGTACTTCGAGCACTTGTTCCTCTTTCACAGACCTTCCTCCCAGACTTTTAAATCGCCAGGTCAATGGCATCCCGCACCGTTCTGACCCCGATCAGCTCTATGTCATGTAAACGCTCCCGCAGGTCAATGCTGCTCTGCGGTACGATCAAACGGCGGAAACCCAGGCGGGCAGCCTCCCTGAGGCGCTGTTCCGTCCGCCCCACCGCTCTGACCTCCCCTGTCAGGCCGATCTCCCCGAGTACCGCCGTCTCCCGGTCCATCGCGGTGTTGCGATAGCTGGCTGCCAGGGCAAGGGCTATCCCCAGATCCGCCGCCGGCTCTACTATCTTTAGCCCCCCCACCACGTTTACATAGATGTCCTGGTTGGTAAGGGGGAGCCCCGCCCGTTTTTCCAGCACCGCCGCAATTAAAACGACCCTGTTGTAGTCCACCCCGGTGGTGGCTCTGCGGGGTGAGCCAAACGCCGTCGGACTGACCAGAGCCTGGATCTCCACCAGGACCGGCCGTGTCCCTTCCAGGGCGGCCACTACCACGGAACCCGGCGCCCCGCCGGAGCGTTCCGACAGGAAAAGAAGCGAAGGATTGGAAACCTCCGCCAACCCTCCTTCCTCCATGCTGAAAACGGCGATCTCATTTGTGGCCCCGAAGCGGTTTTTCACCGCCCGCAGGAGGCGCAGGTTCTGGTGTCGCTCACCCTCAAAGGAAAGGACGGTGTCCACCATGTGTTCGAGAACCCGGGGGCCCGCCAGGGTTCCATCTTTCGTCACGTGCCCCACCAGGAAACAGGCAAAATTCCGGAGCTTGGCCAGGCGCACCAGCTCCGCGGTGCACTCCCGCAGCTGCCCGATACTGCCCGGCAGCAAGGGGAGATCAGGGTGAGACATGGTTTGAATGGAATCTATAATTACCAGAACCGGGTTAATCTCTTCTATTGAACGACAGATACAGGAAAGGTCTGTCTCCGCAGAAAAATAGAGGAGTTCCGAGGTAACGTCCAGCCGCTGCGCCCGCATCTGAACCTGCTGCCTGGATTCCTCTCCTGAAACGTACAGGACTACGCCCGCATTATCCGCCACATCTGCGGCGATCTGCAGCAGCAGCGTGGATTTGCCGATGCCAGGGTCTCCCCCCAGCAGGATCACCGAGCCCGGTACGATCCCGCCACCCAGCACCCTGTTCAGTTCCCCGAAGCGCGAGACAAACCGGTCGAGGGGCACGTCAGCAGCACGCAGGAGAGGTTCCGGCGGCTCTGAAGCGGGCAGAAAGGAAGCCTTTGAAGACTTCAGCGGGGATTTAACCGGGGCTTCCCGGAAGGTGTTCCACCCCCCGCAGCCGGGGCAGCGCCCCAGCCACTTGCCCGTTTCATACCCGCAGTCTGCACAGAAAAATATCGCTTTAGCCCGCGCCAAAACCCTGCTCCCTCCTAAATAATTTCATCTTTTTATTATAACATTTTCCAATCCAAAAAACCCTCAATATCATTCTTTTTCAGAGTTAAAATCAAAAGGGCTCAATTTCAATCCATACCCTGCGGGGCGGGCTCTTCCGGGTAGTCGCCGGGCAAGTAAATCAGGGCAAGGGCCAGGCAGATAAAAAGAATGGCGCTGCAGGCAAAAAGAGGAGCGCGGGGATGCAGGCGGTCGTAGAGAAACCCACCGGCCGGAGAGCCGATGATAAAACCGAGGCTCTGCATGGTGCTGATTCCGGCAAGAACAGTTCCCTTCCTGCCAGCAGGAGCCACCATGCTTGCTAGTGCGAGCCAGGCGGGGGTTCCCGCCACGTAGGCCAGGGCCAGGACGGCAACGGCGATCACCAGCTGCCAGATCTCGTGCAGGAACGGCACCAGGGCAAGAGTGCCCGCGCTGACCAGGTAGGCGAACTGAACGGCGCGGTGCTTTCCAATCCGCTCCGCGTACTGGCCCAGGGGAAGTGCGAGGACTGCAACGGCAGCTGCGGGAACCAGCAGTGCGGTCCCGATCTGCCCCTGGCTGAATCCCAGCTGGCGGTTGACAAAAAGGATAAAGGTACCGGCCAGCAGCCCGATCCCGAACTGCTGGAAAAGAGAGATGAAAAGCATGGCGGAAAAGGGGTTGCACAGGTTATGGTGTGCGGGATGGCCGGGGCCCCGCCTTGCCCCGGACCGGCCTGCTCCTTGCTCACCGGCAGTCCCGAAGCGGTGCCGGGGAAGCACCGTCAAACCGATCAAAAAGGATGCGAGCAGAAGGGCAGCAGCGGCATAAAAGGCGGCGGTGGCCGTTTTCAAAAAATGGTTGAGGTAGGTGCCCAGGGCGGGGCCGACCCCAAGGGCGGCGAGGTACGCCATATTGACAACGGCCAGGGCCGGCGCCCGCTCCTCCGCCCTGACACTGTCGGCGATCAGAGCCGACAGGACCGGCCAGAAAGCCGCAACTCCCAACCCGTTTACCACCTGCAGCAAAATGAAAGCAAGGGGGGAGCGGGCAGTGATGAAACCCACGGGAACCAGAGCCGCAAGCAGGATGCCCAGGATGATTACAGGGCGCCGCCCGAAACGGTCGCTCCAAATCCCGAAGGGCGTCTTTGCCAGGATCTCGGTTATGGCATAAACCGAGAGCAGTAGTCCGATCACTCCTGCGCTAAAGCCCAGATTGTTTTTCAGGTAAAGGGGTAGGGTTGGTATGATGATGGCCAGACCGGCGGTGCTCAAAAAAGCGACCACCCCGATTCCGGCCAAAAAGGGGTATGCTCTTAAAATACCGAAATAAGTATGGATACCTCGCACCCCGCCGCCTTTCTCCGCAAGCATACGGCCTCACCAACACTTCGTACTCCATTTCTATCACAATATAATACCACATATAACAGATCCAGGATGGTCCGGTGCCGTTAGTATTAACATCAGTAAATAATATAGAAAAATGCGTAGGGGTGTGAACAGTCTCTAGAAGATCGCCATGCTCTGTTATTGGCCTACCATCTGTTTCAAGACCCTGCCCAGTTCCTCCACGGCCCGGCCGTACCCTGCCCAGTCCCCCGAGCGTTGCCGCTCAAGGGCCTCGTTGTACAGCCGGTTCGCCCTGCGGGCGAGATCCGCCAAACCGGCCGGCTGACCCGGTGCCTGCGGCTGCTGTACTGCGGGTGCAGGGGGAATTCCCCCTGCACCGAAGAGCCTGTCCAGGGCCCGGTCCAGGCTGCTCTCCATCACTATTCTCCCGTCGTAAAAGAGGATTACCCGGGTGAGCTCCGGCAGGCTGCTTTCCCTGGCCTGGAGGAAAAGGGGCTTGACGTAGAGCAGTTTTCCCGCCAGGGGCACCGTGATCAGGTTGCCCCTGATCACCTCGGAACCGCGCTGGTCCCAGAGGGTCAGGGCCTGGGAGATCTCGGCGTTCTGGTCGATGCTGGCCTCCACCTGCATCGGCCCGTAGGCGTGTATGTCTTTAGAGAACACGTCCACCGCCAGTTCCCCGTAATTCTCCCCGTCGCAGCGGGCGGCCATCCAGGCCACCAGGTTCTGGCGCTTGACAGGGGTCAGAGGAAGTACCAGCACAAACTCCTCCTGCGCTTCTCCCGGCAGCCGCATGATGGCGTAGTACGGTTCCATCTGCCGGCTTGACGAAGAATACTTCTCGAAGGGAATCGCCCATTCGTCCTCCCTGTTGTAAAACACCCGTGGGTCGCTGATGTGATACAGGGCGTAAACCGAGGCCTGGGTGCGGAAGAGGTCCACCGGATAGCGGAGGTGGGAGCGCAGTCCTTCCGGCATCTGGCTCAAAGGACGGTAAAGCCCTGGGAAAATCTTGCCGTAGGTCCGGATCAGCGGATCCGATGGGTCGCTTACATAGAAAGCGATGTCCCCTTGATAGGCGTCCACCACCACCTTGACGGAATTGCGGATGTAGTTGCGCCCGTTGTGCATCTCGGAATAGGGATAGTGATCGGTCACGGTATAGGCGTCCCAGATCCAGTAGATGCGCCCCCCGCTGATGACCGGATAGGGATCGCCGTCGTATTCCAGGTAGGGAGCAAGGCGGCGGGCGTCCCCCACCGTGCGGTTATAAAGGATGCGGCTCTCCGGTGTGATGTCGTCGCTCAGGAGCAGGCGCATGTCCTGAAAGCGGAGGGCGTACAGCAGCCTCCGCAGAGCATTGCTCAACCTCACTCCACCGCGACCGGAGTAGCTGGTGTATACGTTTTTATCGCCGGAAGGATAGTCGAACTCCTTCGCCTTTGTATTTACGACCACCCAGTTTGCGGTCAGTTCCCCGAAGTAGATTCCGGGCTGTTTGACGGCAAGCTCCGGGGCCTGTGCCTTCGGAGGTATGTCCTGAACCAGGAAGCGGGGAAGCCCAGCCGGGGTCGTCTCGTTGACCGGGCTCACTACCACTCCAAAGCCGTGGGTGTACTGGAGCCGGCGATTGACCCAGGTCTGGGCCCGCTCCGAAAGGTTTTCCTGGCTCAATTCTCTTACAGAGAGCATCACCTGGCGGGAGTCCCCGCCGATCCGGTACCGGTCGATGTCCACGTCAGAGAAGCGGTAATAAGGGCGCAACTGCTGGAGCTGGTTGTAGACCTGGCCGATGGGGCGAAAATCCCAGAGTCGCAAATTTGTCAGGGTGCTCCGGTATTTCTCCAAAACGGCCTCATCCACCCCGGCCGGCCCGGTACCCGCGGACTCCAGGCCGGAGTTCAACATCCTGACCTTTTCCAAACCATAGGCATAGCGCGTGGCCGCGATGGTGTATTTCAGGTACTGCTGCTCCCGGCTGAATTCGTTCGGCTCCACCTGGAACTGCTGCACCATGGCGGGGTAAGCGATCCCCAGGACGAGGGATGCGGCAACGAGAGTTCCAATGCCCCAGAAGATCGGCCGGAGCCGTCCCCGGATCACCCCGAAGAAGACCAGCACCGCCGCCAGGAGGGCGAGCACTGCCAGGATGTTCAGGGCCGGAATCCTGGCGTGAACGTCGGTGTAGCCGGCGCCCCAAAAGGTCCCGTGATGGGAAAGGAGCAGCTGGTAGGCCCGCAGCCGGTAGTCCCACGCCTTGATCACCAGGAGCCCGGCTACCAGCAGGGCCAGGTGCAGCTTCACAGGGGAGAAGCGGCGCCACCCCCCGCCGAAAAATTCCCCCGAGGACAGCAGCAAATAGGTCAAGACCGCCAGAACCAGGGCGATGACGAAGGCGGCGGTCAGGGTTGACTGCAACAGCTCGTAAAAGGGGAGCTTGAAGATATAGAAGCCGGCGTCGAGGCCAAAAATGGGATCCCTTTTGCCAAAGGGTGTGGCATAAACAAACTTCTGGACGATCTCCCAGCGGGAGCCCACCGGGACGGCCAGCAGCAGGGACATAACTGCGCTGATCAGCAGCAGCACGGCGGTTCCCGCCCTGGAGTTAAACAGGCGCAACAACGGTCCCTGGGTCAGTTCGATGATCCTGCTCTGTTCTCCGGCCAGGCGTACCCGCGGCAGGCAGCGCCGGGCGAACCAGTAGTTGAGCCAGAAGAAGGGAAGGAAAAGGAGAAAGGCTGCCATTCCAACGGCGAAGCGGGTGAGAAACAGGGTCCAGAAGACCCTCCGGTACCCGAGTGAAGCAAACCACATGTAGTCGGACCAGATCCCCGATACCCCGTAAAGAAAAGCCAGGACTCCGGCTATGACCAGGATTAAAACTACCCGCCCGTGTCGATTCATGAGACACCTCCGGTTTCTTCACCTCATTATACCATAACACGCCGGAGCTGCATTATTCCTCCCGCCAAACAGATTTCCACCTTTCAGAACTCCGAATTTATTATCCCGGGATTCACTTTCTCAATTAATTAAAACCGGTCGTAATTATTGCATTATACCGGATTTTAATTGATAATAATTACAAAAAATTATATATTATCGGAGTGACCATCTATGGCAGCCGATACAAAGAATGTCAGCGAAAAAAAGAGAATGGCCATATCAGAAAAGCTGAACCGGCTAGGATTGAAGGCAACTCCCCAAAGACTAGCAATTCTTGAACTTCTTGACGGCAATACGTCGCATCCTTCCGCGGAGGAGATCTACCAGCGACTCAAGCCGGTCTACCCGTCCCTTTCCCTGGCAACAGTCTACGGCACGGTGGAAACCCTCGCAAAAGCAGGGGAACTGCAGGAATTAAATATCGACCCGGTGCGAAAGCGTTTCGATCCCAATCCCCAACCCCATGGTCACTTCCTTTGCCAGGACTGCGGCAAGGTTTATGACATTGAACTGGATTTCCCCAAACTGGACGTTCCCCAGGAACTGGGCGAATTTCTGGCGGAAAGCTACTCTGTTAACCTGTACGGCATTTGTCCCGGTTGCCGGAAGAAAGGCCGGAAATAAGGAATGCATGACATAAGGTGATAAGCCATGAGAATTAATCTCGTAAGATTGCTCCTGAATCTGTCCCACAGTCTCGATTTCGCCGGCATGGGAATAACGCACCACCACAAACGGGTTACGCTGATGTCCCTGCAGCTGGGAAAGGCCGCCGGGCTGGACGAAAATTCGCTTTTTGAGCTTTTCAAGGCATCCATCCTGCATGATGCAGGCGCGGTAACCTGGCGCGAGAAGAGCGATCTTGCATGTTTCGATATTGCGGACACATACGATCACTGCTTGCGCGGTTACAAGTTATTTTCCAATGGATTCCTCGATTCCATCGCCGGTATCGTCCTCTCACACCACGATCGCTGGAAGGGAGGGAACCAGACAGGAAAGAGCAGAACGGATATACCGCTCGCCAGCCGCATTATTCACCTGGTTGACCGGGTTGATGTCCTGATCCGGAGCGATCGCAACGTACTCGACCAGTGCCGGGAAATTTTATCCCGCCTGCGGGAACTTGCCGGGGAGGTGTTCGACCCGGATCTTGTTTCCCTGTTCGAAAAGCTTTCGAATAAGGAGAGTTTCTGGCTGGAATTGCAGTCACCCTGGATAAACGAACACCTGCTGGCCCTCATTCCCTACCATTCCACTACCGTGGATACGGGAGATCTGCTCATAATAGCGGAATTGTTCGCCAGGATCATCGACGCTAAAAGCCCTTTTACCTACGGGCACTCCCTCAGAGTCGCCCGGGTAGCTCGGCTCCTCGGCCAAAAAACCGGATTGTCACAAGAAGACTGCGACTTGTTGGAAATTGCAGGTTTACTGCACGATCTCGGAAAAGTAACCGTACCCGACATGCTGCTCGAGAAGCCGGGTGCTCTCACTGAAACAGAATTCAATCTGGTCAAACAGCACCCTTATTACACCTACTGGTGGCTGAAAACGGCAGCACCGCAGTCGCCCCTGGCGGAATGGGCGGCGTTCCACCACGAGCGGCCCGACGGCAGGGGATACCCCTTCAGAAAGACCGGCGGCGAACTTGACCAGCCGTCACAACTGACAAGAGCCGCGGACATTTTTACAGCACTCAGCGAAGAGCGTCCCTACCGTGAGCGGCTAAGATGGGAAGAAGTAGAAAACATTTTGAGGCTGCAGGTAAAAGACGGCGGATTAGACGGAAAAATCGTTTCCGCCCTCCTGTCGAGCAAAGACGAACTGGCCCGTACCTGCGAGCAGACAACTTCCGGCTGAACCGAAGAAATCCCCCGAACCCTGGCAACTATTGCATTTAATGGGCATGTATATTATAATGATTACGATATTGGAATTATTATAAATAATCTGGCAAACGACACCGCCGCGGTGAATCCACAAACTCAAAATAGATAAGGATACCTTGCTTCTCCCGGCCGACGGGCGGCCGGGAAGTATTCAAATATGAGGAGTGATGGAGAGTGGGAGACGCCATTTTCAGACAGCGGTCAGGGGTCCTTGGTGTCGGAATTGTGTCCAAGTGCGGTCTGCTGACCCCGGCACAGCTCGCCGGGTTGGGAAAGCTGGCGGAAACAACCGGTTGTCAGTACTGCAAGATGACCACCCGCCAGACATTGATCTTTTTAATACCGTCGGACAGGCTGGAAGAACTGAGAAAAGGAGTCGCCGCCCTGGGTTTGCGAATCGGAGTTTTTGGAGAAATCGTCCGCAACGTCAAGGCCTGCGCGGGTAACAAAGATTTGTGCCAGCGCGCCCTCAGCGACGTTTTCAACCTGGGTGGGGAACTGCAGGATAGGTTTATGAACCGCCCCACACCCCGGGATTTTAAAATCTCCGTCGCCGGCTGTCACCGGGGCTGTACGGATCCGTACTGCGCGGATTACGGCATTGTAGCCACAGGTGAAGATACATATAATATATACCTCGGCGGACGGGGAGGAAGCCGGAAACCGGTTCACGGAACACTGATCGCCGAGGGGATTAACGGCGAGGGCGCCGTGGCTTTGCTGGAATCTATTCTTAAGACCTATACGGAATGTGCCGAGCCAAAAGAGCGCATCTGTAACACCATCGAACGGGTCGGGCTCGAAAGGTTTCTTCCCTCCGAAGATTTCCTTGCGAAGTACCGCAGCCGGGAAGAAAGCGACTTTCTCAGCTTTGCCGGACTGGGGGGTTAAGCCATGGCCGCCAGAGATGTCAACCTCGAAAAGATACGGGCCGCAGTGGACCGCTGCTGTAAAACCGAAGCGGAATGTAATAAATGTGAAAAGGTCAGCTGCCTGATCGGATACTGCCAGATAGCCCTCGACTATTCCCGCCAGAAACATTCCTTCCGGATTCCCCGGGGGAACGAGCATATTCCCAGGCGGGACTTCCGGGCCTACTACCAGCCAGACCTGATTCTTGCCCTGGCAGAAGTGCTGCTGCAGTGTCAGGGGTGCCGCGACAACCACGAAGAAGAATGCGTTATCAACATCACCCGCAGTGCCCTGGAACTGGCCTTGCTGGGGGAAAACATCGATTACGAGGGTAGCGCGCTTCTCTACCTGATGCAGGTCAGCCGGCTCAACCCGGACATTGGCAGGGAACTGCTGCAGCTATACGAGAAGAATAAACCGGGGAAAACCCCGGAAGCATGAAGGCCGCCGGCGGGAAAAACCGCCCAGGAATACCTTCATCAAGCACAAACCCGGGAGTCCGAGCCGCCGGACTCCCGGGTTTTCCAGTTTTGTGCTTAACCTGCCCGTTAAGAACAGCGCCGGTCTCAGGCGATTTTACTCCTTTGCCTGGTCAGCTCCGCCACTACGTCGGCGGGAGCCTGCTCATAGTTGGAAACCTGCATGGTATAAGTGCCGCGCCCCTGGGTAATCGAACGAAGGTCCGTAGCATAACCGAACATGGCTTCAAGCGGCACGGTACCGCGAATCTCACAGAGATCCCCTTTGAGTTCGGTAAGCTCGATGCGCCCGCGTCTGGCGCTCAGGTCACCGATCACGTCTCCCATGTATTCCCGGGGTGCGACAACTTCAACTTTCATAATGGGTTCCAAGATGACGGGTTTGCCCTTCTGCACCGCATTTTGAAAAGCTGCGATTGCGGCCAGCTTAAATGCAATATCCGAGGAGTCGACCTCATGGAAGGATCCTCCGGTAACGGTGGCCTGAATATCCACCATCGGGAAGCCGCATAACTGCCCCTTCAGCATTGCCTCTTTAATTCCCGCATCAATGGCCGGCATGTATTCCTTGGGAATCACCCCGCCAACCGTCCTGTCGATAAACCTGTAACCTTCTCCCGGAGCGAGCGGTTCCAGTTCCAGCAAAACATGCCCGTACTGGCCGTGCCCTCCGCTCTGCTTGATAAACTTCCCCTCGCCTTTCGCATGACGGGTGATGGTTTCCTTGTAGGCGACCTGCGGCTGCCCCACATCCGCCTTTACGTGGAATTCTCGCTGCAAGCGGTCAACAATAATTTCCAGATGCAGCTCTCCCATACCCGCAATCAGGGTTTGGCCCGTTTCGGCATCGACATATGTGCGAAAAGTGGGATCCTCTTCGGCCAAACGATGTAGGGCTATTCCCAGTTTATCCTGATCTTCCCTTGTTTTTGGTTCGATAGCGCAGGCAATAACAGGCTCCGAAAATTCCATTTTTTCCAGCTGCAACTGCTGTTCTTCCGTACACAGGGTATCCCCCGTCACGGTCTCCTTCAATCCAATCACCGCCGCAATATCGCCCGCGCATGCTTCCCGGATGTCCTGTTTACAGTTCGCATGCATTTTTACCAGACGCCCGATGCGCTCTTTTCTTTTTTTGGTTGCATTGTAGACCGTTTTTCCCGACTCCAGTTTGCCGGAATAAATCCTTACAAAAACAAGCTTTCCGTAGGGATCGGCCTGCACCTTAAAAACAAGCGCTGCCAGCGGTTCTCCATCTCCGATCCTGCATTCCACCGCTTCCCCGGTCTCGGGTTTGATCGCGGTCACAGGCGGGAGATCCAGCGGCGACGGCAGAAAATCCACAATGGCATCGAGCAGCAGTTGCACACCCTTGTTTCGTTTTGACGAGCCGCATAAGACCGGTACAATTTTTTGCTCGATGGTGCCTTTTCTGATCGCCCTCTTTATCTCCGCTTCGGTGATCACATCGCCGTTCAAGTACTTTTCCATTAACAGGTCATCGAACTCCGCCAGCGCTTCCAGCAAACGCTCCCGGTAGAGCCGCTTTTTCTCCACCAGTTCCTCCGGGACCCTTGTTCCCTCCATGATCTCTCCCAGATCATCCCTGTAAAAGATCGCCTCATCCTTTATTAAATCGATCATCCCCTGAAAGGTATCTTCCCTGCCTATGGGGATCTGTATCGGAACGGCGTTTGCTTTCAGGCGTTCGCGGATCATTTCAACTGAACGGTAAAAATCCGCACCTGTGCGGTCCATTTTGTTTATGTAAGCTATACGCGGGATGCGATGATTATCGGCATGTCTCCATACTGTTTCGGACTGCGGTTCCACACCGGCAACAGCATCGAATACAGCAACCGCTCCGTCCAGCACTCTCAAACAGCGCTCCACTTCGACGGTAAAATCTACATGCCCGGGTGTGTCAATCAGATTGATCTGGCAATCACGCCAGTTGCAAGTGGTGGCAGCAGATGTTATCGTAATGCCACGCTCCTGTTCCTGAATACGCCAGTCCATCGTTGCGGCCCCGTCATCAACCTCGCCGATTCTGTGGACGAGCCCGGTGTAATACAAAATGCGTTCGGTTGTGGTGGTTTTGCCGGCATCTATATGCGCCACAATACCAATATTGCGGATCTTATCCAATGAATAGTTACTAAACATGTCTTATCTCTCCTTTGCCTCTTATTTTAACGAACCGTTCTTATAAGATACCCGGTTTATGCTTCTTCAATTCTGGTGAAGCTCGGCTCGCCTCTAGGTATTACTTTTCCAAGCCTGATAAATAGAAAAAGCCCTGTTTTACAAGGCTTCTGTTCCAGCCTGCTACCGGGAAACGGGACCTGGGCAAAAACCACACAACGGAACTTAATACCCACATTTCGCACCCTGGGGTGAAAACGACCTTTAATTTTATGATGGCTAAAAATGGCAACTAATAAAATCTAGTTGGCATAAGGAGACATCCCATAGTTCGTACTGCAATAAATATCTTCACTG
>CADDZA010000018.1 GCA_902812435.1 Clostridia bacterium
AACGCAAAACGTGTGCCTATGCATTTTTCGTTTTTGCCTCGGTTCCGAACCCGCTAACCCTTGATATTAAAGGATCGCTCTTCGAAATTATCGCTAAAAATGCCTCGGTACTGTCGAACTCCGGCTACTGTGACGGGGTAATTTACTAAAAAATTTACCTCCTGGTACGCCCCGACCCTCCTGAAGGGGTGCCGCCGGAATCTGCTCCCCCGGGCGGGGAGGCATCCTGATCATTCCCCGGCATTCCGCTCCCCGGGGAATTGCTGCCGGTACCGGCCCTGCCGGAAATATTGCCCTCCTTATCCCCGACCGTTCCCGTCCCCGCTTCACCGCCCCCATGCAGGATAGGCCGGTCCGCCTTCAGGTCTTTTTGCGGTAGAAGATCTTCCACGGCCGCCGGCTGGGCGGCCTTTTTGCTGCCGCCGGTATCCGGCCCTTCGGAGGGCTGTGGTTTATTTTGAGGCCGGTGGCGGTTCATACCGTTGTCCTGGGGTGAAGCCGGCTGCTCCCCTTTTTGGAGGCCAGGCGTTCCATCCGATCCGCCGGGCTCAGTCTGCAGTTTCCCTTTAAATGAATGCCCGACCTTGATTGCAACCCGGGAGGCTATTTCAATTATCCTGGGATCCTTAAGGGAGATGCCTGCCCGCAGGTCGCAGGAGATTCCCTGCCTTTCCGCCTCTTCCCACAGAAGATAGCTGATGGGGGAAACCCTGTTTTTTAACGCCTTCTTCCGGGTACTTTTGTCGATCTGAAGGAAATATACACTGGCATCAATCCTGTTCTCTTCCAGTTCCGCCTCCAACCGGTCGTCAAGCCTTTGCAGCAATTCCTTGTTATCGGCCCCACCGGGAAAATAGATAGAGACGGCCATGTAATTCGGCGCCCTGTCGTTCAGGTAATTGCGGCGCAGGCAGAGGCGGACAATTTCGGAAATGGCACCGTCCAGATCCCTGCCAACAATACTTGCACTTTTGATCAAAGCCTCTCCCCTGTCGTCAAAACCGGCAGCGCTGCTCACCCTGAGGTTCCTGTCGACGGTTATCTCGAAGCCGGGGTTGATCTGGAAAGCGATCTGGGCGTAAACCCTGGCACCGGCAGCCTGCTGAAAGGCCGACCAGGCGACGACGCACAGCAAAATGAACGATGCCGCCACGGCAACAATTCTAACAGGATAGCGCCTTTCACAGACATCCCCGGGGGAATAGACGACCTCATCACCCGGTCTGACCCGCTTCCCGGTCCTGATCTCCTTGAATTCGCACTGGCTGGACATGATGACCGCCCGGTTGCCGGGCAATACCCTGATAACAGTTCCCCTGTCAGGCATCCTTTCCACCCCCCTTGCCCAACTGCTCGACATACCCCTTCATTAGGTCCAGGTCGCTCAAGAGTATCAAACAGAGGGCGATGATGTATTTCCTGTGTCTCTCCACCGTCTTCACGTTGACCCTGATCCGCTCCAGCAGCATTTTCAGGGGAAGCGACCCGTACTTTTGGAAATGACCTCTTAACCGCGGGTCCCTGGTGATTGCCTGAGCGATGCGCACGCACAATACCCTGGAGTCGGCGTGTTTTGGCGTTTCTTTAATCAGATCTCGCAGGTCAATGCCGTGCTCCGACAACCGGGTCAGAAAGGACTCCATTTCCAGGCTGACCTCAACCTGTTCGCTGGCCGCATCGTGTTCCGCAAGTTCCGGCGATTGGTGGAGGTCAGCGATGTAAAAGGTGTTCCTTTTATGCCTGCTCTGTGAACGGTGGTAATCGATCAGCCGCTTCCTGATCACGTCGGCGGCAAAGGACCGGAAGGAACGCAGGCCCGGTTTGTAGCTGTCGATTGCCTCGTTGAAGGCCGTCAGGCCGATGCTGTATTCTTCCCTGCTGTTAATATCTTCGCATCCGTTCACGTATTTGGAGACTATTTTTTTCACAAAAATCAGGTGATCGCCGATTAACTTTTCCCGGATTTCGGGATTGCCGCGCTGGGCTTCCCTGAGCATGGCATTTATTTCATCTTTTTTATAATCCAAGAGGCGATCACCTCCGGTTTTAAACGATATAGGATGGTCATATATCTTCTATTTAATCGCGCCATTTCCCTTTAAAGACCCGCCCGGTGCGCTAAAACGGGAATTCTCCCTCATCACAGGGCTCAGATCCCCTGAATCACCTTCGATTCGTTCAACAAATTTAGGGGTAATCCACCCGTGGTAAGTATGATAGAATTTGCTTCTTCCGGGAATATTAAAAAAATAACCGCGCGCACGAGGCGGTGTACCTGCCCTGCCATCTCGTGTATCATGTAATGGGAGGGATATCCATGATCATCAAGGGAGGGCAACCGGATCTGGAAAGCAGCAGCGGAATTGCAGCCGCATCCAATTCGGTGATGTGCCCTGTCTGCGAGGTCATCTGGCAGTTAGCGGTCATCCAGGCAACTTTCAGCGAGGAGGAGAAGGAGAGGTTCTGGTCGGGGAAGGGCTGCCCGGACTGCAGGTACCTGTGGCAGGACCAACCTGGCCGGTCCCTGGTTACAAAACCCGCTTCCCGGTTATATTAATCCCGGAGGTGGTAACATGCGATTAATAGCCAGGTTTCCCAACAAGGAACAGATGGGTTCTCTCGTTGACACCCTGAGAAAGGCGGGGTTCGAACGCGGCGACATGGTCATCAGCGACCTGGAAGATGAGCAGAAGTGGGACAGCGTGGAGGAGGCCGTGCGGGAGGAGACCCTCGTCCAAACCGAGCGGGACAGCATCCGCCCGGGTGAGGTGGAGCCCTTCGGGGAGGGCATCAAGGGCCTGCAAGGCAAGAAGGGGATCATCGTTGCCGTGGAAACCCCCAAAAACGAGAGCGACCGGGTCAGGTCGATGATGGAACAATCCGGGGCTGTGGAGATCATTCAGGACTAAAGAGGATTCTCCCCTGTCACCAACACTTTGCCTCCAGGCGAAGCATGAATTTTTTAGCAGCGCGCCACCGGAACTGGAATAAGAAGGTTTCCGGACGGGCAACCTATAGGCGGAGGTGATCGAAATGGACGTTAAGAACAAGATGGGCGAATATGCCATAGCCAAAATCAGCGAGGCGGAGGAAAAGGAGATACGGGAACTGGAACAAAAGCTCGGGGACAAATACTACCTGATAGCATTTGAAAAGACCCGCAGTTAAGGAGACAAGGGAACGGTTCTCTTGTCTATACGGCAATTTAATCGCTCACCGGAAATAACATAGCGCAATAGGTATGTTCATCCCGTTTCAAGGAACAAAAAGGGTTTATCCTTAAGCGATTTCAACCGGAGTCCGGGAGCAAGCGCAAGGATAAACCGGAACGTATTTTCAGAGCAGGCCACTGCTAACTAACATCACGGGACTTAACCTGTGGTGTTTTTGTTTTACCAGGCCTACCGGGATCGGCAGCAACCGTACTGCTTTGACACCTTAACCGGACGGTAACCACCTGCATTTTTCCCGAATAGTATAAACTGTCCGGCCTAAATGTTAGCCTAACCTAACTGTGTTAGTCTCGACTTCATGTTAGGCACCGCTAACTCTTTTAACTACAACTAACACCTTCACCGAAAGGGGGAACCCGGTCTGCAAAAGAAGCCTTTTCCGAACCTGAACTGGCGCCTGTTTCTTACCACTCTGGGACTGGTATTCCTGTCCGAAATGGGCGATAAAACCCAAATCACCACCCTCCTGCTGGCCGGGGCAAAACCGGCCTATGTGTTCTGGGTTGGATTGGGCTCCGCCACGGCGCTGATCTGCACTTCCTTTCTGGAAGTCATCGTCGGCTCCAGGGTTATCGCCCGCTACGTCAAGCCCGCAGTCATGAGGCTGGTCTCGGGAGTGGCGTTCCTGGTGATGGGAATCCTGCTGGCCTTCGGGGTGTGGGGAAATATTTGAAATAATTAACCGGGGAGAACCGTGCCATGATTGAAAAATTGCTAACCTGGCTGACCACCTACTGCTTAATTATCCTGTGTGAAATGGGGGATAAAACGCAGGTTGCGGTGCTGCTGTTTGCGAGCAACAACCCCGCCAGGCGCTGGCTCATTTACGGCGCCAGCGCCCTGGCCCTCACCCTGTGCGTCATTCTGGAAGTAACCGTCGGAGTTACCCTGAGAAAGCACGTCGGCCCGGCCGTGTTCAACAGGGTGACAGGGATTATCTTCATAGTTCTCGGCATCGTCGCCCTGATCGAAAGCACCGGGATAGCCGGAAGGCTGCGGCCGGCAAAAACAAAAGCGCGCAAGGAAGCGATCGATACCCTCTAAAAGCAAGCCCGGGAAGCAGGGAACAAACCGCGTACCCGGGCTCTGTTTTTGTTTTTTCTATGCAGAGCAGACGGCCCCGTTCTTGGAGGCCCTGCCTGTTTTTTACAGGGCCATTTTATAATCAGGTCTTTTCACCCGCCACATCCCCCCGGCTGATCAACCGGTTGATGGCCGTGGCCATGGCAGCGGCGCCGAAGCCGTTGTCGATATTTACTACCGCCACACCCGGCGCACAGGAATTCAACATCCCCAGCAAGGCGGCCAGGCCTCCGAAGCTCGCCCCGTAACCGACGCTGGTGGGCACGGCAATCACCGGTTTGTC
This sequence comes from Clostridia bacterium, assembly GCA_902812435.1. Taxonomy (GTDB): domain Bacteria; phylum Bacillota; class DSM-12270; order Thermacetogeniales; family Thermacetogeniaceae; genus DULK01. The sequence continues at coordinate 4,600 of CADDZA010000018.1, forward strand.
CGTAAGGCCGCCCACCACGCTCGCCAGCGCCCCCTCCATGCCGGCCACCACGATAATCACGGACGCCTCGTGAAGAGCGTCCCGGTAGTCAAGCAAACGGTGCAGCCCGGCAACACCCACGTCGGACAGAAGCTCAACCCTGTTGCCCATCGCCCTTCCGCAGACAAGAGCCTCTTCCGCAACGGGCAGGTCCAAGGTGCCGGCGCTGATTACCAGCACCTTCCCGGGGTGGACAGGCTCCGCAGGCATCCCGTAAACCAGGCACCGGGCATTCTCAAAATACCGGACCCCGGGGCAGGCCTCCTTAACAGCTGCGTATGCCAGGCCATCCGCTCTCGTCCCCAGGACCGTGCGGGAGCAGGAGACCATCCGGCTAAAGATCTCCGCCACATGCTCCGGCCGCTTGCCCTGGCAGAAAACCACCTCCGGGAAGCCGCAGCGGATCGCCCGGTGGTGGTCTATTTTTGCGAAGCCGATGTCCTGGTAGGGGAGGTGCTGAAACCGGCTCAAAGCCTCTTCAGGTGTAATTTCGTGGTTCGCTATTTTGTTCAAGAGGTCTATCAGATTCTGTTGATCCATACCTTTTCACCAATCAAAAGCATACCCCAACTATTCCGGCGCGTCTACACCCTCAGGTGATCCCATCGCCGCAGCCAAGACGCACCGACCCGGCGCAACCAGCTGCAGGCCTGGCCGCCGCAAGTCGGACCTTATCAGTTTCATGTTCAATCCCCTCCCATCATCGAGAGTACATGCTGCAGGCCTGGCCGCCGCAAGTCGGACCTTATCAGAAAGCTTTTTGTGTCGCGCGGCAAGGGGGTTGCATAAAAAGAATATAGGTTAAAGTTGGCAAAGCCGGGTAAGCAACGGGTGAGCGAAATGGAAAACAAGAAAAAGGGGTTTTACACGGTAAGGGGCTACGAGCGCCTGCGGCAGGTGGACAGATCCGTCACCCCGAGCATGGAAGATTACCTGGAGATGGCCTACCGCCTCTCCCGGGAGAAAGGATACACCAGGATCGGAGACCTGGCCGGCGCCCTGAACGTCCAGCCCCCTTCTGCAAGCAAGATGGTGCAGAAGCTGGCAGAGGCTTCTTATATCAGCTACGAGAAATACGGGGTGATCGAGCTCACCGAAAAGGGGCGCGAGCTGGGAGACTACCTGCTGAAAAGACATGAAACCATCGCGGAGTTCCTTCAGATCATCGGCGTCACGGAAGGACTCCTGGAGGAGACCGAAAAGATCGAGCACAACTTGAGCAGGGAGACCGTAGAGCAGATCATTACGCTGGTAAGGTTCATGCTGGAGAACCAGGAGTGGAAGGAGAGGTTTGAGCTCTACAAGCAGAAAATCTCCCCAAAATAAATAATCAATGTCGCCCTCGCCTTTTGAAACATTAATCAATCCGTATTTAATGCCCATGCCAGGCGCATTCTTACAGCAAGCGGCGGAGCGAGTCCGCCGCTTGTGCTTTAGCTGTGGGCCGCCTTTTTGCCGGTCGGGTGTTTAAGAATCCGTGCCCCGGAGTTGATCAACCAGATCCTGCAGGGTAATTCCCCTTAAGAATTCGGCGATCTTCTCCTCAACCGAAAGCCAGTTCTGTTTGAGAGGGCACCTGGGGGCGCGGGGACAGCCATCCTTGCCCAGAAAGCACTTGTTCATGGCCAGCTTCCCCTGCATGGTCTCTACCATCTCCAGCACCGTCACCTGGCGCGGATCCTTTGCCAGGGAAAAACCGCCCTGCGAGCCGCGGTGCGACTTGACAATCCCGCGGCGGACAAGCCTTTGCAATATTTTTTGCAGAAAATCGATGGGTATATCCTGGCTCTCGGCTATTTCCCCGGCACTGGCCATTTTTTCGTGGCTGGCAGCCAGGTGCACGAGGGCCCGGATACCGTATTCGGTATTGCGTCTGATAACTTCCATAACCGCATACACCTGCACTATCTATTGCGACTATTCTAGTCCTGTTTTCCCGGGATGTCAACCGCTTTTTTGTTCGAAATGGGGATATAAAACCGCTCACAGCAAACGTGCTTCCCTCCATTTAAGAGATGACCCGGCCGCAAAAATGGTTTATACTCGATCCAGGATCACACAACCAACATCTGGAGGGATAGCCATGAGAGTGATCGGTTTCGTGGGAAGTCCGAGAAAAGACGGAAACAGCGATGCTCTGGTCAGGCAGGTCCTTGCGGGGGCGGCCGCCGCCGGAGCGGAAACGACGATTTTCTACCTCAATGACATGAACATCAGGGGCTGCCAGGCGTGCATGTCCTGCAAAGGTAAGGGCGGAAGGTGCCGCCAGGCGGACGGCATGCAAGAGCTTTACGACGAGATTACCGCCGCGGACGGGATCGTCATCGGCTCCCCGGTTTACATGGGGTATGTCTCCGGCCAGACCAAGATCTTCCTGGATCGCCTCTATGCATTTTACAACCCCGATTTGTCGAGCAAACTTCCGAAAGGGAAGAAGGCCGCTCTGGTCGTCTCGCAGGGGTACTCCGACGGGAACGCTTACAGCCGGGCCTTCGAAGCGGTGGAGCACACCCTGAAATCCCTGGGGATGGAGGTGCCGGACAGGCTGGTAGCCGCCGGAATCCCCGATGCCACAAAGCACGAGGAACTCATGAAAAAGGCTTACGAAATCGGGAAACAACTCGTCAAATAATTCATACGGGCACGGTAAGCGCCGGTGATGGTGCCGGCGCTTTACATTTCCTACCACCTGTCGTAGTGGACCCTGGATTCGTCATAGCGGTCTGCCGGCGGCTTCTCTTCCGCCGGGTAGCCGATGGCTACCAGGGAAAAGGGTGTGATCTGCTCCGGCAGCCCCAGCAGCCTGCGCATCCCGTCCATCAGTTCCTGCCTCGGATAGACACCGCACCAGACGGCTCCCAGCCCCTTCGGCTGGACGGCGATCAGGATATTCTCCGTTGCGGCAGCGCAGTCCTGTGGCCAGAACCAATCGCTCTTTTTCAAATTCTGGTCGCAGCAGACCAGTATCGCCAGCGGGGCCTCATGCAGCATCCGTGTGTGCGGGTGAAACTCCGGTATCTTATCCAGAACCTCACGATCCCTGATCACGACAAAGTGCCAGGGCTGCTCGTTGTAGGCCGACGGGGCGCTCATGGCGGCCCGCAGCAGGTCTCTGACCACATCGTCCGGAACAGGCCTGCTCGTGTATTTGCGAATACTCCTCCGGGCAAGAATTGCGTCCATCACAAAACCCCCCTTCCGTGAACCACCAGACTATCTCAAACATACTATAATGTAGCAACCACAAACCCGTCAACGAGGTGAGTAAATATGGAAGATCTTCATATGCCTCATCACCCGCATTACCCTCCCCCGCCGTGCGACTGTGCAGGAAAATTTTACAGGGTAAAACCGGGGAACACTCTCTATGACATCGCCCAGAGGTTTGGCATCTCTCTTGATGCAATAATTCGAGCAAACCCGCAGATCCCCGATCCCAACCTGATCTACCCGGGGCAGGTCATCTGCGTACCCGGAGTCTACAGGCGGGAGTACTGCATTATCCTGACACCGGAGCGCTACGTTCACCCTGACTGCGGCGGAATATGCTGGATCAAGACGAAGGAGCGCCATACCGAGGTTCTGGTTCTGGCAACGGGCCTGCCCGATCCCTCCACATACGGAGCAGATTGCTATAAGGCCTGTTTTGAATTCGACGGACGCATCCACGAAGTGCGCATGAGGCCCCTTTGGGATGACCCCGTCTTCCTGGGTATCGGCCTCTTTCCGTTTCTGTTCCCGCCGGCATTCTTCCTGGGCGGAGCTTTCCGCATCTTCCCGGGCCCCGTGCTCGGCGGCTTCTTCATCTAGCTGCCGCTTCCTCAAAAAAAGAGACGCGGCGGTTATCTCCATGCCGGGGTTTGCCCCCGGCACTTTTCGTCTTCAAAGCACGGTCACATCTCCGCCGGGCCACATTTTGGGATAAGCCGCATCAAAGGTGAGCAGAACGTTCGGGCTTCCAGCTATATCGGTTCGGCGAGGCTATTGAAGGGCTTCATTCTTTTGCGGGTACCGTATGAGTGGCATGAGCGTCTGCCCAGTAAATACGTTCTGGTTATCCTTGCAGGCGCCGCGACCTACGGAGGTTGTTACTCGCCCTTGACGAAAGAGCAGCTAACGGCAGCCGAACTGACCCCGCACTCAAAGGAAATTCTGCCCTTTAACGTTTATTCGGAACTGGCTGTTATTAAATTATCTCATTACAGAGAAAGTGCCTTTGAGTGCGGGGGAGATAGCCGACTCCGATGCAAGGATGCAGCGTAGGAGGCGGTCGGCTGCCGTCTGCGACGCGTTATAAGCGAGTTCAACCGGAGTCCGGGAGCAAGCGCAAGGATAAGCAGATTTCATCCTCTGCTGGTATCACCGGAGGTGACGTGAAGGTCTGTCCTGAAAAAAGAACCGATTGAAGAAAGGTATAAAAGAGAATATCCTAGAGGTAAGCGTTTTCTCGATAAGCAGGTGATGCCCAATGTGGGAGAAAATAAATAAGTACTATCCGGCGTGGTGGGAACTGCTCCTGCTTTTCCTCCTGTTCCTGTCCTTCTGGTATCCTTACGTCCACTACGCGGAACTGCCGGCCCGGGTGCCCACCCATTTCGGGCCGGCGGGGTTCCCGGACGCCTGGAGCCCGAAAAGCCCGGTGCACGTCTTCGATGTGCACGTAATCATTGCCGTCATCTATATCTTTTTTACCGGCATGATGGCCTGGATGGCCTCGTTGCCCGATCCCAAGAAAATCATCAACGCCTCCAAATGGGAACTGGATCGCATGAGTCCTGAGCGGGCGGAACAGATCCGGCAGGTCACCATCCGGGGGCTGTTCGCCATAAAGGCCTTGATCGTCAGTATGAACACTTACCTGGCCTACGCAAGCATTCAGGTCGCCCTGGGTAAAACGGCCGGCCTGGGGTGGTACATGTGGGTATTTGTTGCCGGCCTGACGGGAGCAGCCCTCTACCTGGCGGTCCTCACCATGCAGCTGGTATACGGCAGGGATCACCGGCCGCGTTGACACCCCCGCTCCTACCCCGGCAGGCAGATGTTCTGGCCGATCCGGAGGTTCATGGGATCGATACCCGGGTTGAGTTCAAGCAACCTTTCCACTGTCGTCCCGAACGCCTGGGCGATGCTGTAAAGGGTGTCCCCCGGGGCCACCGTCCAGTAGATGCCTGAGGGGCAAGGTGGTAGAGGCTCCTCAGGGGGCAGGCACAGGGAGGAGCCGATCCGCAGGTTGTAAGGGTCAACACCAGGGTTGAGCCGTTCCAGTTCTTCAACGGTGGTCCCGAGCTGCCGGGCGATACTCCAGAGAGTGTCCCCGGCCTTAACCCGCCAGAAACGCCCCGATGGGCAGGGAACCTGGTTCTCGTTCATTTAGATCACCTCTCCCTGTATCTTATGCTCCTGCCCGGAAAAATGTTTAAGGTTTCGGGCGCCGTTTCACAGAGGTCCGGAGCTTGGTGATAAATTTTTCAACGTCATCCTGGTATCTCTCTCGCAAAGCCAGGGCATCTTCCAAAACCAGACGCAACTTGCGAACATCAATTCCTGCGGAGTACGCCCAGCGGAAAACATGTCTAAATCCTCTCAGGTTGTTTAATAAAGCAAATGTATCGGACCCAAGCAGGGCCGGCCGCACAACCGGGATTTCGGTGATCATCCTTTCAGCAAATCTAAGTGGTATCTTTCCCTCTCTTCGATTTGATTCTGCTTCTACATTTTAATGAGAAGGATGACCGGCATCTTTCTCAAGAGGGCATTGTGTATATTTTCCGACCATGGGAGGGAATTTAAAATTGGTGGCCTGACGTTTTCAGTACCGGACGACGGACTACCCGAAGGAGTGTATACCTTGCATAAAAAATGGTTTAAAGTAACGGGTTTAGCTTTGGTACTGGTTGTAGGAATCATTGTTTTTGTCAACAACACGCCGGGATTTTTTTTATCTCGTTTATGGGCTGGTGACGGGGCAGTGGAAAAACTGTTGCACCCATTACGGGTGGGCAAGGGTCAGACGGTGAATCCTAAAAAGATTTCGGGCAATCAGGAAAACTATTCAAGCGGTGCGGTAAGTGAGCCCCTGCCGTGGACAGGAAATCCACGAGTAGAAGCTCTGAAACGGAAATACAACACCCCTTTACTTATGGCCGCTTACAAGGCCAGTCTTACCAATCCCATCATGGCCGAATCCTACAACATCGGCCTTGCCGCAGACATGCTGGCAGGAACGGTTGTCTTGCCGGGAGAGATTTTTTCCCAGAATAAGCGGCTTGGCCCTTATTCCGAGACCCGGGGCTTCAAATGTGGTCCCATGTACGTTGGCAGCCGCATCGTGCCGGCCGTAGGCGGTGGGGTGTGCAAGATTGCCTCTCTCCTATATAACGTGGTAATCCTCAGTAACCTCCAGGTGGTGGAGAGGCACCCCCATTCCATGACAGTACCTTATGTACCACCGGGCCAAGATGCCACAGTAGCCTACGGAACGTTCGATTTCCGGTTCAAAAATACCACTGGCGGCCCTATTCTCATCTGGGCGGATATGGTGGGAAATACCCTGTATATGGCTTTCTATGGCCAGAAGAAGCCTCCGCTGGTCACGTGGCACCACGAAACCCTGAGCCGCTCCAAGTTCTGGACCGTAGTACGAGAGAATCCCTCTCTGCCACCGGGAACGGAAAGGGAAGTCATGCCCGGCCAGGAAGGGGTAGCGGTTCGCTCCTGGCTGACCATCGCCACAGCCGACGGCAAGGTTACCCGGCGTAACCTTGGTATAGATTATTACCAGCCCTGTCCCCGGGTTATTGAATGTAACAGGATTCGGAGCAGGTAAGAGACCACATGTTATATTTTAAATTTCAGACCCACCAGCACCAGCCCGCTGATAATCAGTAGGGCACCTATTAATTGCAGGTAGGTGACTTGTACCTTCAGAAAAACGTAAGAAGCCAGCATGGTTACAATGGGGGAAGAAGATATAATGAGTGTCACCTGGTTGATGTTACCGCGCTTGAGGGCCATGAAGTAGGCTAAATCACCAACCAGTGTAGCCAGCAGCGCCTCCAGGATAATAAAAATGAGGTTTTTAAGGGGAATGGCATGGAAATGTTCACAACATCCAAAAACCGCATTCCAAGCCAGGATGAGGATGGCGGCAAAAAGGGTGCGGATGCTCAAAGCCGCAATGGAGTGCACGTGGACCAGGCCGAGCTTTCCTAATAATGGTGCAATCCCCCAGCAGAGCATGGCTAACAATGCCAATAATACGCCCACGTCGTTCTCCTCCAAGGTAAACATATTGGGATGAACTGTAGTTTAGAACGTGGTTTTTACATTGCTGAAACGTAAATTTAAGCCGCCTGAACAGGCGGCTTAAATATTTCAGCGAAATTTGACCGGTCACCCGAAGCATGCGGCGAATCGCTGAGCCGTTTAATCACACCTTTACTCCTTCTTTGCGCCTGAAGACGATGTCGTCCCCCTCGGCGTCCACGAGGATCTCGTCCCCGCCCTTGACCTTGCCTTCCAGCATCTCTTCCGAAAGGCGGTCCTCCACCATCCGCTGGATAACACGGCGCAGCGGGCGGGCGCCGTACATCGGGTCGTACCCCTTCTTCACCAACAGTTCCTTAGCGGCATCGGAAAACTCCAGGTAGATGCCGTACTCGGCAATGCGCTTGCCCACGGTGCGGAGCATCAGTTCCACGATCTGCTTCATGTGCTCCTCGTTCAGGGAGTGGAAGACGATGATCTCGTCGATGCGGTTCAGGAACTCAGGCCTGAAGGTGCGCCGCAGTTCCTCGGTGACCCGCTCCTTCATGGCCTCGTAGTCCTCCTCGCCCCTGTCATCGGGCTTGAAGCCAAGCCTGCTCTCCCGCTTGATGAGCTGGGCTCCCACGTTCGAGGTCATGATGATCACCGTGTTCCGGAAGTCCACGGTGCGCCCCTTGGCGTCGGTCAGGCGGCCGTCCTCGATCACCTGCAGCAGCACGTTGAAGATATCCGGGTGCGCCTTTTCGATCTCGTCGAAGAGCAGCACCGAATAGGGCTTCCTTCTGACGGCCTCGGTCAGCTGGCCGGCCTCCTCGTAGCCCACGTAACCCGGAGGCGCTCCCAGCAGCCGGGAAACCGTATGCTTCTCCATGTACTCGGACATGTCGAACCTGATCATGGCATCCTCGTCTCCGAAGAGGGCCTCCGCCAGGGCCCGGGCGAGCTCCGTCTTGCCCACTCCGGTGGGCCCCAGGAAGATGAAGGAGCCGATCGGCCGCTTCGGGTCTTTGAGACCCGCCCGGGCCCGCCGTATCGCCCGGGAAACCGCCTTGACCGCGGCGTCCTGGCCGATCACCCGCTGGTGCAGGATCTCCTCCATCCGCAGGAGGCGCTCCGCCTCCTCCTCCCGCAGCTTGTTGACCGGGATCCCGGTCCAGCTGGAGACGATGGCGGCGATGTCCTCCTCGCTGACGATGGACTGATCCAGCTCCTTGCGCTGGGCCCAGTTGTTCTTGATCCGCTCCAGTTCCGCCCGCACCTGCTGTTCCTGATCCCGCAGGGCCGCGGCCTTCTCAAACTCCTGGCTGACTACCGCCGCTTCCTTCTCCTTCTGAAGCTTTTCGAGCTTCTCCTCGAGCTCCTTCACGTCGGGAGGAGCGGTGTAGGCCTTCAGTCGCACCCGCGAGGCCGCCTCGTCCATGAGGTCGATGGCCTTGTCCGGTAGGAAGCGGTCGGTGATGTAGCGGTCCGAAAGCCTTGCGGCAGCCTTCAGGGCGCTGTCGGTAATCTTCACCCGGTGGTGCGCCTCGTACCTGTCCCTTAAGCCCCGCAGGATCTCGATTGTCTCGTCCACCGTCGGCTCTCCCACGGTCACCGGTTGGAACCGGCGCTCCAGGGCGGCGTCCTTCTCGATGTTCTTCCGGTACTCGTCGAGGGTGGTGGCGCCGATGCACTGCAGTTCACCCCGGGCCAGGGCGGGCTTCAGGATATTGGCGGCATCTATCGCCCCCTCCGCCGCTCCGGCGCCCACCAGGGTGTGCAGCTCGTCGATAAAGAGGATGACGTTCCCGGCGTTCCGGATCTCATCAACCACCTTTTTCAGCCTTTCCTCGAATTCCCCCCGGTACTTGGTTCCGGCCACAACCGCCGACATATCCAGCGTGACAACCCGCTTGTCGGCCAGGATCTCCGGCACCTTGCCCTCCACGATCCGCTGGGCAAGGCCCTCCGCAATGGCGGTCTTCCCCACCCCAGGTTCACCGATCAGGCAGGGGTTGTTTTTAGTGCGGCGGCTCAATACCTGGATTACCCGTTCGATCTCTTTTTCACGCCCGATAACCGGGTCGAGCTTGCCCTCCCGGGCGTACTGGGTCAGGTCGCGCCCCAGTTCGTCCAGGGTCGGGGTCTGGCTGCGGGCCCGGGCTGTCGTGGCACCGGGAGTTCCCGGCGGTACAGTGCCGAAGCCGCCGAGGAGCATCAGGACCTGGCGCCTCACCTTGTCGAGGCTGAGCCCCTGGCCGATCAGCACCCTTGCGGCAACCCCCTCGCCCTCCCGGATCAGGCCCAGCAGGATGTGCTCCGTTCCCACGTAGCTGACACCCTGGCGCCGTCCCTCCTCCTGGGCGAGTTCCAGCACCTTTTTAGCCCGCGGGGTCAGGCCGATCTCTTCCCCCGGCCGGGTCTCACCCGGAGCAACTATCTTTTCCACATCCTCCCGCACCTTCTGAAGGTTCACTCCCAGGGTCTGCAGAGCCTTGGCGGCTACCCCCTCGCCTTCCCGCAATAGTCCCAGCAGGAGATGCTCCGTTCCTACCGCGGGATGCTTCAGTCTTCTTGCCTCTTCCTGTGCCAGCAGGATAACTCTCTGGGCACGCTCGGTAAATCTTCCAAACATCGGGTTTAACACCTCCTATCTAAAATAGCTTTATGCAAGGGCGTTCCTGATAATTTCCGCCCGTTTCAGATCCCGGTGGAAGGCGTCCATCTCCCTGCCGGCCTTCTTCTGGAGAAAAGCCGGCCTCGTCTCCACCAGCAGCTCGTTCAACTTCTTGGGATCAACATTTTTCAGAAGACCCATTGCCAACCCGAGACGCAGGTTCGAGAGGTGGATCATGGCCTCCTCGGAACTGATGATATAGGCGTTGGTGAGAATGCCGTAGGACCGGTAGACCATATCCTCCACCTGGGCGAGCCCCTCTTTTCGCAACTCCTCGCGCCCAAGCTCCTCCTGCTCGATGACCTGGCGGCTGACCGCGGTGAGGTTTCCGATGATCTCCTCCTCCCGGGGGCCGAGGGTGATCTGGTTGGAGATCTGGAAGAGGTGACCCTTGGCCTCGGTTCCCTCCCCGTAAAGCCCCCGGACCACGAAGCCCAGCTTCGACAGGGCGGTAAAGACCCGGCTCGCCTGGTGGGTCATGGCCAGGGCGGGCAGGTGCACCATCACCGAGGCCCTCAGCCCTGTCCCCACGTTCGTCGGGCAGCAGGTCAGGTAACCGTACTTCTCGTCAAAGGCGTAGTTCAGCCGGCTCTCGAAGACATCGTCCACCCGGCTGGCCAGCTCCCAGGCCTCTTCCAGCTGCAGGGCGGGGAAGAGCACCTGAATCCGCAGGTGATCCTCCTCGTTCACCATGATGCTGACCGCCTCGTCGTCCCGCAGGACGAGTCCCCGTTCGGGGCCCTGATCATTGGCGTGCTGGGGGCTGATCAGGTGCTTCTCAACCAGTATTTGCCTGTCCAGGGGAGATAATTCCTCCAGGGCGGCAAAGTGCAGCCTGCCGATCTGCCTCTGGACCTCCGGATCATTTGCCGCCTCCCGCACCTTTTCCAGGACTTGGCGCCCGGTTGCTTCGGACTGCATGTGGGGAAAGGGAGCTTCCACCAGGTTGCGGGCCAGCCGCACACGGCTGCTGATCACTACCTGGGCGTAAGGCCCCGTCCCCTCCATCCACCTGGTAAATGCTTTATTCACCGCGTCCTGAATCGACATAACCTACCTCCTCTCTGCCGGCACGGCCCCGTTTAAAGTTCTTGTTCCAGCCGGCGGATGCGGTCCCGCAGCTCCGCAGCCCGCTCGTAGGCCTCCTGGCGGACGGCCTCCTGCAGTTCGGCCCGCAGTTTCTCAATCTCCCGCTTGAAGCTCAGCTTGCCTCCCGCCCTCCGGGGCACCTTTCCCGTATGGCGGTCGTTCCCCTGCACCCGCCGGATCAGGGGCTCCAGCCCCCTGCCGAATGCCCTGTAACACTCACTGCACCCAAACCGACCGATCTGGCCGAACTGACCGTAGGTGAGGCCGCAGTTCGGGCACTGGGGGGTCTCCACGGCAGGGACCTCCACCGGCACCCCGTCCAGCAGGCCGGCCAGGAACTTGTGAATCGAGAAATTGGGCTCAAAGTTGAAGCTGAAAGGAAATTCCTGGTGATGCCGGGCGCACTCCTCACACAGGTGCAGCTCGGTTTTCTTGTTATTGACGATCTGGGTGAAGTGCACCGTCGCCGGCCGTTTCTGACACTCCTCACAATACATGCAAGTCACTCCTTTCCAGTCCCCTGCTCTACGCCGGATCTACCCTCACAAGAAATCCCCCGCGGCCAGGATCTCCCTGAGCAGCTGCAGCTTGCAGGCATCCCGCCTGTCATTCGGCACATTTTCTTCGAGCATTCGGAAGGCGGTGTTTAGCAGGAAGAACTCCCGCTCCGTCAGGATGCCCCTTTTGGCCAGGGCATAGAGCCAACTTTGGAAATCTCCGTCTAAACAATCGCCGGACACATCCTTTCCGGGCGCCGACTCCGGGGCGACACCCAGTTTCCAGATCCTGATGTAACCGCTTCCGCCGCGCCGGCTCTCCACCAAGTAGCCGTGTTTCGGGTTGAAACGGGTATTGATCACATAGGTTACCTGGGAGGGCACGCAGTCGAAGCGCTCGGCGATCTCCTTTCTCCGGACCTCGATCCATCCCTCCGGGCTTTCTCTGAGGAGTTGCTTGAGGTAGGCTTCTATCGCGGTAACAAGCGATCTGAACTCCATGAAACCACCCCGGAACAGCGATGGAATTTGACTATCCTTGACTTTGACTTTCTTTGATTATTATAGCATAAAAGAGGGAAAAACAAACTCGAACACGGTTTATTCTCCCCGGAATATTCCCTTGTTAATCCCGCAGTCCCGGGATTTCAAGGGTATCTGGAAATTTTTCATTAAAAATCTAGCGTTTCCATGCCTTGATAGATGGGATTGATGTGGCAGGTGTCGTTGATGCGGCAGATGATGCAGCGGTCGGGATGGAACTCGATCACGTTGACGGCGCCAGTGTCCTGCTTGATCTCCCAGAAGTGAGAGTTGTCGAGGCCGAGGAAGGCCAGCAGCAGGACCTTGTTAATGACCCGGTGGCTGACCGCCACCACGTTCTCCCCCCGGTGGCGGGCGGCGATCTCCTCCAGGGCGGCCACGGCGCGCCGGCGGGCGTCATCCAGGCTCTCCCCGCCTTCGAAGCGGACGGTATGCGGCCTGGAGACCCACTCCAGGTAAAGCTCCGGGTAGCGCTCCCTGACCTCCTGGTGGCTGAGCCCCTGCCAGTTCCCGTAATCCAGGTCGTTCAGGCCCTCGACGCTGCCGACCGGCAATCCGTGCGGCTCCGCGATGATGCGCGCCGTCTCCTGCGCCCTGGAGAGCGGGCTGGCATAAACCGCGGCAAGCTTTAGTCCGGCAAGAGCCTGCGCCGTCAGCCGGGCCTGCTCCCTTCCACGCTCGTTCAATTCCACGTCAATTTGCCCCCGGAAAACCTCTTCCCGGTTCCACTTCGTCTCCCCGTGCCGTACCAGGAACAGTCTCACGGCAATACCCCCAGTCATTAAGAGTATGCTATACAAGGGGACGGTTCTCTTGTCTGCCTTTTGTCTTCATAAATTATAGAAATATAGAACCCCCCCTGTTTGAGTGTATAGCAGGTGCAATGATATGGCAATACCCTCCTGCCGGAACCGGTATTAGACACCCCGGATGGTTTTATAATGCACTACAGGGCCGGCCGGCTTGCTGGCAAATTTTTGCTGTGATAGAATGTTCTCAGGGAGCAATGGTATCCCTGAAGGAGGTGTAGCGCATGGAAATGGCGAGGAGGGATGCGGCCGCCGGCGGGCTGACCTACGAGGACTTCCTGCTCTTTCCCGACGACGGGCAGCGGCATGAACTGATTGGAGGGGAGCACTTCGTGACACCATCGCCGAGCACTGTGCACCAGAGGTTTTTGAGAAATTTAGGCTTCATTCTTCATCAGTTTGTTTCTGAAAAAAAATTAGGGGAGGTCTTCTTCGCACCCCTTGATGTGCTCCTGTCACCCCATGATGTGGTGGAACCCGATCTCATCTTCATCAGCAACGAGCGGATCGACCGCCTCACCGAAAAAAACGTGCAAGGGGCTCCCGACCTGGTGGTCGAAGTGATCTCCGAGTCCTCCCGCCGCCTGGACAAGAAAACCAAGAAGGCCCTCTACGAGCGTTTTGATGTCATCGAGTACTGGCTGGCCGACCCGGAACTGGGCATCTTCGAGATTTACCGGCGCAATGAAGCAAACAAACTGGTGAAAGCCGCCGAATACGAAGATACGGGCAAAATTACTTCCCCGCTCTTCCCGGAATTAACCATCGATCTCGAGAAGCTTTTTTAACAGTCTCAGTCAAGGGCAGACAAGGGCAGACAAGGGGACGGTTCTTGCGTCTTGCTGTCGGGCTGACAATGGCTGACAAGGGGGCTGACACGGGGACGGTTCTTCTGTCTTTAATAATGATCCAATTGTAGGTATACTTATACCGGGTGAAAAAAATGCCAAGACAGCAGAGGATTAGAGGCAACAGCGGGTATTATCATGTCATGCTTCGTGGAAACGAGAGAAAGGACATTTTTCACAGTGATGCAGATAAACTATGCTTCCTTGAAACAATGTATGAAAAGAAACAAGGGAATAGATTTTACTTGCATGCCTTTTGCCTGATGGATAATCATATCCATTTAATGCTAAGTGAAGGAATCGAAGATGTATCCAGGGTAATGAAACGGATAACCGTCAGCTATGTCCATCATTTTAACAAGAAATACAAAAGAGTTGGTCATCTATTTCAGGACAGGTTTAAAAGTGAGGTAGTAGAGCAGGAGAGTTATATATTGTCGTTAGTAAGATATATACATCAAAATCCGGTGAAGGCAGGCATAGTCGAAAAACCATCTGACTATAGATGGAGCAGCTACAATTGCTACCTTGATGAAAATAATTACTTTGCGAAAATACTGGATACCGATTTGGTTTTAGGTCTTTTTTCAGATGACAGAAAGACTGCAGTGAAGAAATTTGAAGAATACATGAAAAAAGAAGAGACGGAATCTTTTCTTGACCTTGTGGAAGATGAAGAGGTTATGGACGAAGTGACAGCAAGCGAGCTTTTTAAAAAGATGCTTATAGAGCGGGGACTAAACAATAACGAAGATAAGGTACACCTTCCGGACATTTTGATAAAGGAGTTCAAATCAAAGACCAACCTACCCATCAGGAAGATTGCTGTTATTACCGGTATCAACAAGGATAAGGTGAATAAAATCCTGAGGAGATAGTTGAAAATTGAAAAGGGACGGTTCTTTTGCCTATGAAAAATGCAGGATCGAGACATAAGAACCGTCCCTTTGTTTTTTCTTTGTCTTCTTGTCTCCTGTCTCTCCAGACAAGAGAACCGTCCCCTTGTCTACCCTTTCAGGCTTGCCGCCATGGCCTTCATCATGTCATCCACCACCAGGGGCAGCACATGGGGCAGCATCTTCGGCATCATGTCCGCCATCACCGGCGGCAGCAGCTCCGGCAGCAGCTTTTTCATGGACGGCGGCATCTCCGGGATCTTCTCCTTCATGTACCTCAGGATGTCCGGGAGCACCTTCGGCATGATCTGATCCATCATCTTCGGCATCATCTTCGGGATCATCGGTTTCATCATGGCCAGCATGGCGTCCTGGACCCCCTCCGGCAGGGGCTTCATGGCCCCCATGGACTTCTTCATGAAGTCGGGCATCTGGGCCATCATCTCCGGCATCAGGTCCCGCATCATCCGGGCCATCCCTTCCACGCACATCTGATTCAGGACCTTGTCAAACACCGTCCAGATCTCCCTGACGTTCCGGTTGGAATCCGTGGTCTCGTAGCCAAGGGCCTCCGCAACGGCGTTGGTGAAGTCCCGCACCTGCACCTGGGAGCCGGCGCTGTTCCCCGCCACCCGCAACTGGAACTCGCAGCAGGGGCAGGTAGTGTAGATCATGTCCGTGCCGGCGGCGGTGGCCTCCTTCAGGCGGAGCGCACCGATGGTGTCCGAGGTCGGGGTGGGCTCCTTGATCCTGGTTAAGACGCTACCGCAGCAGAGACCGTTCTCCCGGTTGTGCTCCATTTCCACGTATTCCAGGCCGGGGATCGCCTGCAGCACCTCCCGCGGCGGGTCGTAGATCCCGCCGTGGCGCCCGATATGGCAGGGATCGTGCCAGGTGGCCTTGTGGTTGAGGGGTTTCCTGAACTTCAGCCGCCCCTCCTTGATGTAGTCCGTGATCACCTCAGAGATGTGCCTGATCTCCACGTTATACTCCAGGCCGAGCTTTTTCGCCCACTCCCGGTAGTAGTGGTTCAGAAACACCCAGCAGCCCGGGCAGGATGCGACCAGGGTCTTGATCCCCCGCTTATTTATCTGCTCCACGTTCCTCCTGACCACGTCGGCGAAGGCGTCCCACTGGCCGGACATGAACATGGGAGCGCCGCAGCATCCCTCGTCCCTGCCCATGTAGGCGATGTCGACTCCCGCCTCCTTGAAAATGTGCATGGCGTTCTGGGCGATGTCCGGGATGATGAAGGAGGCGGTGCAGCCCGCCCAGTAGGCCAGTTCCCCGGAGTCCCTGTAGGTCACGTCCGCCGGCACCCAGTCGGTCCGGTTCTCCATCAGGGCTGCCCAGATGTTGTTCTGGGAGCGCCAGGCGGCTTTCATCAGGTAGAAGGCCGGGTAGGTGGCGAAATCCTTCTCCATCACCAGGAAGCCGCGCATCTTGTCGAAGTCCTCCTGGATGGGGATGTTGACCTGGCAGACGTCGTTGCAGCGCTTGCAGGTGGTGCACATCAGGAAGGTGTCCACCTCATCCTGATCGAAGTCCACGTTCCCCAGGGCGTACTCCCGCAGGAAGTAGAACTTGCCCCGCGGACTGGCGCTCTCCCACCCCCGGCCGGAATAGAGGCTGCAGACAGGCCGGCAGTAGCCGCACTGGGTGCAGATGAAGGCGTCGTGGGCCAGGCGCTCCGGCAACGGCCGCTCTCCCTTCTTGATCTTCGGCACCACCGCCTGGGCAATGCCGGAGAAGGGGCGGGAGAGCCGGGCGGCCGCCATGGCGGCGGTCAGGGCCTTGTTCCCGCAGTGGATGGCCTTGTCGGGGTTGAAGATCCCCTCCGGGTCGATCTCCTTTTTATAGGCCTGGAGATCCGCCAGGCGCTTCTCCCCGTACCGCTTCGGGGCCAGGTCGGTGAAGAACAGCCCCAGGGCGTAGGGGGAGCCCCCGTGCTTCATAGAGATGTCCATAACGTGCAGTGATTTCGTGAAATCAAGGGCATAGGCAAGGGGCAGGCGCTCGTCGCCGAGGGCGAAGCTCAGGATGGCGGCCTCCCTGCCGTTGATCAGGGTCGCTTCCAGGGCAAGCTCTCCGAAGATCTTGGTGAATTCCTCCAGGGCGTCCTTTAAAGCCGCCAGGGGAATGGTGCTCTCGCTCGGGATCAGGGACGGCCCCAGGCGCTTCAGCCGCATCGGGTAGTAGCGGTCGTTCCAGACACGCCGGGCCTGGATCTCCGGCAGGATCTCCCCGCCGAAGGAGGCAACATTCTCCGCCAGCCAGTCCGCCAGGGCACCCGCCTGGGATTTCCGGGGTACCAGGAGCAGGGCGGGGCCCTTCAGGCCGGGGCGCTCGCCCGCCGCCTCTTCGTTCAAACGGTGGAAACGTCCGCTCCCGAAGCTGATGTGCCACACCGGGGGCCCGGTACTGATCACCGCCTCAAGGGCTTCGAGCAGGTCGGACATCCGCTTGAAGCCCACCAGGAAGGGCACTTCCTCCTCCGCGGGCCACAGCTTGATGGTAATGCCGGTGATAAATCCGGTGATCCCCTCCAGGCCGACGACCCGCCCGAGTTGATCCCCTGCCAGGGTGGTTTTGACCCCGGTGGGGGTGATCATTTCAACAGATTCAACGTTCTCGCCTACGTAGCCGCCGGTATTGCTCCCGATGCCTGCGCCCCCTGACGCCACCCAGCCGCCCAGCGTCGCTCCCGGAGCGCTGGTGGGGACGGCCCGCATGGCCAGGCCGTGGTGCCTGCGCAGATAGTCGTCCAGATCCTTGATGATAACGCCTGGCTCCACGGTGACGGTCTGCCGGTCCGGGTCGACTCCCAGGATGCGGTTCATCCGGTTGAACTCCACGGTGATCCCGCCCCGGGAGGGAACGCTTCCCCCGTAACCGCCGGTGCCGCTGCCTCTGGGCACCAGCGGGATGCGGTGGCGCCCGGCCAGTTCGGTGAGAAACACCAGTTCGTCAACTGTTTGGGGCTGCACCACCGCGTCGGGCATGGCGTTAAAGAGCTTTTTGACCATACCCGGCAGCGCCCCAACGTCGTGGGAGTAGAGCAGCCTCTCGATCCTGCCGAAGGTCACCCGGGGGCCGAACCTGGCGGCCAGCTCCGCCTGCCAGTTCCCCTTACCTCCGGCAACGCCCTGAACCCCGTTTGCGTTAACTTCACTCTGGGTAACAGCCATGGTTTCCCTCCTCCAGATTTTTAATGTTGACTCTCCCACTCACAATTTCATTAACGGCAGCCCGCTCATAATCCGGCTGTATCAATATCAATCAGACCATCATAATCACCACTGGTAATACTAACAGAATGAAAATGCAGCCGCCGGGTCTAGCGGCGAGCGATTCAGGTAAGGCCCGGCCACAGGACGGGTGAGGCTACCCGCAGCACCCCTTCGCGCCCCCTCCCGGCGGGCTCTCCCCGGATTCCAGCCTGATGTTGTCCGCCCCCGGCCGCTGCACGGTGACCGGAGTCCCCGGCGCCGCTTCCGGGGGTTTCGCAGTGGCCGCCCGGTACGTCCTCCACCCGCCGCTCATGTTGTAAACCCCGGCGAAGCCCGCCGCCTTCAGGATCCGGCAGGCGATGTAGGACCTCAGCCCGACCCCGCAGTAAACCACGATCTTGCGGTCCCGGGGCAACTCGCCCAGCCGCTCCCGCAGGTTATCCAGAGGGATGTGCAGGGCTCCCGGAATCTTGCCCTGCTCCACCTCGGCGGCCGTCCGCACGTCCAGGACGACGGCGCCCTCCTGCTGCAAGGGCGGTACCTCATCCCAGGCAGCCACCTCCACATCCCCTCTCAGGATGTTTGAGGCTGCGAAGCCTGCAATGTTCACGGGATCCTTGGCCGAGGAATAGGGCGGGGCATAGGCCAGTTCCAGGTGCTCCAGGTCGAACACGGTCATGCCCGCCCGGAGGGCCGTCGCCAGCACGTCGATCCGCTTGTCGACACCCTCCCGGCCGACGGCCTGCGCCCCCAGGATCTTCCCGTCCGCGGGGTCGAAGAGCAGCTTGATGCTCATCTGGGTGGCACCCGGGTAATAGGTGGCGTGGGAAAAGGGGTGGACGATTACCCTCTGAAACGGCCGCCGGTGCCGGGCCAGCACCCGTTCGTTCAGGCCAGTGGACCCGGCGGTGAGGTCAAAGACCTTGAAGACCGAAGTCCCCTGGGTGTTCCGGTAGGCGATCCCCCGCCCGCAAATGTTGTCCGCCACAAGGCGCCCCTGGCGGTTGGCGGGGCCTGCCAGGGGAACCACAACAGGCGTCCCGCTGACGAAGTGGGTTACCTCGATGGCGTCGCCGACCGCGTAGATGTCGGGATCAGAGGTGCGCAGGTACTCGTCCACCCTGATCCCGCCGGTGGGCCCCAGTTCCAGCCCGGCTTCGGAGGCGAGCCTCGTATCGGGGCGAACCCCCACCGCCACCAGCACCAGATCCGCCGGCAGCTCCCGCCCGGCAGTCTGCACAACCAGCCTGCCCTCTTTCTGCCCGATGGACCGTACCTGCTCGCCCAGGTAAAGCCCGACGCCCTTTTCCCGCAGGTGGGCCTGCACCAGGGCGGCCATCTCGCAGTCGAGGGTGGCCATGACCTGGTTCATCTGCTCCACGATGGAGACCTCCAGGCCGCGGTGCCGCAGGTTTTCCGCCGTTTCCAGACCGATGTAGCCGCCGCCGATCACCACGGCCTGCCGCGCCTTTCTTTCATCGATCCAGCGGATGATGGCGTCCATGTCCGGAATCGTCCTCAAGGTGAAAACTCCTGGAAGGTCGGCGCCCGGAAAAGCGGGTTTAACCGGCTCCGCCCCGGGGGACAGCACCAGGGCATCGTACTTCTCACGGTAGGTCCGGCCGGAGGTGAGATCCTTCACCTCGATCTCTTTCCGGTCGCGGTCGATCCTCACCACCTCGTGCCCGATGCGGAGGTCGATGCGGAAGCGCTGTTTTAGAAGCGTAGGGGTGGCCACCAGCAGGGCATCCCGTTTGGGGATTACCCCGCCGATGTGATAGGGAAGGCCGCAGTTGGCAAAGGAGACGTAATCCCCCCTCTCGAAGAGGAGGATTTCCGCCCCCTCGTCCAGCCGCCGCAGCCTGGTGGCGCAGCTGGCACCCCCGGCAACACCGCCTACGATACATACCTTTCTGCCCATGTAACAGCCTCCTCTATGGAAAAATGCACTCAATTTTAGGCTAACCCCGAAAGGATGGAATATGCTGATGCGGATTAATTTCACTGCGTGTCTTTGTTACTATCAATTATATACACTAGCAATCAGGTCTGCAAGAAAAAAATAAGGCTGGATAAGCTGTCCCAGGATGTTAGTCCAGGCAGAGGCCATCGCCCGGCGGGACATGCTGAAGCTCCGGCACCAGGTTGCGAAAGATCTGGGCCGAGGCCGCCGCCCATTATTCTATCCTTGTTTAATTCGCCGCACCCATTCCTTTGCCTTTCCCGGCCAGAAAATCCACGGTGCGGCGCAGGCCCTCCCGGAGATCCACCTGCGGCTCCCAGCCCAGTTCCGCCTTCGCCTTTCCGGCATCAAGGCAGATCTTCCTCAACTCCCCCTTGCGCTCAGGGCCGTACTCCGGCTCCCCGGCGAAACCGGTGATCTCCTTTAACAATTCAAACAGCCGGTTGACGGAGGTTCCCTCCCCTGTGCCGATGTTGTAGGCGAAATCGTTGATGGCGCAGCCGCCCGCCCCGCAGGAGATTCCCCCATCCTGCAGGCGCTTCAGGGCCAGCAGGTTCGCCCGCACCACGTCCCCCACGTAGACGTAGTCCCGGACCTGCTTACCATCACCGTAGATGACCGGCGTCTCTCCCCGCAGCATCTTAAGGCCGAAGATGGCCACAACCCCGGCCTCGCCGTGCGGGTCCTGCCTGGGGCCGTAGACGTTGGCGTAGCGCAGGGCAATGTAGGGAAGGTTCATCACCTGGGCATAGTAGGTCAAGTAGAACTCGGAGGCAAGCTTGCTGACGCCGTAAGGGGACTGCGGCCCCTTCGGGAACTTCTCGGTGGCCGGCAGCCAGGACGGCTCCCCGTAAACCACGCCTCCGGAGGATGCGAAGATAACTCCCCTGACCCCGTATTTCCGGCAGTTCTCCAGGATATTGAGCAACCCCAGGATGTTGGTCCTGGCGTCGTCGACCGGGTCCGCCACCGAGTGCCGCACGTCGATCTGGGCGGCGTGGTGGTTCACGTAATCGAACCTCTCCTCCCGGAAAACCTTCTCCAGCGCCGGATCGCAGACATCCATTTCGTAAAACTTCGCCGCCGGGTTCAGGTTCTCCCGCTTCCCGCTGCTCAGGTTGTCCACCACCACAACCTCGTGCCCCTCGTTAACAAGAGCATCAACAATGTTGGAGCCGATAAACCCGGCTCCCCCGGTGACAAGGATGCGCACTTGAACTTCCCCCTCACTGTCAATCTCAGGATTCATGATCCACGCTTACTCCGGTGGGACCCGGTGCCGGGCAGCCCCCTTTTTCTCTCATTGACTTCTTGCCTGCAACCGGCAGGCCGGGGCATCCTTCGTTATTATACCATAATTTGCAGGTAGAGGTGCCATCCTCTGCCTCACCGTCCGGCAAATACAGGATAAATAGTAATAATCTGTGGGAAAGCCTTGACACCGCCGTTTTCCATATGATATAAAGAAACAAACCGGATAATAAAGCATGACGAGCAGAGAAGAGAAAAGGTTTTACTCAATGGTGAGCTGAGCAAAGCCGAGGTGTTGTTGAGGAATCAACCAGGCTTTGGAAGCCTGGTTTGTTTTTTATTCGTTTCTATCCGGGAGAGGAGGTGCCTGCCCGGTCCCCGGTTCGGCACCGGGGCCGGGCATCTTCGCAGATGGCCAAAAGCATGCCCGAGTATGCATTAATGGATTTCGGTGAAGTCTTTCGGTCCCAGTTTCCGGCCCTGCAAAGTCTGCTGCAGCGCCTTTACGGCCGCAGCCGGTTTTACCGCGACAAGCTGGACGCGGCGGGGATCAATCCGGAGGACATCCGGACCCTGGAGGACTTCGCCCGCCTTCCCTTCACCACCAAGGAGGAGCTGCGCGCCCATCCCCTCGAGTACATGCGGGCGGCAGGGGAAGAAGAGATCGTTCGCATCCACTCCTCCTCGGGGACCACGGGGAAACCCATCATCATCCCCTATACGAAGAACGATGTGGATGCCTTTGCCGAGATGATGGCACGCTGCCTGCGCTTCGCCGGGGTGACGAACCGCGACCGCGTCCAGATCACCCCCGGTTACGGCCTCTGGACGGCGGGAATCGGGTTCCAGGCGGGAACGGAAAGGATCGGGGCGATGGCCATCCCCATGGGGCCGGGCAACACCGAAAAGCAGCTGGAGATGATGCTCGACCTCAAGGCCACAGTCTTCATCGCCACCGCCTCCTACGGGCTGCTGCTGGCCGAGGAGATCGCCCGGCGCGGCCTGCAGGACCGGGTCTCCCTGCGCCTCGGGGTCTTCGGCTCCGAGCGGTGGGGGGAAAAGATGCGGCAGCGCATCTCCTCCCTGCTGCAGATCGATACCTTTGATATCTACGGGCTGACCGAGATCTACGGCCCCGGGATCGGGATCGACTGCCCGCACCACTGCGGCATCCACTACTGGAGCGACTACCTGTACTTCGAAGTCATCGACCCGGATACAGGGCGGGTGCTGCCGGCGGGAGAAAAGGGCGAACTGGTCATCACCACCCTCACCAAGGAAGGGATGCCCCTGCTCCGCTACCGCACCCGGGATATCACCCGTCTCCTCCCGGAGGCCTGTCCCTGCGGCAGCCCCTACCCGATGATCGACCGGATCCTGGGGCGCAGCGACGAGTCCTTCAAGGTGAAGGGCGTGCTGGTTTTCCCGGGGCAGATCGACGCCGCTCTGAAGCTCACACCGGGTGCCGGCAGCGAATACCAGGTGATCCTTACCAGGCAGGACGGAAAGGACCGGATCCTGATCCGGGTGGAGGGAGAGCCGGGGGCCGACGCCGGTCAAACCGCCGGAGCCTTCCGGCAGAGCATCAAGCGCATCATCGGGATCCAGGCCGATGTGGAAGTCGTCCCGCACGGCAGCCTCCCCCGCAGCGAAAAGAAAACCAAACGGATCTTCGATCAGCGGAACGTGTAAAAAACGACCCGGGCCCCAGACCCGGGTTTCGAACTTTTTCAACGGATCTGACAGCGGGACTGTTCTTCGGCCGGTAGCTGTAAAATAAGTGTGGGTAATCACCAGTAACCTCCAGGGAGAAAAGAAGGAGTTTTTCCTGGAGAAAAGAAGAAAACCTCCAATGCAATCCAGTCAAAATCACAAAGGAGGTTTCTTCTGG
>CADDZA010000019.1 GCA_902812435.1 Clostridia bacterium
CCGTCTAAGTATCGGGCTCAAAGCACCAAGGTATTTCGACCTCGTTACCAGCCGCTAAAGGTTTTATTCTACTAACACCCATTTTCATCCTCTGTTGGTGTCACCGGAGGTGACATGGGTGTCTATGTATAATTAATCAGATGCCCTCAAATACTTAATTCGTGGGGGTAAAATAGGTTCTCTTAAATGTTCCAAAAATCAAGGAGGGTGACAAGCTTCTATGTATATTCAATCATTGAACCCCGCCATGGGAATGTTTCCCCAGGCCGGTCCCGGTGCAATCAACTACACCTTTTCCCCTGTTGCAGCCACCGGGGCATGGCAGGGCACTGCAACCCCCGTATTGCTGGGAGGCATCAATCCGGCTGTTAACTGGCAGGCGGGTATCAATCCGATGATGGGCGGCTGGGCGGTCAGTCCGCAGAGCGTGGCCTTTATGCCATCTCCGGGACTTACCCAACCTCGGGTCGATCTCTTCGAAACCAGCAGTGACGTGGTTGTAGCGGCGGAACTACCCAACATCAACCCGAACAACCTGAACCTGACCGTCACCGATGACTCGATCACCATCAGCGCAAGCGCAATCGGCATGGCAGGAATGGGTGCAACAAGCATATACCGTACCATCTCTCTGCCGACAACGGTCCGGGCCGAGCACTGCACCGCCACCTATAACAACGGAATCCTGGAGGTAAGGCTGCCCAAGGCGGATCTGGCCGCCCGGCGTCGTATTCAAGTCACCAGCTAGTTACTACTAAACCAAACTATTTTACCCCCACACCTTGGTTTAAAGGAGGGTTTAACATGAGCCACGAAGAAGCTTCCCAAACGGATAACTACAGGGAATATGGCATGGATCGGGGTAATCAACAAGAGCGGTATCAAACGCCAGTTGGGGTACCATACACTTATCCGGGCGCAGCACCCGGCTCCCTCCCATACTACCAACCCCTGACGGTTACCTGGCAGCCAAGAATAGACATTTTTGAGGATCATGATAACATTCTCATCGTGGTGGAGGTTCCGGGGATTAAACCGGAGCAGGTCAATGTTGAGATCGGCAACAATATTCTGATCGTCCGGGGAGAAACACCTACCGGAAGTAAAATGACCCCCCGTTACAGGGAAAGAACTCCAGGTGCTTTCTTCCGCCAGATCCTGCTACCGCCCAAGCTCGACCTGGATCGGACGGAAGCATCCTGCCGGGACGGGCTGCTGAAGATAATGATCCCGAAAGAGCAGGCACAGCATGGTAAGAACATTCCGGTGAAGCATTAGAAAACTGACCATCACGCCGCCTCCGGCGGCACCAACAGAGATTGAAAGTCACCGACGGGTCTACCGGCGAGCGACCCAGCACTTACCGAAACCCTGTTTCAGAATCGGCCTTTTATTTAATAATTCTTGTCTTCTTCAGCTCACGAAGCAGCAGTGAGTGTTGGGCGACTTATGGAAGGCCGGGTAACAGGACAGGCGAAGCGAGGATGACAGGTCGGGATGCGAGTACAGACACCTCTTGACCTGCGATGGAATGGTTGGCTGCCGTCTGCGACGCGTTATAAGCGAGTTAAACCGGAGTCCGGGAGCAAGCGCAAGGATAAACTGAAACGTATTTTAAGAGCAGCAAAAGCTCCTGTACGGGTCTGGCAGGAGCTTTATATTTATTATCATTATTATCACATTTTATCGGGAATGGACGTCAATGGGTTCCGACGTTGCTCCGGAACGTCTTATTTTACTGGTTACACTAACCCTGACCTCAACTTTGGGCAGCCATTCGTCTCTCCAGTTGTGCTTAACCTTCTCCCAAACATCAGGGTATTCCCGGTAGAGCTTATCCCCGAGGGCAAGGAAGTCGCTCCGAAGCTCCTTTGATTTTCTAACAGCGGCCATGACCTCCCTGGTGATCGCCTTCTCCTTCTCCTTTTCCAGCATCCTTAATACCTCCGGCCTGCCGACCGCAAGCCCCGCTTTCTCGACACATCATATAAACCCCTCATCCATTATTTTAACATCGTAGCGAATTCCGGTTTTTGTTACTACTGGCTTCACCCGGGTTGTCTCCCTGTCGGTGACAAGTGAGGCCCACGTGGCCCGGGTTTTTACCGGAACGGTGAATACTCCCCCCGGCACCTTGCCCTTAAACCAGCGCACCCCCCGGGTTTCCTGGGGCCCGAGGAAGGCTACAAGTTTCTCCCCCCTGAAAACCCCTGCGCCGCTAAAGACGAGCTCTTTCATCCCCCCGGTGGCTTTTTCTTTTGTATCTCCTTCCTTCTCTTTTTTAACTGAGTTACCGGATTTTTGCTCCTGCATCGGACCAATCTCAACAGAAGAGGCTATGGCGTCATCCCCCTCTCTTGTCAGTCCTGTCAGGAAATCCCCAAGGGTTACGGGATAGCGCGTGGGGGATAGTCTCGCCCTGCGTTCCATTTCCATTTTGATCGCCATACCGGGCATCTTTTCCTGTACAGGGGCTCCTTTCAGCAAGACATCTTGGGCGCTTTTTTTAGCCACCAGAACCCAGATGGAGCGCCGCATCTCCCAGTGCCTGGCGAAAAAGTCCATCACCTGACCAATCCCGTCCCTTGCCAGATCCTCTCCCAGCACAATGGCACTGAGCTGTTTAAACCGTACGATGCGGGAAGATTCCTCCTCAAGCTTGGCAAGGGCATCCGGAACCGTTCTTGCTGTAACGCTCAAAACGAAAACCGGAGGTTCGCCGCCCCCACCTCCCCCTGCGCCTCCCTTTGTAAGGGCGCGGGGGTTGACGATCTGGAAGGAAACCAGCAGGCCATCCTTATCCGCCCGGTCGACTCCAACCACCGAAATAAAGGCCATCTGCTCGATCTCCACCTTGCTCCAGCAGCCGCCCAGCAGGCATGTAGCAAGGACGCTAATCAACACAAAGCTTACTACCCTCAGAATAAAGCTATGAGGTTGACCTTTCATTTTTATGGCCTTGAGCGGCCCCACCTCCTGGAGTATCCTTTTTACGGATAATGGTAAGCAGATAAATCAAAATGGTGATTCCCCCCAGTACGGTCACGGTAAAGGCAGGCATGTACCGGAAGAAAGTCCGGATCTGGTTAGTATCGGCAAACTCCAGGACCGTAAGAGCCGCCAGAATCATGCCCATCGGCAGGACCAGCGGTCTGTAATCCCGGAGGTCCCAGGACTCGGCAAATGCCAGGGCTGAGACGTAGTAAAACACCATCACCTTTAACCCTCCCATGGTGATCCAGATCCCGACAACCAGGGATTCAATGTGTTCAATAAACCCTCCCAGGTGGACGGTTTTGGCTAACTCATAGGTAGGAAAAATGAGACGGGCGGCCTCCTCAGGGCCGAAAAGGGCGATCACCCCAACGATATCGGCCAGCATGGCAAGGACCAGCAGAAGTGCCACCTGGTAGCTGATGGGTTTACCATCCTCCGGTCTCCTAAGATTGGGATAAAACATCAGCAGAGCACCTCCTCCCTCCATGTAGAAGGAAAGAAGCAGGCTCGAACCCCGCAACAATGCAGGGAGAGAGTGAACAAGGACGGGCTTAAGTTGGTAAAATTCCATTTCGGGAATGGCCAGGGCTATGAATACCGTCCCAATGAACAATGCAATAGGGAAAAGGATCTCGTTGACCCGGGCAAACACCTCCAGCCCCAAGTAAACCCCGTAGGTCGCCAGGGAGACAATCAAGATATTGAAAACAACCAGAGGGGTCTCGGGCATAACCAGGTTGACCAGAAGCTCACTGAATTCCCTGATGACAACTCCGGTCCGGTAAAGGAAAAAAAGGCCGAAAATTATCCCCACAGCCCTTCCGGCCCAGGGACCCAGGAGTTCAATGCTGTACTCCACAAAATTTTTGTCGGGAAAGCGCGCCCCTATAGAAACGACGATTCCCCCGTATAACACTCCCACCGCCCCTGCAAGAATAACCGTGATCCAGGCGTCCTGGCCGGTTTCCCGGGCCAGCAGGGCGGGAACATAAAGCACCATGGTTGCCAGTGTGGCATTCGTAACCAGGAAAACTGCCTGTATCCGGGAGATCTTCCCTTTTTCTATCCCCATTCTTTTCCTCCTACATCTGATAAATTAAGAGGCAGGGTAAAGCAGCCTGGTGAGTGGGCCGAAAAGGATCTCTATCCCCCGTGTCGGATTGGGAACCGGTAGCCTGAGTACCAGGGCAACGGCAAGAGCGACAGCCAACAGGAGAACACTGCTGAATGCGAAGAGCTCCCGCCGCATCTGCCGGTTTAAAAGTTTAGGCACCTCGTAAAGGGCAATCCCAACCCCTAGCAAAATGACCAAAAGCAAATTCCATAACATCCGGCATCACCTTTTACCATTTTTACCGCTCGTTTTCCCGCTCGAAGAAGCGTTCTTTTTGTCCTGGTTTTCGGCTCCAGGCCGGTTTTCCTCGATTACGGCCTCAGGCTCCCTTCCAGGTCGCACGGGAGGGAATTCCGGGCGCTGAGCTGAGGATTGCCGTCGTCTGTTCGGGGATCTGAGAAGCAGCGGCCGCTTGTCCATCTTCCACCAGGGGGCCCTGTAAAACACGTCCTTCCACTCCGCAGGAACGGCCGGCGTGATCGGGTAGAGATAAGGAACTCCAAAGGAACGCAGGGAAGCCATGTGCAACAGAAGCATCATGAGACCCCAGAAAATCCCCACCAGTCCGAATACACCGGCCAGAAGAAGCATGGGGTAGCGAAGCAACCTCACGGTAAGGGATGCCGAGTAGTTGGGGATGAGGAAAGAGGTGACCGCAGTAAGGGCTACCACTATTACGATAAAAGGGCTAACAATACCAGCTGCCACTGCGGCCTGTCCCAGGACAATTGCCCCAACCACACCCAAGGTCTGGCCGATAGAACGCGGCATTCGCGTTCCAGCTTCCCGCAGGAGATCAAAGGTAACCTCCATGATCAGGGCCTCAACGACTGCAGGGTAAGGAACCCCCTCCCGCCCGGCAGCCATGCTCAAGGCCAAGCCGGTGGGAATCATTTCCTGGTGAAAGGTCGTTAAGGCAACGTACAAAGAGGGAAGTGTAAGAGTAATTAAAACTGCCAGCCAGCGTAAGGAACGTACAGAGGAGTTCCACTCGTAGTAATCTTCCGTGGACTGCAGGAATTCGCTGAAGACAGCGGGGACGATGAGAACAAAGGGAGTGGTATCCACTAAAATTGCAACCCTCCCCTCAACCAGCGCCCCAGCGACCTTGTCCGGCCTCTCAGTACGGTCCAAAAGATTAAAGGGTGTCCTGGTATCATCCTTGATGAAATCCTCAATGTACCCGGATTCCAGGATAGAATCCGTATCGATGGACTCAATCCGCCTTTTAACCTCTTCCACCGTTGCGGGGTTGACCAGGCCGTCGATGTAAGCCACACAAACGTCTGTTTTTGTAACAGTGCCGACCTGGTACATGTCGAAGCGCAGGCGGGGAGTTCTGACGCGGCGGCGAATAAGGGCGGTGTTCGTCCGAATGGTTTCGGTGAAGCCGTCCCGGGGTCCACGGACGAAGGATTCGGCTTTGGGCTCTTCAATGGATCTATCCTTCCACCCCTTAACTTCGGGGGCAAGGGCCCTATCAAACCCGTCAACGAAAAGAGCCGCAAATCCTGCAAGCACCAGGTCCAACAGAACTCCAATCTTTTCTACTTCTTTGGTGCTCGAAAAAGTTACCAGCCAGTCCCGGATTAATTCAAAGGCATTGCCGGGTAAAAGCCTTCTCTCCTCATCAACGATGGTGCGGTAGAGCAGAGGCTTGAGGACAGCCTCGCTGAGAGAAACCTTGTCGACCAGCCCGTCGATAAAGACCAGGGCGACCCGAATTTCTTTATCTGAACCAAAGTGGAATTCGCGTACCACCAGGTCGCTGGAATTGCCGAACAGTTCTTTCATCAACTTGATATTGGAATCGAGATCGGTGTTAACCGGCTGTTCTAATATCGCCTTGGGCTGGAGTTCTTGCAACCTGGCATCCATTTTACGCTTCTTCAGTTCTGAGGGTTTCAAAGGCTTTCGCAGTTTCCGGAACACCAGAGTCATCGCCCCTCGTCTTTAGAGGTGAATCTTTTTCTATTTTTGAATAAAACCTTCAGAATTATGCTCCCCTTTTTAAATCCAAAAAAAATAAAACACTCCACTGGAGGGAGTGTCTCTGCCCTGTCCAATACGTTCTGGTTATCCTTGCAGGCGCAGCGACCTACGGAGGTTGTTACTCGCCCTTGACGAAGGAGCAGCTAACGGCAGCCGAAGCGAAACAGGATGTTGAGCTAGGCGACTCTGCGCCATGGATGGCGTCATAGGAGCCGGTCGGCTGCCGTCTGCGACGAGTTTTAGGGCGAGTTAAACCGGAGTCCGGGAGCAAGCGCAAGGATAACCAATACCGGCCAATGGTTAAAGCAGGCGGTTACCGTTGATGACCAGCCCGAAGCGGCAGCTTAAAAAGTTCGCCGCCCGCCGGCAGAGGAGCATCTTTGTCAGGAAGATCTCAAAGTAATCCATGACGGACACGATTTCCGTATCAATGGTCAGGTGCATTACAATCTCCCGGTTTTCAGGATCGATATTGAGGAAAGAGGTCGTTGCCGCGTAGTTTACCCGGTCGCGGGTGGTAAAGGTGGCCATGTCATCCTTGCGGACCCGGGAGCGGTGGACGTTGGATTTATCGGCCAGGATCACGGCAGCAGCCACGTTGCTTACGGTGTAACCTGTTTTCTCCTCGTGGTTGCCGATGGCGGCAATCACCGTGGCGATCTCTTCGGGAGGCATTCCCATGCGGTTTAACAGGTGGAAGGCCAGGAGCGCCCCGGTCATCCCGTGCTGGTACCTGTTCACCACATTCCCGATGTCGTGCAGGTATCCGGCGATTGAAGCCAGTTCAACCTCCCGCTGCGGGTAGTCGAGAGACTTGAGAATATAAGCGCTCAGGCGTGCCACGTGCAGGGCGTGTTCCTCGTCGTGGTTGATCGCTCCCATGGTCTTAAGGTACTCGTGGACCTTATCCATCAAGGTTTCGATTTCCGGGTGGTGCTGGATGTCGCAAAGGTTCAGCATCCTACCTGCTCCTTTCCCGTTCGAGGGCGCGGTGGGCGATATCTCGCCTGTAGTGCATTCCATCGAAGGAGATTTTCGCAACTCCCTCGTAAGCCCGCTGGACTGCTTCCCGGATTGTCCTGCCAAAGCCGGTGACCCCCAATACCCTCCCCCCGGAGGTTACCAGGCGGCCCCCGGAGAGGGCAGTGGCGGCATGAAAGACCAGGACATCATCCGGTACGTCTTTCAGACCGGAGATTGCTTTTCCCTTCTCGTAACTGCCGGGATAGCCTCCCGAGGCCAGCACAACGCAGGCGGTAGGGCGCGGGTCCCAATCCAGGGTAAACCCGGCAAGGCTGTCCTCTAGGACGGCTTCCATCACATCCACCAGATCGGTCTTGAGGCGCGGAATCACCGCCTGGGCTTCCGGATCCCCGAAACGGCAGTTGAATTCCAGGACATAGGGGCCTCTGGAGGTAATCATCAAGCCTGCGTAAAGCACGCCCTGGTACTTGATCCCCTCGCCTGCCAGGCC
This sequence comes from Clostridia bacterium, assembly GCA_902812435.1. Lineage (GTDB taxonomy): Bacteria > Bacillota > DSM-12270 > Thermacetogeniales > Thermacetogeniaceae > DULK01. Next base: position 7,578 of record CADDZA010000019.1, read on the forward strand.
ACCGATGATCGGTTCCAGGATCTCCCTGCACACCCGGTGGTGAATCTCAGAGGTGTAGACGGGTGGAGGGGAATATGCCCCCATCCCCCCGGTGTTGGGGCCGCGGTCGCCGTCGAACACCCGCTTGTGGTCCTGGGAGGCCACCATGGGAAGGACGGTCCTGCCGTCCGTAAAGGCCAGAACGCTGACCTCTTCCCCAACCAGGCATTCTTCCACAATAATTTTTTCCCCGGCCTTACCGAAGGCCTTTTCTTCGCCGATCAGCCGCACGGCATGCTCCGCTTCGCAGGTGTCCTTCGCCACGAACACCCCTTTGCCTGCCGCCAGGCCGTCCGCCTTTACCACGCAGGGCCCGCCAATCCTGCGGACGTGAGCGAGAGCGGCCCGGGGGTCTTCGAAGACTTCGAAGGAAGCGGTAGGAACTCCGCATTTAACCATCAGTTGCTTGGCAAAGACCTTGCTGCCCTCCAGGAGGGCGCCCCTGGCGGAAGGGCCGAAAAGCCTCATCCCAGAAGCTTCGAAAATATCCCTAATACCGGCCACCAGCGGCGCCTCCGGGCCCACCACCGTCAGATCGATTTGCCGACTGCGGGCAAACTCAAGTAAGCCCTCCAGGTCTTCGGCGGCGCAGGGGACACACTCGGCATCCTCGGCAATGCCGGCATTGCCGGGCGCACAGTAGATCTTCGAAACCCGTGGGCTCTGCTTCAACTTCCAGACAAGTGCGTGCTCACGGCCCCCGCCGCCAACAACCAAAACCTTCATCATCTTTCCCTCCTGGCTTCTGCTAGTGCTTGAAGTGACGCCGGCCGGTGAAAACCATCGCCATTCCCGCCTTGTCGGCGGCGGCGATCACCTCTTCGTCACGGATCGATCCCCCGGGCTGGATCACAGCTGTCACGCCGCATTCCGCCGCCTTCTCGATGGTATCGGGAAATGGTAAAAACCCGTCAGAGGCAAGAACGGAACCCTTGGCCCTATCCTTGGCTTTTTCAATAGCAATCCGGGCGGCATCCACCCGGCTCACCTGCCCTCCACCGATTCCCACCGTCTCCCTTCCCCGGGCGAGGACAATACCGTTGGAGAACACGTGCTTGACAACGATCCACCCAAAGAAAAGGTCCTCCCATTCGGCGTCCGACGGCGCCCTGCCGGTGACAACCTTTCCTTCACCCCGCAACCTTTCGAAATTAGAGTCTGCCTGATCAGCGTCCTGGATCAGGAAACCACCGCTAACCCTTTTAACGTCCAGTTCCCCCCGCAGGTCGGTGAACTCGCCGGCACATAGGACCCGCAGGTTTTTCTTGCTGCTCAGTACGGTAAGGGCTTCTTCGCTGTATGCCGGAGCGATAACCGCTTCAAAAAAGGTTTCCGTCAAGGCCTCTGCCGTATCCCTGTCCACCGTTCTGTTCAAGCCGACAACACCCCCGTAGGCGGCAACCGGGTCGGCCTGGCGCGCTCGCCTGAAGGCATCAACCAGGGTCGGAGCGCAGGCCACCCCGGACGGGGTATTATGCTTGATCACCACTGCAGCCGGAACCTCAAACTCGGAAACAATCTCCAGGGCGGCGTTGAGATCAAGGATGTTGTTGAAGGAAAGTTCCTTGCCCTGAAACTGCCGGGCACCGGCAACCCCATAGGGATATACCGTTTCTTCCCGGTAAAATGCAGCCTGCTGATGCGGATTTTCCCCGTAGCGGAGATCCGCCAGCTTGACCAGAGGCAGCATCAAACGGGAAGGAAACTTTTGCACGCCGGTCTGCTGTCCTACGTCAGGCCGATCCTCCGGAATATCGATGCCATAAAGATAACTGGCTATCGCAGAATCGTAGACCGCGGTGTGCCAGAAGGCTTCCCGGGCCAGTTTGAACCGGGTCGCCAGGGTGATTTCGCCCTTTTCCCTGAGCTCCTGAACAATCTGCCGGTACCGGTTGGGGTTTACCACAACCGCCACCCTGGTGAAGTTTTTTGCGGCGGCCCTGACAAGAGCCGGGCCCCCGATATCAATATTTTCAATAACCTCGGCCAGGGTCACTCCGGGCCGGGCAACGGTTTCCCGGAAGGGATAGAGGTTGACCGCCACGAGCGAGATCGGCTCAATGTCGAGCTGCTTCAACTGCTCCCGGTCCTCGGGCAGGTCCCGGGCCAGGATCCCTGCGTGAACTTTGGGGTGCAGTGTCTTAACCCTTCCCCCCAGGATCTCGGGAAATCCAGTCAGGTGTTCGACCCGTTCCACCTTAACTCCGGCCCTATCCAGGACACTTGCCGTCCCCCCCGTGGAAATAATGTGATAGCCGAGCTCCACCAAGGCCTCCGCAAATTCCACGACCCCTTCTTTATCAGAGACACTGATGATTGCCCTTTTGCCAGTTTCACTCATTGCGCAGATCCTCCTCCTGTAGGTCCTTAATTCTCTGCCACTCCAGGACGCAATCCCGCGGCTTTCGGGGGACCCTTCCATCCCAGTTGATAACAACCCGCCTGCCCCGGATCAGCAGCCTCCCCTCGGCAAGAAGCTGCAGGGCCGCGGGATAAGTTTTGTGTTCCTTTACAAGGATACGCTCCGCAAGGGTTTCCGGCGTGTCGTCCTGGTAAACGGGAACTATCGACTGCAGAATTACCGGCCCCGTATCCATTCCCTCGTCCACAAAGTGAACGGTGCATCCGCTGTACCGCACCCCATAGGCAACCGCCTGGGCCTGGGCGTTAAGACCGGGAAAGGCGGGCAGGAGGGCGGGATGAATGTTAACCACACGCCGGGGAAATGCGTCCAGCAATACCGGCGTCACAATTCTCATGAAACCTGCCAGCGCAACCACATCCGGCCGAAAGACAGAGAGTGCATCCACCAGGGCGGCGTCATACGCCTCACGGCTCTGATAGCCTGCCGGATCCACAAAAAGAACGGGTATGCCGTGTTCCCGGGCCCGCCTGAAAGCCAAAGGCTCGGGACGGTCACTCAATACCGCTACAACCTTCGCTTCGAGTGATCCCGCCTCTATGGCGTCAAGAATTGCCTGGAGGTTTGTCCCCCGCCCAGAAACAAGTACGGCAATGTTAAGAGGACGCACGCCTTTCTTTCCACCCTTCAGTTTCTATTTATAAGCAACGCCGGAGCCGGGGCGAACCTCCCCGATCAGGTAGGCCGTCTCGCCCACTCCCTGTAAAGCCCCCAGCACCTCTCCGGCAGTTTCTTGTCTGACAATCAAGACAAACCCGATTCCCATATTGAAGACCCGGTACATTTCGTCCAACCCGATTTCCCCGCGGCTCCTGATCACTTCAAAGATGGCAGGAACCGGCCAGCTTTCCCGCCGGATAATCACCCCGTAGCCCTGGGGCAGCACACGGGGAATGTTTTCGGTCAGACCGCCCCCGGTGATGTGAGCGGCAGCTCTGACGGCACCGCTTGCTCCAAACTTATCTCTCAACATAAGGACAGTTTTTGCGTAGATCCTGGTGGGCTTTAAAAGCTCCTCTCCCAACGTGCGCTCGAGATCGGGTATGACGGTATCAACCCTGCAGCCGCACCGCTCGAAAAGAACACGGCGCACCAGGGAATAACCGTTGCTGTGCACCCCGGTCGAGGGAAGGCCGATCAGGGCATCCCCTGCCTCAATAGCGCTGCCGTCCCAGATCCGCTCCCGATCAACGACTCCTACCGCAAAACCGGCGAGGTCGTATTCCCCTTCGCGATAAAAACCGGGCATCTCGGCAGTTTCTCCCCCGATCAGGGCGCAGCCCGCCTCCCGGCACCCGGCGGCGATCCCTCCTACGATTTCCGCCACCTGCTCGGGAACCAGTTTGCCGCAGGCAAAGTAATCCAGGAAAAAAAGGGGCTCGGCCCCGCAGACACAGATGTCGTTAACACACATTGCCACAAGGTCGATCCCCACCGTATCGTGTTTGTCCATCATCTGGGCAATCTTCAGCTTTGTCCCGACACCATCGGTTCCGGAAACCAGCACCGGCTCCCGGTATTTTTTCAGATCAAGCGCAAACAAACCGGAGAATCCCCCGATCCCGCCTAAAACCCCGGGCCGCCAGGTGCTTGCGGTGTGCTTTTTCAGTAATTCCACCGCCCTGTTCCCGGCATCGATATCGACGCCGGCTTCTTTGTAGGAAGAGTATTTGGGTTCCATAACGAAAATCACCCTATCCCTGACACTTCTATGGGATACCGGCCGCTGAAGCAGGCGCAGCAGAAGCTCTCCGGAGCCAGCGGTGCCATGGCGGCCAGCAGCCCGTCAATGCTCAGGTAGTTCAGGCTGTTCGCCCCGATAAATTCACGTATCTCAGCCAGGTCATGCCTGGCAGCGATCAGTTCCCCGCGCCGGGAGGTGTCAATGCCGTAGTAACAGGGATGTAGAATAGGCGGCGAACTAACCAGCATATGCACCTCACGGGCGCCCGCATCCCTGATCATCTGGACGATCTTGCTGGAGGTGGTGCCCCGAACGATGGAGTCATCCAGCATGATCACTCGTTTCCCTGCCAGCACTTCGCGAATCGGGTTGAGCTTCAACCGCACACCCAGATCGCGCATCTCCTGAGTTGGACGGATGAAAGTGCGTCCTACGTAGCGGTTCTTCATCAAACCCTCGCTGAAAGGCAGTCCCCGCTCTGCTGCATACGCCAGGGCGGCGCTTGTTCCGGAATCGGGGACCGGGATCACCAGGTCGGCGCTCAGCGGATACTCCTGTGCCAGCTGGCGCCCCAATGCGGCCCGGGCCCTCTGTACGTTCAGCCCGTCGATAACGCTGTCCGGCCTGGCGAAATACACGAATTCAAAGACACATAGAGAACGCTGCAATGGGTAGTGGCAGCGCAGCGAGGTAATCCCGTTTTCGTCTATGACGACAACTTCACCGGGTTCCAGGTCCCTGATCATTTCCGCACCGATGGTATCGAGGGCAGCCGATTCGGAGGCAAGGACATAGCCCTGGTCAAGCCTGCCCAGGCACAGCGGACGCACACCGTGCGGGTCCCGGATGCCGTAAAGACGGTTTTCGGTCATAATTACCAGGGAGTATGCCCCTTTGATTTCCTCCATCGTTTTCAAGATACCCTCAGCCAGGTCGCCCTGTGATGACCGCGCCAATATGCTGACGATCAGTTCGCTGTCGGATGTTGTTTGAAACACAGCCCCGTCCGCCGCCAGCCTTTTCCGGAGTTCCGCGTAGTTGGTGAGGTTTCCGTTATGGCCGAGGGAAATCATTCCATCCCTATAATGGAACACCAGGGGTTGGGCATTCTCGACACTGCTTTCTCCGGTCGTGGAGTAGCGCACGTGGCCGATGGCCACCTTGCCCTTCAGGTGCCCAAGGATGTCCTCGGTAAAGACCTCGCTTACGAGCCCCATTCCTTTATGGCAGACAATTCTTTTCCCGTCTCCGACGGCTATCCCGGCGCTTTCCTGCCCCCGGTGCTGGAGAGCATATAAACCGAAGTAGGCAAGGCGCGCCACATCAAGGCCAGGTGCGTAGATGCCAAAAACCCCGCAGGCCTCTCTTGGTTTATCACCTTCTAAAAGTAATTCCCAATGCTCTCCTGCCATACCCTTCTCATCTCCCCAACCGGCTGATCGATCAAAGCGCGCCCGCTCGCTTCCCTGATGACCAGTCGTTCACCCCCGACCTCGCCCAGAAGGCGATAGGGGACACTCTTTTCACGTGCCGCCGCCTCGACCTGAGCCAAGTCGCGGGGTACGCAGGTAATCACTATGCACGATTGGACCTCTCCAAAGAGAAAGGCGTCCGGCCGTCCTTCTATTTCTACTTCAAGCAGTGCTCCAACATTTCCATTGATAGAGCACTCCGCCAGGGCAACGGCCAGCCCCCCTTCGGAGCAGTCGTGAGCGGATTTGATCAGGCCCTCCCTCACCAGGGAACGGCAGCAGGCCTGAACTCTCTTTTCCAGATCCAGATCAAGGCCAGGCACCCGCCCGGCCTCGATTTTATGAACCAGGGCGAGGTACTCGCTTGCCCCCAGCTCAGGGGAAAAACCTCCAAGCAGGAGGATCTTGTCACCCGGATCCTTGAAGTCGGGGGTACAGCGCCTGGCGATATCCGGCAGCAGGCCCACCATCCCCACTACAGGTGTCGGGTAGATGGCCTCTCCCTCAGTTTCGTTGTAAAAGCTGACATTCCCGCTGACAACCGGGATCTCCAGAACACGGCAGGCCTCGCTCATGCCCTTCACCGCTTCCTCGAACTGCCAGAAGATCCCCGGCTTTTCGGGATTCCCGAAATTCAGGCAATCGGTTAAGCCGATGGGTTCGGCGCCTACACAGGACAGGTTCCTGGCCGCTTCGGCCACCGCCGCCATACCGCCCCGGTAGGGATCCAGGTAGCAGTAGCGGGAATTCCCGTCCGTCGTCAGGGCAATCCCCTTCCCCGTCCCCTTGACCCGCAGGACTGCGGCATCCGCCCCAGGCCTGACCACGGTGTTGGTCATGACCATGTGGTCATACTGCCGGTAAACCCACTCCTTGCTGGCAATATTGGGGTCGGCCAGGAGCTGAAGGAGCACCTGGCCCAGATCCTCCGGAACGGGTACGGTATCCACCGGCTGGTTTTTCTTTTCCCGGTAATATGCCGGTTCCCGTCCCAGTCGGTGGTAAACCGGGGCTCCGTCGGTCAGAGCCTTGACCGGGACCTCGGCCACAACCGTCTTTCCGTCCCGGACCCGGTAGATCCCATCCCCGGTGACCCTGCCGATAACAACAGCCTCCAGGCCCCACTTTTCGAAGATTTTCCTAACCGGTTCTTCCTTGTCCGGCTCCAGCACCAGGAGCATCCGCTCCTGGGACTCGGAGAGCATCACCTCGTAGGGGGTCATCCCCTTTTCCCGGCGGGGTACCAGGGAAACGTCCAGCTCCAGGCCGGTACCCGCCCGACCGGCCATTTCGGCGCTGGAACTGGTGAGGCCGGCTGCGCCAAGGTCCTGGATTCCGACAATGTAGTTCCCCCGGATTACCTCCAGGCAGGCCTCAATGAGCAGCTTCTCCATGAAGGGATCGCCCACCTGTACCGCCGGCCGGCGCTGCTCGCTCTCCTCGCTCAATTCCTCGGAGGCAAATGTACAGCCATGGATCCCGTCCCGCCCTGTCCGGGCGCCGACCAGCATTACCAGGTTCCCTACTCCCGCCGCCCGTCCAAGCCTGATGTCCTTGTGTTCCACCAGGCCAACGCACATGGCGTTAACCAGCGGGTTTTCGGTATAGCTGGGATGGAAGGACACCTCCCCACCCACCGTGGGAATTCCGATACAGTTGCCGTACCCGGCAATTCCGGCCACGACCCCGCCGCACAGATAGCGCACCTTAGCGTCATCGAGACTGCCGAAACGCAGGGAATTCAGAGATGCGATGGGGCGTGCGCCCATAGTGAAAATATCCCGCACGATCCCCCCCACCCCTGTGGCCGCCCCCTGGTAAGGCTCGATCGCCGAGGGGTGATTATGGCTCTCGATCTTAAAGACCACCGCCTGTCCATCCCCGATGTCCACTATTCCGGCGTTCTCCCCAGGCCCCTGGATAACCCGCGGCCCCGTGGTGGGAAAAAGCTTCAGGACAGGCTTGGAATTTTTATAGGCACAGTGCTCCGACCAGAGCACGGCAAACAATCCTGTTTCCAAATAGTTAGGTTCACGCCCCAGCAGGTCGCAGATCCGGGCGTACTCCTCTGCGGTCAGACCCATTTCAGCCCAGGCCGGCTTGCTATCCACGGGCGACCACCTCCCTTTCTCGTTTGAGCCCCCACCAGTGCAGAACTGACATGAACAGGGCCTTTCCGTCGTCGTAACCCAGGATTTCCTCGGAACAGCGCTCCGGATGGGGCATGAGGCCCAAGACGTTGCCATCCTTATTACAGATCCCGGCAATGTTCTCCAGGGAGCCGTTGGGGTTCGCCTCGGGCGCAACATCCCCGTCCCCGGTGCAGTAGCGGAAGATAATCCTGTGCTCCCGGTTCAATTCAGCCAGGGTTTCCGGGTCGGCGTAGTAATTGCCCTCACCATGGGCGATCGGCATCCGGATCACCTGACCCGGTCTGTACCGGTTGGTAAACGGGGTGTTTGCATTTTCCACTCTCAGGTAAACGTCGTGGCAGCGAAACTGGAGGCTGTCGTTACGCCGCATCGCTCCTGGGAGCAGCCCCGCCTCCAGCAGGATCTGGAACCCGTTGCAGATCCCCAGCACAAGCCCCCCCCGGGCAGCAAAGGCTGACACCGCATCCATCAAGGGGGCAAAGCGGGCAATCGCCCCTGTCCGCAAATAATCACCATAGGAAAAACCGCCGGGCAGGATGACGCAATCGTAACCCGCCAGGCCTTGTTCCCGGTGCCAGATATACTCAACGGGATGCCCGAGCACCTGGTCGATTACATGGTAGCAATCCATGTCGCAGTTGGAGCCTGGAAACACTACCACTCCAAACTTCATTTAGCAACCTCCTGCAGTTCAAATGTATAATCCTCGATCACCGGATTGGCCAGCAGACGATCGCACATTTCCTTCACGTCTTTCTCCGCCAGGAACCGGTCGGGGTAATCCAGGGTAAGCACCAGGTACTTGCCCACCCGCACGTCTTCCACCTTTCCGTAGCCCAGCGTGGCCAGTGCGCCTTTAACCGCCTTTCCCTGCGGGTCAAGGATTCCCGTTTTCAGCGTAACATAGATCCTGGCCTGAAACAATGGTTATTTCCCTCCTTGCAGCCTTTTCCAGACTTCCTCGTAAGCCGGAATGAGACCGCCCAGGTCCCTCCGGAAGCGGTCCTTATCCAGTTTCTCCCTCGTCTCCCGGTCCCAGAGACGGCAGGTGTCCGGCGAGATCTCGTCGGCGAGAACAATCTCTCCCCGGTGGATGCCAAACTCCAGCTTGAAGTCCACCAGGTCCAGCCTCTTCGCCCCAAGGTAGGCCCGCAGCACCTCGTTGACCCGCAGGGCAAGTTCCCTCAGCGCATTTACCTGTTCCTCCTCCGCCATGCCGAGTGCGATGATCTGGTCTTCGGTAACCAGGGGGTCGTGGAGTTCGTCACTCTTGTAGCAGAAGTCCACCACCGGCCGCGCCAGGGTTTTCCCCTCCTCCACGCCCAGCCGCCCGGCAAGGCTGCCTGCGGCGATGTTCCGGACGATCACTTCCAGAGGGATGATCTTGACGGCTTTAACCAGCACCTCGTTCGGGCTCAGCAGCCTGATAAAATGGGTGGGGACCCCCGCCACTTCCAGCAAAGAAAGGAGGTGGGCGGAAATCTGGTTGTTCAGTCTCCCCTTGCCGGGGATGACGTCCTTCTTGAGCCCGTCAAAGGCCGTGGCCTCATCCTTGTATTCCATCCAGTAAATCTCCGGATCGGACGTCCTGTAAACCTTTTTCGCCTTGCCTTCATATAGAAGCTCACTCTTTTCGGGCAAAGGAACATCCTGTGCCATGCGCCTCTTGATTTCCCGTTCCCACTTTGCTATCGGGGGTGCGCCCAGCCCGGCGCGCCAGAAGATGTAGTCAACCCGCTCCAAGTAGTGGCTTACATCGAAGAGGGCGTCGATCTCCTCAGGGGTGAGGTACCGCCCGATCTCCGGATCGGCCTTGACCGATTTCACAAAATCACCCTCCGGCCAGTTCCGGAGCGCCTGGCCCTGAACCAGGGTGTAGGCCTCCTCCCGGCGCAGGCCCTTATCCACGAGGGCAAGCAGCAGGCGCTGGCTGAAGATCAGGCCGTGGGTCCGGTTCAGGTTTTTCTCCATCTGTTCCGGATAGACCAGCAGATCCCGCAGAACGCCCGTAAATTTCTTGAGCATGTAGTGCAGGAGGGTGGTGCTGTCCGGCACCACGATACGTTCCACAGAGGAGTTGCTGATGTCGCGCTCGTGCCAGAGCGCCACGTTCTCCATTGCGGCCAGGGCGTTCCCGCGCACCACCCGCGCCAGGCCGGTGATCCGCTCGCAGGTGATGGGATTGCGCTTGTGGGGCATTGCCGACGATCCCTTTTGCCCTACGGCAAATCCCTCTTCCAACTCCAGCACCTCGGTGCGCTGCAGGTGCCTGATCTCGGTTGCGAATTTCTCGAGGGAACTGGCAGTTACGGCAAGGGCGGCCAAATACTCGGCGTGACGATCCCGCTGAAGCACCTGCGTTGATACTTGAGCGGGGATAAGCCCAAGCTTCCGGCAAACGTAGCGCTCGACGTAGGGATCGATGTGGGCATAGGTCCCCACCGCTCCCGACAGGCGGCCGACGCCGATCACCTGCCGCGCCCGCGTGAGCCGCTCCCGGGCGCGGTTCATCTCGGAGTACCAGAGGGCGAACTTCAATCCCAGGGTGATCGGTTCGGCGTGCACGCCGTGGGTGCGCCCCATCATCGGCGTATCCTTGTACGCCCGTGCCTTATCCGCCAGGACCTCACGCAGTTCGTCCACCGCAGCTATGATCAGATCTACGGCGTCCCGCATCAGCAGGGATAGGGCCGTGTCCACAACGTCGTAGGAGGTGAGTCCCATGTGCAGGTACTTGCCGGCATCGCCGACCGATTCCGCCACGCAACTGACAAAGGCAATCACATCGTGCCGCACCACTTCCTCGATCTCCTGGATCCGCTTCACATCGAAGCGGGCCCGCTCCTTGATCTCCTGTACGGCGGCGGGAGGAATGCGGCCGAGCTCCGCCCAGGCCTCACAGGCAAGAATTTCCACTTCAAGCCACTTTTGAAAACGGTTCTCCGGCGCCCAAAGGGCTTTCATTTCGGGCAATGTATATCTCTCCAGCAAGTTCATATCCTCCTTAAACTCAGGCATCTCTACGGCTCGTAATCTTTCTCCTCGCAGTACTGCCCTGAAAATGTTCAGGTTTATCCTTGCGCTTGCTCTCGGGCACTCAATACAAATCCACCTACTGAACTATTCCAGAACGAATTATGAGACCGTGCTGTTTATATAATGGCAGTGACTTGAGTGCCGGGCTCGCCTTAGGACTCGGGCTTGACCCTGGAACTCCCCGGAGTCTTTTTGTTCAAAGTTTCCTGGAGTCGTTCGGATTTTGCGGTTACGCCTTCCGCGAGCTTCTCCTTGTATGAACGGAACTTCTCCCGCAGTTCCGGGTCCTTGACGCCGAGGATCTGTACGGCAAGCAGGGCGGCATTGCGCGCCCCGTTGATGGCCACTGCCGCCACAGGAACCCCCGGAGGCATCTGTACTATGGAATACAGGGCATCCACTCCTTGGAGGGCACCCCCCTGAAGGGGAACCCCGATCACGGGCAGGCAGGTGTATGAGGCCAAAACCCCGGGCAGGTGGGCAGCCATCCCGGCGCCGGAGATAATTACCTCGATTCCCCGCCTTTCCGCCTCCACTGCGTATTGCGCCGCCCGCTGCGGACTGCGGTGGGCAGAGGCGATGATCATCTCAAAGGAAACACCGAAATCCTTAAGGATCCGGGCGGCCTCCTCCATCACCCGGACATCCGATTCGCTTCCCAATACTATCCCGACTCGCGGTGAATTCATGTGATCAGCCCCTTCTTATTCCCATTCAATGGTACCCGGCGGTTTCGATGTTATATCGTAAAGAACCCTGTTGACGCCCGGAACCTCGTTAACGATCCGGTTTGAGATGCGTCCCAGCACGTCATAGGGGATGTGCGCCCAGTCGGCAGTCATGGCGTCTTCACTGGTAACCGCCCGGATGACGATGGGGTGGGCATAGGTGCGCTCGTCTCCCATCACTCCGACGCTGCGTACCGGGAGGAACACCGTGAAGTACTGCCAGATCTTTCGTTCCAAACCGGCACTTTTGATCTCCTCCCGGAGGATCCAGTCTGATTCCCTGACGATGTTCAGCTTTTCCTCCGTGACCTCACCGAGTATTCGCACCGCAAGGCCTGGTCCCGGGAAGGGCTGGCGCCAGACGATGTCCTCGGAAAGTCCGAGTTCCAATCCTACCTTCCTGACCTCGTCCTTGAAAAGCCAGCGCAGGGGCTCCAGCAGCCGCAGCTTGAGGTCCTCCGGAATTCCGCCCACATTATGGTGGCTCTTGATGACCGCCGCGGTCTTGGTGCCCGATTCGATGACATCCGGATAGAGGGTCCCCTGCAGGAGAAAGTCGAACTTCCCAAGCCTGGCAGCCTCTTCTTCAAAGACCCGGATAAATTCGTGCCCGATGATCTTCCGCTTCTCCTCCGGATCGGTGACCCCCGCAAGCCTGGAAAGAAAGCGGTCACGGGCGTCAACCATGATCGTCTTGATCCCCAGCTTCCGGCTAAAGGTCTCCTGGACCTCCTCCTTCTCACCCTTTCTCAGGAGCCCGTGGTCCACAAAGATGCAGGTGAGTTGATCGCCAATGGCCCTGTTTACCAGGGTTGCCGCCACGCTGGAATCGACACCACCGCTCAGCGCTCCCACAACCTTCTTATCCCCCACAATCCGCCGGATCTCGGCGATCTGCTGCGATATAAAGGAAGACGGGGTCCAGTCCCCCGTGCACCCGCATATGTCATAAAGGAAGTTGGCCAAAATCCTCTTCCCCTCAGGGGTATGGTGAACCTCCGGGTGGAACTGTACCCCATAAAGACGGCGCGCCGGATCAAAAATCGCCGCTACCGGTGTCTGTGCCGTCGCGGCAGCAACCGAGAATCCGGCCGGGGGAGTCTCCACGAGATCCCCGTGGCTCATCCAAACAGGTGTTTCCCTGGGAAGACCGCGGAAAAGGATGTCCGCTTCAACTATGGTCAGAATAGCACGCCCATACTCCCGCTCTATCCCCTGACGCACCGAGCCTCCCAGGACATGGGCCATCAACTGCATCCCATAGCAGATCCCCAAAACCGGCACTTCCCCTTTGAACAGGTCCGGGTCGCACCTGGGGGCACCCTCCATGTAAACACTCGCCGGCCCCCCCGACAGGACAATGCCCCGGGGCCCGCGGCTGCGCAGTTCATTCCATGGCGCGGTATGAGGAACGATCTCGCAGTATACGTTTGCTTCCCGGATGCGCCGGGCGATCAACTGGGTATACTGCCCGCCGAAATCCAATACGATGATTAAATCCTTATCAGCAGCGATCAGAGGTTCCTCCTTCCTGGCCCCTGCAGGCAGGCTTCCTCGTCTTCTTTCCCGGGATGGAGAACGCAAACCGCCGGCAGGTTGCGGTAGAATTGTTTATAGTCCAAACCGAAGCCAACTACGAAATAATCGGGAATGGTGAAACCGTTGTAATCGGATTGGAAGTCCACCTGCCGCCTGTCCGGCTTGTCCAGGAGAGTGCAGACACGAAGGCTGGCAGGGCCGCGAGCCTTCAGGTAGTCGTACAGGTACTTTAAAGTCAGCCCGGAGTCTATGATATCCTCCACCAGCAGCACGTGGCGCCCGGCAACACTTTCGTCCATGTCTTTGATGATCCTGACAATGCCCGAACTCACGGTGGCATCCCCGTAGCTGGAAACCGCAACAAAATCCACTACTACCGGAACCTCCAGTCTCCTTACCAGATCGGCCATAAAGATAAAGGCACCCCGCAGGATGCCCACAACAAGCAGTTCTTTTCCTGCGTAGTCCCGATTAATCCTGGCGGCCAGTTCGTCAATTTTTTCTCGAATTTCGGATTCTGTCAGAACTACCTCGAGTTTCCCCACAGATTTACCCCCAATGCCGTATCATACACAGATTATATCACAGTAAACAACGTTTCCCCATACGTTCAGGCAATTCGAGGCTCAGGTTCCCGCCTCCCAGGATGTCAGATAGCGCCTCTGCTCATCGGTCAGTTCTTCGATCTTAACACCGTAAGCATCCAGTTTCATGCGTGCCACCCGCTCGTCGATTTCCGGGGGAACCTTGTAGACGGTGGGCTGCAGCCTGCCGTGCATGCTTACCAGCCAGGCCGCGGAAAGGGCCTGGTTCGTGAAGCTCAGATCCATTACCTCGCAGGGATGCCCCTCGCCGCAGGCCAAGTTGACCAGTCTCCCCTCGCCCAGCAGGAAGATCCGGCGCCCGTCCGGCATTAGAAATTCCTCCACGTTGTCTTTAACGATCCGTCTTGAAACGGCCTGGGCCTCCAGTTCGGATATGTCGATCTCCACATTGAAGTGCCCGGCGTTTGCCAGGATCACACCATCCTTCAAATAAGGAATGTGCTCCTTCCCCACCGCGTGGATGTCCCCTGTCGCCGTCACGATGAAGTCGGCCTGAGCGGCGGCGGTTTTCATATCCGACACACCGTAGCCGTCCATAAGAGCTTCCAAAGCTTTGAATGGGTTCACCTCAACCACGATGACCCGCGCCCCCAGGCCCCGGGCCCGGGCGGCGATACCCCGTCCGCACCAGCCGTAGCCGATAACCACAAAAACTGCCCCAGCCAGGAGGTAATTGGTGGCACGCAGGATGCCATCCATGGTTGACTGTCCTGTGCCGTACCTGTTGTCGAAAAGGTGCTTCGTCAGTGCGTCGTTAACTGCCACCACAGGGTACTTCAACGCCCCATCTTTCGCCATCGCTCTCAGGCGAATCACGCCTGTAGTAGTTTCTTCGGTACCACCGATCACCTGCCCGACTTGGGCGGGACGTTTTTCATGAAGGGTGGTCACCAGGTCTGCCCCGTCGTCGATGGTAAGCTGGGGCTCGCTGTCCAGAGCGGCATGGATCTGCCTGTAGTAGGTGTCGTTATCCACGCCACGCCTGGCGTAGGTAGGAATCCCGTAAACAACGTTGAGGGCTGCAGCGATGTCGTCCTGGGTGCTCAATGGATTGGAGGCACAGAGCACAAGCCGGGCACCTCCGGCTTTAAGCACCCTGGCCAGATTGGCCGTTTTAGCGGAAATGTGGAGACAGGCGGCGATCCGGATATCCTTAAGGGGCTGCGTTTTTTCCCATTCCTGCATTACCCGCTGCAAGACGGGCATCTTCCGCCAGGCCCAGTCTATCCGCTGCTTCCCCTTCCTGCCCAATTCTTCATCTTGTAAGGTAAGATGATCATTTTGCGCCATAATTAATCAACTCCTCCCGGTGGGCACTACCCGATAGACTTTTTTTCCATTATTTTGTCTAAGTTTGCCGCAAAAATCACACGTTAATCATACCACAATTTTCCCGTGCGCTGAACCATCCGCAAAAATTCCACGGCAGACCATCACGCCGCCTCCGGCGGCACCAACAGAGGAACGAAAAAGCGGTTTATCCTTGCTGGCGCAGCGACCTACGGAGGTTGTTACTCGCCCTTGACGAAGAAGCAGCTAACGGCAGCCGAACTGAGGCATGGATGCCGAAGTAGGCGACTCCGATGCATGGATGCAGCGTAGGAGGCGGTCGGCTGCCGTCTGCGACGCGTTATAAGCGAGTTAAACCGGAGTCCGGGAGCAAGCGCAAGGATAAACCTGAACATTTTCAGGGCAGTATGTGCAAGAACCTCCTTCTGTGTTACACTCAAGGTAGATACACTAAAAGATAAGGAGTGCAAGCGATGCCTGCCGAGGTATATTTTACGGATTTAAGGGGGAAAAGCGGTTTAAACCTGCTTGACAAGGTTGAAAGGCTCTTTGAGCGTGCAGGGTTTGCTTCCCTTATCAATCCCAAGGACCTGGTTGCCGTCAAGGTGCACTTCGGCGAACGGGGCAACACCGCTTTTGTGAGGCCTCAATACATCCGGAAAATCGTAGACAAGATCAAACAGGCCGGAGGAAAGCCGTTTCTGACAGATGCCAACACCCTTTACGTCGGGAGCCGCGCCAATGCCGTCGAGCATATTGAAACAGCACTGGAAAACGGGTTCGCCTATGCCACCGTGGGCGCTCCCGTGATCATCGCCGACGGGCTCACCGGCCGGGACTACGTCAGCGTTCCCGTTGATCTAAAACACTTCCATGCAGCAAAGGTGGCCAGCGCAACCTATCATGCCGATGTCCTGATCGCCGCTTCCCACTTTAAGGCACATGAGATGACGGGCTTCGGAGGGGTCCTGAAAAATCTTGGTATGGGCCTGGCATCCCGGGCTTCCAAGCAGGTGATCCATTCCGATGTCCTGCCGGAAGTCAACGGGGAAAAATGCGTTGCCTGCGGGCGCTGCACGGAGTGGTGCCCGGCGGGGGCGATTGCAGTTGAGGATGTGGCAGTAATCGATCCGGAGAAGTGCCTGGGATGTGCGGAATGCACCATAACCTGCAACCGGGAGGCGATCGCCGTCAACTGGAAAGGCGAGCCCGACGTGGTCCAGGAAAAAATAGTGGAATACGCCTGCGCCGTCTTAAAGAACAAAAACGGAAAAGCGGGATTCATCACCTTTGTGGTTGACGTAACCCCGCAGTGCGACTGTACCAACTACAACGACATTCCTGTAGTTCCCGATGTAGGG
The DNA here is from genome assembly GCA_902812435.1 of Clostridia bacterium. GTDB lineage: Bacteria > Bacillota > DSM-12270 > Thermacetogeniales > Thermacetogeniaceae > DULK01. Next base: position 23,907 of record CADDZA010000019.1, read on the forward strand.
ATCCTGGCAAGCAGGGATCCGGTGGCCCTCGACCAGGCCTGCGTGGACCTGGTGAACGCCCAGCCAAGCACCCCGGGCTCCCGGCTCGACCTGCCGGCAGGAGCGGATAAGTTCCGGGGGCTTTACCCGCAAATTGATTGGAACGTCCAGCTGGACTACGCTGAAAAAATTGGGCTCGGCACGAGAAAGTACCGGTTGATCAAGATTTAACTTTATATGCTGCTGAAAAATCAGTGCCGTCGGCTTGCCGGCCTTTCCCTCATTGCGGCGGATTTATGTCGATCCTTTTATTGAAGTCCTGGAACTCGACTATAAGGGATAGGAAGGTTCCGGGGCTGTTCTTGTTTTCTGCGGTTGCCATGGCCTTGCGGAGGATCCACCCCCGCTTATCCACCCAGAACCGGTAAGTAATATTTTTCCAGTACATATCCAGGACCCTGCTTTCCACCTTTTGGCTGCGGAATTCTACCACCCAGCACTTTCTTTTCCCCACCTTCTCGGTCCCCACCAGGCGGGGGCTGTCAATCCCTTTGAACTTGAAGTTGCTCAGGGGATCGATTTCCGCCATGTACAACTGCTGCTTGTCAAGATCCGTTCCATCCAGAACGATCCACTTGTTGGATACAGGGTCAAGAGTGTAGCTTCTCGTCCCAGTTTGGTAGATTTCAACCGGAGTCCCGAGAATCGTCCCTTTAAAATGAGCATCGGTAGACGTCTTCTCTCCCCTCACCTTGATCCATGTCTTTTTTTTCCCGGCAATTTTAAAGTCCGCGGTAACCGTATAACGGTACCCCCTCGCCTGAAGGGCGTTTTGGACCGTTTCCCTGATCATTTGTTCCGGTTTCACCTTGAGTGCGGTCAGGTAATAGTAAATCCCCGCTGCCACCATCAAAACTGCGGCACAGATTAAAGCCACCAGGCGGAAGTCTTTCCTCATCTCCAAACCGGGGTCCCCCCTTTAACTACCTCCAGTTTATGCAAAGTTTGTTTCCCCTATGCGCTTTTCTGCAAGGGGGGACCCGGTGGCAAAATGAGTCAAATAAACATCAAAGTGAACCCACCACGCAACGGTTGCCCTGTTCTGAAACATAAACAGGCCGTTGACTCGACTTTTTGTCAACAGCCTGTTTGTTGCCTTCTCTTATTCGTTTTGGAACCGGTTCCCTCGTTACTTGAGGAGCCGGCAAAGGGCAAGGGCACCATCTGCACGGGATAATTTTTCACCAGGATCGAACTTCTTGCCGGTCAGATCGAAAATGCCGAGCCCCGCGGCCAGAGCAACACATCCCTGGTCGCTTGCGGGCACCAGCTTGGCGACGTCAGGAGGCAGTGCCCAGATACCGGTAAGCGCGGCGGGCTCGCCCCATCCCAGGGCGCGGACCGTCAGCCGTGCCACTGTAAGCTTTGTTATCTCATCCTGGGGCCGGTATTCTTCCCCGGGTCTCAGGATGCCGAGCATGACGGCCTGGCGGTAAGCCCTTTCGAATTCCTGGTCCGGAGTGCCGGTGACCGGGGGCTGCCAGGAGGATGCACGCACCAGCCAGATCAGGAAATCGCGCTGGGTGAGCTTCGCATCAGGGTGGAAAGCGGGTTCAAACACCGGGATGATCCTTGCCTTCGCCAGCAGGTCGACCGCCACGTTCCCTGAGATGTCGGTAAACACCGGTTGGTTCTTACCGGGCTTTGGCTGAAACTCCGGGTCCAGACCCGCCCCCGTAAAGGCATCGATAAAACTTGGCGACTTGCCCATGTCGAGAGTGTAGACGAGGCGAACAGGTCTGTCTGCAGTTGGTTCGGAACCATACCTGGAGAATTCCCGCCGGTAGCTCAACCCGAGAGCGCCGTCGGCCAGAAAGGCGTTCTCCGCCTGCTCCCTGGCTATGACTCCCCGGGCCACCGGGAATTTTCCATCCCACCACCTGAGTTCATATCCGGTAATCCTTCCATGGACGGCGTCCACATCAATGCGGACACCGTTTCCCTGGAAGGGAATGCCGTTAACGAGTCGCGTCGCCACAAAACTGTAGGCGATCGGTTTCGGTTTCTCCTTCCCGGACGCCACAGGCTTTACAGGGTAAGGAAAACGGGGAAAGGTCTGCAGATCTTCGAGATCTTTGAGATAGCCGCCTGCCACTTTACCGAGGAACCCGGCAGCCATTTCCCGGGCGTGAGCCTCGGTGAGGCGCGGTTCTCCGGTTTGTTCACTGGAGGGACCGTAAAGGTTGAAACCGGTGATATGCCCTCCCCTGGCTTCAACCCGCACGTTGAGGGATCCCTCGTCATCCTTGCTGCGCCAGAAGAAATTCCAGACCTTCTGCCCGGAAATATATTCCTGCTGCAGGTTGGCGCTTTCCAGCTTGTAGCCGGCCGGAATCTCGATCTCGCCCCGGGCAATGGCAAGGGCTTTGTCCTTGCTGATGAGCTTTTCCATTTCGGCCATGGCCGCCTGCTCTGCAGGGGTCAGCGGAACAGACTCCAACATCGCCATTTTTTCGGCGCCGCCACTTCCTACCCTTTCATACCAGTAATAATCGGCGTCGTCCTCCGACTTCAAGATTTCTCCGGTTCCGGCGTCGATCATCATATTCCGGGTTTTTGGTTCATAAACAAGTCTTATTTGTGCATCCTTCTCATTGAGCCCGGTCCGGTAATAAATGAGCCGGACCCCGGCGTTTTTCCGCCACAAGGCAGTGGCCTGTTCGATGGTAATCAGTCCCTGCGACTCCGGGAACTTCGCCTTGCTGTCCCAGTTGAAGTTAAAACTTTGAATCTCCCCTGTATCGCCATTCACTCCAACGCTGGCGGAGTTCTCTAGGAAGGGAACACCGTTCACCACCCGGACGAAATTAAAGTAATAGACGGGAGTTGTCCTTTCTCGCAGGTTGTAATAGGGAATATCGGCGGCATCGTCCGGATTTACTTTAAGGTTGTTTACATAGTTTGGCAAAGCCGCTTGGAGGAATTCCAGGGCTTTTTCCTGCGCCTGGGCGCGGCTCAGCCCGGGAAGGCCGTGCCGGATGGTTCCTGGAGGTACGGGCCTCCACTGGTCCATTCCCCAGAGTTCACCGGTTTCGGCGTTAACCCGCGCACTAATGCTGCCGGAATCGGGTTCCCCGCTCCACTGAAGGTTCCAGAAAACCCCTTGTCCCTCACCCTCGCTGTAACCGGGCTGGAAATTCTTAAATTCCTCAGGAACGCGGACGAACTGCTTTGCCACTGCGATCGCCTGTTCAAGGGTTATTTTAGCTCCTCTGGCCTCCGAAACGTCAACTCCACCCATGGGCCCCTGGCCACCCATGGTACCGGCATAAGCCGCCTTCCCCCACCCTATGTTTCCGCTTAACAGGAAAATAACAGTCCAAATCGCCGCCCAACGCCTCACAACATCTCATCTCCCCTTTTAATTAATTGAATTTATAATCCCGGAGTTCGACAGTACCGAGGCATTTTTAGCGATAATTTCGAAGAGCGATCCTTTAATATCAAGGGTTAGCGGGTTCGGAACCGAGGCAAAAACGAAAAATGCATAGGCACACGTTTTGCG
>CADDZA010000020.1 GCA_902812435.1 Clostridia bacterium
CAGAAGAAACCTCCTTTGTGATTTTGACTGGATTGCATTGGAGGTTTTCTTCTTTTCTCCAGGAAAAACTCCTTCTTTTCTCCCTGGAGGTTACTGGTGATTACCCACACTTATTTTACAGCTACGGCGGATACAGAAAAAATTACAGATACTTTTTACAAAGCCCCGCCAGAATGCCCCCGATTATTAATCGGGGGCAGAATTGCAGCTTGGCTTTTCTCTCCGGCTGCGCTATAATTTAAGCAGACCGGAGGAGATGTTGAATGCAGACGGTAACCCTCAAAATAAAGCTTCTGCCTCCCAACAAAGACAAGCTGGAAAAGATGGCCCGCCTGCTGGAAACCTACCGGCGGGCGTGCTCCTGGTTCCTGGAGCAGGCCGAGGCGCTTGATACAACCAGCCGGGCACACTTAAACCGACAAACATACCGGCAGGCATGTGCTCAGTTCGACCTCAACCGGGGCACCCTCCAGTGCGCCATGCTCAAAGCGCTGTCCGCCAGGCGCTCCTACCTCTCTCGCAAGCAAAGGGGCAAAAAGGCCAGTCTGCCCAAATTTGAGAAAACAGTTCCGGTAATGGTGCGGCAGGACTGCTACTCCCTCCACCAGCTCCCATCCGGAACGTGGGTGGTGAAATTCCCCGTCTACTCCGGCAGGAGCCGGATAGCCGTACCCCTTGCCGCTTCCGCATACCACATCAAGAAGCTCCAAGACCTGGCAGGAGGTTCCTGCCGCCAGGGGTCCATGGAGATATGGCGGGATAAAAGCGGCGAGTGGTATGTAGGTGTATCTCTCGTCTACGAAACACGCCTCAATGAGCCGGGCGGCGTGATCGGGGTCGATTTTGGCATAGTCAAGCTGGCCGTGCTGTCCAATAACGTGTTCTTTGACGGCCGCCAGGTGAGGTGGAGAAAAGAGCGCTGGGCGGAAAGGAGAACTGCGCTCCAGCGAGCGGGTCGGCTTTCCCGGGTCAAGAGGGAAGCCGGCCGCGAGCGCAGGTGGATGCGCTATATCAACCACTGCCTCTCCAAGCGCATCGTCGAGATAGCGAAGGCTGAAGACACGGCCATCGCCCTGGAGAACCTGCTGGGCATCCGGGAACGGGCCAAAGGTTCCAAGAAGTTCAACCGGATGATGTCTGGCTGGAACTTTCGGGAGCTGGCCTCGTTCATCGAATACAAGGCTGCCCTTGCCGGGGTGCCTGTAATCTATGTCGACCCTAAGGAGACCTCCAAGGCCTGTCCGAGGTGTGGGAATGTTTCCCGCTACAACCGGAAAAATCAGGGCTGGTTCAGGTGCACCAGGTGCGGCTACCAGTCCGATGCGGACAGGGTTGGAGCATTGAACACTGCCGCCAAAGCGCTCGATGCTCTCGGGGCATGACCCTGGGAGAAAGGGGAGCGTGGCACCCCCAAAGGCCAAGGTGATGATCTGGGTCATCCGGGGAATGCTGGCTAACCTGCGGTTGAGCGGTTGATCAGCCGCCATCCCGCGACGGGATACCCCCCAATTCATTGAGGGGAGGATGTCACTTAGAAAGGGTTGACTGTTACTGGAAGAGATGGTATGCTCTGCTTAAGGAATCCTGTCGAATTTTGAATACAAGGGAGGGAGAGACTTGAAGTCAACGGGTGTGGTAAGAAAGGTCGACGAACTCGGGAGGGTGGTAATTCCCATTGAATTGCGACGCACCCTGGGCATCGCCGAAAAAGACGCCCTGGAAATCTATGTGGATCGGGAGAAGATCATCCTGAAGAAGTACGAACCGGCCTGCATTTTCTGCGGCAACGCCGAGGACGTCCAGCACTTCCGCGGTAAGAACATCTGCCGGGAGTGCGCCGCGGCCATGGCCAGAGAAGCCGTTTAAACCTATTCATTTCCCCGTTATTTTCGACATTAGACCCTCATGTCACTGACCGGTGACACCAACAGAGTATAAAAATACACCGACGGGTCTACCAGCGAGCGACTTATGAAAGCCGGGTAACAGGATAGGCGAAGCGAGGATGACAGGTCGGGATGAGAATACTTCAACATGAGGCGAAATTTAAGAACAATGAGCGACCTACGGAGGTTGTTACCTCGCCCTTGACGAGGAGCAGCTAACGGCAGCCGAATCGAGACAGGATGTCGAGATAGGCGACTCTGCGGCATGGATGCCGTCATAGGAGCCGGTCGGCTGCCGTCTGCGACGCGTTTATAAGCGAGTTCAACCGGAGTCCGGAAGCGAGTATTTAAATTTCGCCTGAACCCAGAACTACCCGAAGCGAGCCGTTGTCCTGTCCGGCCTGGAATTAGGAGTCGAGCTGTAGACCGGCGGAAAAGTTGATGTGTTTTTAGGACAGCTCTATTGGATACAACCCCGCGCTGCTACTCACCGCGGGGTTCTTTTTTATTCGGCAGTCAAATGGTATGCCCGGTAGACCTCGCTCCTGGAAAGGCCCAGGGCGCGTCCCACCGCCTTGCAGGCGGTGGACAGATCCGCTCCGGCCTGTATGAGAGCCCGCACTGCTGCCCGAACGGCCTGCGGATCCGCCGGCAGGGCCCAATCCGGTTCCTGTTTCCCCTCGGTAACCAGGGTAAATTCTCCCCGTGGCGGGTTTTCCTTGAAATGGGCGGCCGCCTCGCTGAAGGTGCAGCGCAACACTTCCTCAAACTGCTTGGTGAGCTCCCTGGCGATACAGACCCGCCGGCTGCCTCCCCAGATCTCGATAAAATCCTGCAGGGATTTTTGCAGGCGGTGGGGGACCTCGTAAAACACGCCCGTTCTGCTCTCTTCCCGCAGTTCCTTTAAGAGTTCCCGCCTCTCCCCCTTCTCCCGCGGCAGGAAACCGTGGAAATAAAAAGGATGTGGGCGGAAGCCCGAAATTACCAGGGCAGCCACGCCTGCCGAAGCCCCCGGCACCACCGTCACCCGGTGCCCCTCCGCCAGGGCGGCCTGAACCAGGGGGTAACCCGGGTCGGCCAGTCCGGGGAGGCCGGCGTCGGTAACCACCGCAATAGCCTTTCCCTTTCCAAGCTCCTCGAGGAGATAGGGGATCTTTGTAACCTGGTTGTGCTCGAAAAAGCTCGTAGATGGGGTGTGAATGTCGTAATGGGACAGGAGTTTCCGGGTGTGCCTGGTGTCCTCCGCCGCAATCAGGTCCACCTCCCTTAAAACCCGCAGGGCACGCAGGGTAATGTCCTCCAGGTTGCCCAGCGGGGTGGCGCAGAGATAAAGCTCCCCCATGCCTAAAGGCCCTCTTCCCCGCCCGCGGGTGCGTGGTTACCGTTGCCGGAATTTTCCTCCGCAATCTCTTCCCCGAACAAGTAATCCTTATCGGCCGAACAGGGGTAGCTTTCCTGCCTGGGGCACGACCTGTACACGTCGTCTTCGTATTTGAGACAGCACATCAGGCGCCCGCAGATGCCGCTGATCTTGGTGGGGTTCAGGGATAGATTCTGCCCCTTTGCCATCCTTATCGAAACAGGCTCAAAATCCCCCAGAAAGGTGCTGCAGCATAGCTCCCTGCCGCAGGGGCCCAGCCCTCCAAGCAGCTTGGCCTCGTCCCGCACCCCGATCTGGCGCAGTTCGATCCTGGTCTTAAATATGGCGGCCAGGTCCTTGACCAGTTCCCGGAAATCCACCCTGCCCTCGGCGGTGAAATAGAATAAAATCTTGCCCACATCAAAGGTGAATTCCACATCGATCAGCTTCATCGGCAACCCGTGTTCGGCGATTTTCTGCTCGCAGATCTTGAAGGCCTCGCGGGCGCGCTCCCTGTTCTCCTCCACCCTGGCCCGGTCTTCCGGAGTCGCTTTTCGGATTACCTCGCGCAGGGGGGCCACCGTTTCCTGCAGGGGCACAAGGCGCGGCCCCACCACCACGGTGCCGAACTCGATCCCCCTGGCGGTCTCCACGATCACATCGTCCCCCTTCTGCAATTCCAGCTGCCCTGGTTTAAAGTAGTAGATCTTTCCGGCCTTCCGGAACCTGACGCCCACCACCGATACCCTTTCCATACCGGAAGTTTCCGGGGGTTGCTCTATCCGCTCTTCCTCTCTGTACCCTTGTTCTGCTTCCATATCCGCATATCCTCACTTCCTGGAATCTTGATCAAAAACCCTGTGGCGCAGAGCGGTTTTTCCGGAGCCGTCCCTGCACCCTGCGCAGGGTAAGGGCAAGCAGCAGCTGGACGTTTACATTCTCGTCAAGCAGGCGCAAGCCCCTTAGTATTATTCCCAAACTCTCCAGAATTTCTAGCCCTGCCGTACTGTCCGTCCCCGCCGCCATCCGGTTCCGCTCGACCCGGTATGACCTTTCCAGATCCGCCAGGAGAAAGGCCAGGAGATCTCGTGCCCCGGCACGATCCGGCTTCAACAGGCGCACCGTTCGCAGCAGTTCCGACTCACTCCCCTCTCTGAGCAGCCGGGCAATGGCTTCCCCACTTGCACTGTTATCCGAAAGGACGGAATCGCTCCCGGCTTCCTCCCCCTGCCGGAAAAAGACCACCCGGCAGCGGGAAACGATGGTCGGCGGAAGCGCCCTTTCATCCTCTGTCGCCAGCAAGAAAACTGTGTCAAGCAGGGGCTCCTCCAGGATCTTTAAGAGGCTGTTGGCGGCCTCCGCCGTCAGCAGTTCCGGTCTGTCGAGCAGGAATACCTGGTGACTGCCCAGGTGTGGGTGGTAATTGAAGAATGGCCGCCATGCCCGGATCTGTTCGAGCTTGATGGAGTTCCCGTCGGGTCCCAGTGCATGAAAATCCGGGTGCGCCTGCCGCTCCCAGGCGGTGCAGGAAGAGCAAACGCCGCACGGCGCCCCGGCCCCGGACTCACAGAGCAGCGCCTGTACAAAATAATCTATCGCCTCCCTTTTCCGCCCCGGCGCCTGCCCTGTAAAGAGATAGGCGTGGGCGACCCGCCCGTTTTTTAAGTCCTGCTTAAGCTGCTTTAATGCCGGTTCCTCCCCAGGGTCATACCTCAACAGGATCACCCCCGAACCTCTATTTCAAAGGGAGCCCCCTGCAACCTACCGCACAAAAAACCGGTTACGTAAGATATTACACCGGCCTGGACCCCAGCAGGATCCCCCTCCGCCCGGACAACCTTGATCCGTTCCGGGTTCTGGCGGGCTAGGGCCAGGTAACCATCCCTGACCCGCCGGTGAAAGGCCAGGTCCTCCTGCTCCAGCCTGTCCATTTTCTCAAGCTTCGCCGCGCGCCGCAGTCCCTCACCGGGTTCCAAGTCGAGCAGGATGGTCAAAAAGGCACCGATCCCCCTTAAAGCAGGCGAATTGATCATCCGCAACATCCCCAGATCGAGCCCGCGCCCGTAGCCCTGGTAGGCCAGGCTGGAATCCACAAAACGGTCGCACAGTACGACCCTGCCCGAACCGAGGGCCGGCAGCACCACCTCGCCCACCAGCTGGGCGCGGGAGGCGGCATACAGCAGAGCCTCGGCGGACGGTGTCATTTCCTTGAAGGCCGGGTCAAGCAGGATGCCGCGGATTGCTTCCGAAAGCCTTGTCCCGCCGGGCTCGCGCGTAACGAGTACATCGTAACCATCCTCCCGGAGGGCGGTTGCCGTTAAATTCACCTGTGTCGTCTTGCCTGCCCCGTCGGGCCCCTCAAAGGTGATCAACTTGCCTGGCTGCCTCAATTCCTCAACTCCCTGCCACCACTTTGATCATACCCCGGGAGTGTCCGGGCCAGACCCCTCCGGCCCTTTCCCAGTCCGCCAAGAAGGCAACCGCCTCAGGGGTGACCTCCTCCCCGGGGCAGATGACCGGGACCCCTGGCGGGTAAGGGGCTATCACCTCGGCGGCAATCCTTCCCTCAGCGGCATCCCACCCTATTGTTTCGCAAGGGCCAAAAAATGCCTGGCGCGGCGTCAGAACCTGGCGGGGAATCGGGAGAGCGAGCGGGTCCGGGCATGAAGGAGAACGCCCCCCGTCACAATTGGCAAAGGCGGCCGCCAGTGCGGCCAGCCCGTCCAGCAGCTCCTCCGCCAGGGGGAGATCGGCCGGACCCAAGATAAAGAGCATATTTTGAAAATCGGCCATTTCCACGAGTATCTGCCGCTGGCGGCGCAGCCATTCTGCAGCAGCAAAACCGGTAACGCCAAGTTTGCCGACGTTGACGATCAGGCGTGCCGGGTCGAAAGCAGTTACGCCCGGCACTCTCAGCAGTTCCCTGCCCGGAGCCAGGAGGCCCGGAATCCGGTTGATTTCATCCCGGAGCCTCATCCCCAACCGAGCGGTCTCCTCCCACGCCGGTCCCTCTTCCTGGCACTGCTGCCGCGCCACGTCGAGAGACGCCATCAGCAGGTAGGAGGGACTGCTCGTCTGAACGATCCGCAGGGCGTCCCTGAGCTTCCCGGCATCTTCGCCCCGCCCCCGGCGGTGCAGAAACGCCGCCTGGGTAAAGGCTCCCAGGACCTTGTGGGCTCCCTGCACCACAAAATCCGCACCGCACCGGAGGGCGGCGGGAGGAAAACACTCGCTTGTATGAAAATGCGCCCCGTGTGCTTCGTCAACCAGAACGGCACATCCCCGGTCGTGGGCAAACTCCACCTGTTTCTCCAGTTCCCCCGCAAGACCGTAATAATTGGGGTGCAGCAGGACGATAAGGCGCACCTCTCCGGAGGCGGCGTTCCATACCCGGCACAGGTCTTCTGTTCTCACCATCCCTGGCAGGCCCAATTCGGGATTACCGTAAACCGGTAGGTAAACAGGGCTTGCCCCGCTCAGGATCAAGCCGTGGATCACCGCCTGGTGACAGTTCCGGGGCAGCAGAACCCTATCCCCGGGCCGGCAGGTGGCCAGAATAACAGCCAGTATTCCTGCCGTCGCCCCGTTCACCAGAAAATAGGTCTCGTCCGCGCCAAAGTAAGCCGCCGCAGCAGCGGCCGCCTCCCTGATCACTCCCTGCGGGTCCTGCAGGTTGTCCAGGCCTGGCAGCTCCGTGAGATCCAGGGCAAACACGGCCTCCCCGAGCAACGATCGCCAGGCGGGGCACGCTCCCCGCCCCTGCTTGTGACCGGGTACATGAAAGCCCAGGTAATTGTGCTCTGCGTGTGCGAGCAGACCCGCCGCAAGGGGAGGAAAAGGATTGCCCGCCAACATACCCGACCTCTCCAAACCTGCGTGCATGCCACGCATTTTTGTTTCTATTTTAACACACTTTCCCTCCCTATAAGAAAAAGACTCCTTGTTGCAAGAAGCCTTTTTAATCCTAGCAAGTCTTAGTGCGAGTTAAACCGGAGTGCCGGGAAGCAAGCGCAAGGATAAACCTTATATGTTTTAGGTTTCAGGGTTTCACTCGCGCCCAGATCCGCTTGACCTTATCCTTTAAGTGGGAATACCGGCTGTCGCCGACCCGGGCGTGCACGATCTCGTTTTCGCAAGCAGCACAAAGAAAGCGACCGGAAACCAGGATTCCTCCTGCGATCCCGTCCGGGGGCGTCTGTTCGCAGATTAAACAAACAGGCAGCACTACCCCCTTTTTTTTCGTAGCACAAGCCTCTGTTCTTTTTCTAACCATTACACACTCCTCCTGGTACGCTTCTCTAGTATTATACTCAAAAAATGCATTTTAATCCCCACATAGGAGTCCGTTCTTGATAAATAAGCGGAACTATTTATAAAAACCGCGCTTCCAGGAAGAAGATTCAGATTTCATCGCACCTCATGTCATCTAATCCCACGGCTTTGAAGTAATCTTTAGGAAGGCAGGGTAACCGTTGTCCTTACGCCAATGTTGACTACCCTGTTAAAAGGCTTTTATTAATCGCAGGACACCTGGATTCTTTTGATATCCCGGCCGTCCCGGAGTATCTCCCGGTGGAGGCGAACACAACCCTATTCCCTGACGTTCATGGTCAGAAGAATGTACTTGCCGGCCTCGGTTACCCTGTCAATCAATTCGTCGGTGACCAGGGCACCCTCCTCGGCGATCACCGTTCCGTCATCAGAGGTTATTGTGATTCCCAGTTTTTTACCGATCAGGTACTGGCGCTGCCTCTCCCGGAATAATTTTAAACTGTTCACCGCCTCTGCGGAATCTTCCTCGACTTCCTCTTCCGTTTCCTGAGCAAGGCCGGCCGGTTCCGCGGCGGGTGCTGCGGTCTCTTTCTCTTCTACCTGTGGCACCGGCGCCTCCCCCTCAGGAAATTCGGTCATCAAATTTTTGTCGGCATCATCTTCTACAACCAGAAATTCACGGCCAAAGGTACAGATGTACTTGTCTTCGATAATCCCGGACGGCTTGTCCTGGCCATCCGGAACCAACTGGCAACCTCTGACCTTTCCCGAGTTCTCGTCTACGTAATATTCCCTGACCCGGCCCAGCAGGCGTCCTTTCCTGCTTAGCACTCTGAGCCCGATCAGTCCTGGATTGTTCTCCAGCAGGGCGGCGGCATCAGCGGTTTCCGCGAGCCTTTTCAGATCGCTGCGGCTGGCGACAGTCAGGGCGTATTCTCCGATGCCCTGCACGGCTGAAAAGGGCAGAGCTTTCAAACCATAGTACCATTCCCCGTCCTTTACCAAAAGAAAATCGACGCTCCCCTTTTGGGGGTTGAGCAGCAGTTCCTGTACGAACCCGATCTCCTTGCCTTCTTCAACGCTTAAAACCCGCAGATTGATTATCTCCCTTGTGCTTTTCAATTGACCTTCCCCTTTCTTTTTGACTTTAACCTTGCAGCCGTTTCCACGCTGGCCTTCACCTTGATCAGGCTCGGAATCGCCGCATACGGTATGTTTGGCTGCCTGGCGGTTCTCAGCAGTTCGGCGGTTATTTCCAGGTTCACTTGCCGCGCATAGAGCTGCTGTCGCAAGGTGCGGTCGCGGATTCCGCTCCCCGGCGCCAGCATGGCATCCAGCAGCATGATGGCCTGCTGGTACTGGCCAAGCTGCTGGTAAACCGCGCTGATTTCCAGCGCCAGCAATGCTTTCAACTGCTCACCCGGGTTGGACAGCAGCGCCTTTAAGAAGCAATCCACCGCATCCACGTAATTTCCCCTCTCCCTTGCAGCAAATCCCCTTGCTATGTAGTCGTCGACCGTAGAAACCATCTCGCTCCCTACCTGTTCTTCTTCAACAGCTGTAACGGCCGGTTCCGGCACGGTTTCTTCGCCGGCGACCCCGCCATCGCCAACAAAAGAAAGAACTGCCCCTTCATTGTTCCGTTCTCCGGTAACCACCGGCGGATCTCCGGTCACGCCCGTTTCTTTTGTCGGGCTTTTCCCCGAGCCCGGCTCAGAAGCCTCCGGCGCCTCCGCATGGTCTTCCCAGGTGCCTGCGATTTCGTACATCATTTCAAGACTCCCCGATAAGGCTTCGCCATTTTCCCCGGAAGAAGCAGTCGTTGGATCGCAGGGCAAACCGATCAAGGTCTCCCCAGGATCTATCCCCACCGCCTCTCCGATCACGGCCGACAAACCCGTCCTTTCCGTCCACACGGTCGGGACTGCCGGTTCTGTCGCCGCTTCTTCAAATACAGCGTCCGCAGGCGGCAGCGCCTCCAACGGCTGTTCCCGTTCCGGTTCTAGAACGGCCGGAATTTTCTCCCACGACACATCATCGTCCTCCGGAGGGTCTACTACCGGCAGGGCCGGCTCCGTCAATTCCTCCTCAGCAAGGCCCGCAAAAACATCTACGGTCTGCTGCTCCTCCACTGCCGGAGGTGCGGGAACGGCAGGCTCCGGGATAACTTCTGCCGCAACGGATTCTGGGCTGAACTGCTCCACCCCGGAGGATGCTTCCTCCAGAATCTCCGGTCTGGGGGTCTCCTCTTGTCCTGGAGTTTCCGGCACTGCAGTGTTTTTCTCTTTTTTCAGGTTTGCTTTGAGGACGACTCCCCGGGCGACATTAGCTGCCAGGACTTCATGAAAAGGTTCTTCAGCTGCCGGTCGCTCAAATACAAACCTGCATTGAATCCAGCTCAGTACAAAGGCCAGCATCAAAAAAAGAACGAAATAGATCAGGAGCACAAAGGGCATCCCTAACGAAGCGAGAGCCAGAGGAAAAAAAGCAGTCAATATAGAAGAGACGCCGATTGTAATGTAAACGACCCGGATACTGATGGGAAAATATTTCTGAAAATACCTGCAGGCCATGGTTATTATGGAAGAGATGATCGCCAGCAATACAAGGTATTCGATCATGCCAGTCGCACAACCATCTTAACCCCGCCCATGAACCGCCCCTCCTCAGGCTTATTCCATAATTAGCTAAATTACCTTATTCTCCTGCTTTATCCTACAAAATTTTTATAATAATTAGTCAAAAAAGGGCCCTGTTGATGGGGCCCACTTCCTGGCATTTCAGAACTAACTCCACTTAACTTTTTACAGTAAATAAATTACGCACTATTCCTCTTCCTTGTCCTTGCGCCTGATGGTGATTGCACAGTCAGGGCAGACCTGCTCGCAGATCCGGCAGGCCTTGCAGAGTTCGGGGTTGGGGCTGACCGTCGGCGTCCCGTAGACCCCGAGCTTGTGGGACCAGTCCAGGGCCCGCTCAGGGCACTTCTCCCGGCACAGGCCGCATCCCTTGCAGAGCCCGGGAAAGATGGTAAATGTCGCTTTTCCTGTGTGGACGTCGACGCTGATCGCTTTCTTCAGGTATTCGGGATCTTTTTGGACCATCTACGCCACCCCCATTCTCTCTACGAGTTCTATTCCCTTCTCGATGGCCTTGAAGTTGAGTTCACGCAGTTCCGGATCTTTCTCAAATTTATAGCCCAGTTTCTTTTCGATGGCCTCTTTGGCCTTTTCAATGGTGACAACCCGGGTGGCTCCAATGACGGCGCCCATGATGAGAACGTTGAAGACCCGGGGGTCAAGTTCTTTGTTGGCGGTCTCCAGGGCGGGGATTGCCAGAACTTGTTTGGCATTCGCCGGCAGGTCCTCTTCGACTCCCTCGATGCTGGCGTCGTAAACGAATATGGTCTCGGGTCCGATGTGCATTTTGACCCGGCGAACTGCCCGGTCGCTCAGGGCGATGACGATATCGCCGGTCTTGAATTTGGGGGCTCCGATCTTTTCGTCCCCGATCTGGACGAAGGCGATGGATACGCCGCCGCGTTGCTCCACTCCGAAGTTGGGAATGTAAAGGATCTCCTTGCCTTCCAATGCTGCGGCTTCTGTCAGGATCTGGGCGACGGACTGGACCCCCTGGCCGCCTTCTCCGGCAAGGGCTATCTTTACAACTTGGCCCATGCTTACTCTTCCTTCCCGCCGGGGACTTTGTACTCGCCTATGGGGAAGTATTTGGGCATGATATTTTCAACAAAGTCCCAGGTTTTTTCAGCGTTGGTGCGCCAGTTGGTAGGGCAGGTGGAGAGGGCTTCGATGAAGGAGAAGCCCCTTCCTGCCATCTGGTTTTCGATGGCTTTTTTGATGAAGGTTTTTAGCTGGCGGAATTTGGCGATGCTGCCCCTGGCGACGTAGGCGCCTTCGTGGGCGATAGCGGCCACCATTTCGGGACCCAGCATGGGGTAGCCGGCCTCCTTGATGTCCCTCCCGTAGGGTGTTGTTTCGGTTTTCTGACCGGGCATGGTGGTGGGGGCCATCTGGCCTCCGGTCATGGCGTAGACGGTGTTGTTGACGAGTATTGCTGTAATGATGTCGTTGCGGTTGGCGGCGTTGACCAGGTGTTGGGAGCCGATGGCGTACCCCCCTCCGTCTCCCATGTAGGCGATGGTGATGAGATCGGGGTTGGCGCGCTTGATTCCCACCATGACCGGTGTGGTCCGGCCGTGATGGGTCTGAACCGTATCAACATTGAAGAAGTCCCAGGAGAGCAGGGAGCAGCCGATGTCGCAGCCGAAGACGACCCGGTCCTGGATGTTAAGTTCATCGATGACCTGGCCGAGGGCCTTGAGGACCAGGCCGTGGCCGCAGCCGGGGCAGAATTTGTGGGGCTTTGATGCCGGGTTCCAGCTTTTCGGCATTTTCGGGAGGATTTCTTTTGTTTCCATTGTTAGGCCTCCTTTCCGGCCAGCAGGGCCTTTGCTTTTTCCGCTATTTCTTCCGGGGTGATCCCCACCCCCGGCCTGAGCAGGGTCTTGATGGGGATGTTCAGGCCGTAGAGGTTGTCCTTGACGATCTTTAAAAGCTGGCCGTAGGCGGATTCGACTACGAGGAGCTGCTTGGCCTGCTGCGTGGCTTGTCTGAGCTGCTCCTTGGGGAACGGCCTTAGGGTGATGGGGCGGAAGTAGCCGATTTTGTTTCCCTGGCTCGCCAGTTCTTTGACTGCCATGGCGGCGGAGCGGAAGACTACGCCGTGGGCGATGACTAAAAGGTCGGTGTTTTCTGTGTTGTATGCGTCGTATTCGATGATCTCGGGGGCCACCCGCTCATATTCTTCTATGTCTTTGCTCAGGACTTCCAGGAGCTCTTCTTCGATGTTGTAGGTGTTCCTGAGGTGGGCTGCCGGCCGGTCTTTGCCGGGGGTGCCTGCTTTCCCCACATAGGGTTCGGTGGGCACCATCTGGATGCCTCTGGCTTCGGGGTCGTAGATGACTACCGATTCTCTCATTTTTGCCTGGTAGCCATCGGATAACACGAAGGTCGGAAATCGGTATTTCCAGGCGGTGTTGAAGGCTTTGATGGTGTAGTCGAAAAGGTCCTGGTGGGATGAGGTGGAGTAGACTACGCGCAGGCCCTCCCCGTTGCCCCCGAAGCAGGTGAGGGTTACTTCCTGCTGGGAGTAAATGACTGTGCCGGTTGACGGGCCGCCCCTCTGCTGGATTACGACTACTGTGGGAATGCGCATGGCCTCGGCCATGGACATGGGTTCCTGCATGAGGACATTGCCGGGCCCGGCGGTGGCGGTGAAGGCGCGCTTGCCTGTGAGCACTCCGCCGATGGTGGTGAAACCGGCCGAAAGCTCGTCTTCGGTCTGCAGGAATTTTTTGTCGTATTTCGGCCCCAACCTCGTCCAGTACTGCATGATCTCATTCTGAGGGGTGATCGGGTATCCGTACATGATATCGGCTCCGGCTGCGAGTGCCGCCCAGGCAACGGCTTCATTGCCCGTCATGAACACCTTGCGCTCCCCTTCGATGGGTTTACTGCCCATATGAAACACCTCCTAAATAAAATTGTCTACCAGAAAGCCCGGGGCATGAACCTCTTCAGCACACGCACCGGATGACCAAAGCAATCCTTATCACCTATCAAGGGAGCCAGATCCTCCATCACCGAGGTGGCCACGACGGGGATCCCAAGGATCCTTGCCGCCTCGTCGACGATCCTGGCGCCCTCCTGGATGAACTCAATATTAGTTTCGTCACCCAGATGAGAATTATTAATCAGACCGTCCGCCCTGCCCAGTTCCCTGACGTGAGCGACTACATCCGGAACGGTGGCCGTGAGGGGGCGTGCTATGTTTATTACAACGTAGACTTTCAAGTCGGGGTTCCGATCGGCTCCCTCGATCAGGTTGAAAACCTGTGCTCCGAAAACCCCGTAACCAACGTCCAGGATAACGTCACCGGGGCGGTGCAGGCAAAAGCGCACTTCCGGCCTGAGCAGGTTGCCGATTTCCCCCAGCCCGATCATCTCCCCGGTCTCCCAGGCGAGAACGGTTATCCCTTTTTCCTCAAGCTGGCGCTTTAGCGGTCTCAGGGTATAGCACGGCTCCACCAGGTCAAGATCGACCAGGTTGACATGCCTGCCCCGGCTGGCGAGTTCCAACGCCCGGTTGACTGCGTTTTCGCTTTTGCCGCTCGCATATTCTCCGATGTAGGCCTCAATCACACGGGGCAATTATTTCACTTCTTTTCTGCGGGGGACATGCGATTAGTGTAGCATATTTAATCCAGAGTATATAACAAAAACTGATACCAATCAAGGTATGGTACCAGTTTTCATATGCCTTAGAAGGGAAAGAAATATTTGAGGAGGCCGAGCAGGAGGAGACCCGGGAAGCCCAGGATCCCCACGGTGAAAGCGCTTAAGGCGTTGACGCCGAAATGCCAGCCCCAGAAGGCCGTGCAAAAGTTGACGAGAAAGAGGACCAAACCGCCCAGGGCAAAGCGGACGGCGATTTTCAGCAGAAAACGGAGGGGGCCCCATAAAGCCTGTCCCACCAGAAACAACAAAAAAAGGCCGAAAAGCAAGCCGAGTACGGTACCTGTCACACCTCTTCCCTCCCGGACTTCTGGCGCGCCTTTTTCCACAGGTAGACGTATCGCTTTTCTGCGGCCTGGAGGGAAAGAATGGCGTAATCGATCAAATCCGGATCCGTGGCA
Organism: Clostridia bacterium; assembly: GCA_902812435.1. Lineage (GTDB taxonomy): Bacteria > Bacillota > DSM-12270 > Thermacetogeniales > Thermacetogeniaceae > DULK01. The sequence continues at coordinate 14,234 of CADDZA010000020.1, forward strand.
TGATCAAAAAACTCCCTGGCTGCCAGCCAGTCCCGGTGCGCCTCCGCAAGCACCGTCTCATCACTGGGAAGATTGCTGCCGCCTTCCCAGAATTGTCCAGAAAAACTCCGGAGCAGGTTCTCCAACCATCCGGCCACCGGAGCCACCCCCCATCCCTCATGATTAGTTAGTATATTATATGAAGGATGGAGGCAATACTTGCCAGCCCGGCACTCAAATCAATATTCCCTCTTTTGTCCCATTTTCAAGGCCAATGAAAAGGTTGGCCCAATAATCAACGTAACCAAGTGATTTAGAAGGATTTGTTGCACAATTCATTCTTCTTGTTCCAACCTCTGCGAATCCGTATTGAGTTCCGCACGAGTATGGGTGAGTGCCGGGTTAGATCTCGTGCCTCCCAAGAAATGAGCGGCTCAAGGTTGCTGTATCGGCAAACTCCAGGTCGCCTCCCACCGGGAGGCCGTGCGCGATACGGGTCACTTTCACCCCCAGCGGCTTGAGCAGCCGGGCGAGGTAGAGAGAGGTGGCTTCCCCCTCCACGTTCGGGTTGAGGGCAAGCACAACCTCCCGGACATTTCCTCCCTGGACCCGCCTGAGCAATTCCGAGATCTTCAGATCGTCCGGACCGATGCCGTCGATTGGGGACAGAACGCCGTGCAGCACGTGGTAGACCCCTTTGAATTCCCGGGTCCGCTCTATGGCCACGACATCCCGCGGCCACTCCACCACACAGATCAAGGAATGGTCGCGGCTTTCGTCCCTGCATAAGCGGCAGGGGTTGACGTCGGTGAAATTCCCGCAAATGGAACAAAAAAAGAGCTTCTCCCGGGCATCCAGAATTGCCCGTGCCAGGGTCTCCGCCTCATCCACCGGGGCATGCAGAAGATACAGGGCAAGCCGCTGTGCGGTTTTGGGACCGATACCGGGCAGTTTGCGCAGGGCCTCGATTAGAAAGACCAGGGGTTCCGGATACAGCTGCAACCTTATTCACCCGTTTCTTAGAAGAGGCCGGGAATTTTCAAGCCCCCGGTGATCTTTTCCATTTCCCGCGCCGCCGTCTCCCGCGCCTTTCTCAAGGCCTCGTTTACAGCCGTCAGAACAAGGTCTTCCAAAAGTTCGGGGTCATCGGGATCAACCGCATTCCGGTCTATCTTGACGCTGACCAGTTCCTGGTGGCAGTTTGCCACAACTTTGACTGCCCCGCCGCCCGCCTGACCCTCTACGGTGACGTTCCCCAGCTCCTCCTGCAGGCGCGCCATGTCCGCCTGCATTTTCTGAACCTGCTTCATCACTTTTTGCATGTTGCCGAAACTCACCTAATCACCATCTTCCCTTCGCTTAATAAGTTTTCCTTTGAAAAGGGAGAGCGCCACGCCCACCACCGGGTCGTCAACACCCTCTTCCGGCCCTGCGGCTGCGTCACTCCTCTTGATTCCTTCCTCACGACGGTTCGTGCCGTCTCCCGGCGCAGTGCCGGCCTGCATCTCCGGCCGTTCCTCCCGGTCGGAGGCATTCTCCCCTATCTCCAGCTCCAGCCCGCTGTCGAATTCCCGCAGCCCCTCCTGCAAACTGCGCCGGTTTTCCTCCTTCTGCAGGAGCATCCCAAAGGGGGGAGGGGCGCTGATCAGGATCCTGCCGCCGGCCTGCCTGATCTCTGCCGCTGCCAGAACCTGCCCCATCAGGGGCTGTTTCCTGAAACGCCCCTGCAGGAATTTGCGCAGGGCGGCAAGATCCGTTTCCCCCTGTTCCCTTCCCCCCTGGGCGCCCTGTGGGGCACCTTGCGCTTTTTCCAGCGGAGCCCTCGTTCCATATCCCGGCGATGGCTCCAAAAGAGCGGGACTTTTACCGCCGGCATCTCTCCGTCCATCCCGGGCAGAACCGGTTTCCGCGCCATCCTCGCTGCCGCCTCCGATCGGCCTGTCTCTCCGGTCATCCTGTGCTCCGGCAATCGCCCTTTCCGCCCGGGAGGGCGCCCCGGGGCGTACGTCCTTTCGCAAACCGGCAGCGGCGCCTTTCCGGAAGGGGCTTGCGTCCGCCAGCCGCAGGAGGGCGAGCTCCAGGACCAGGTCCGGGCGGCTGCTTCCCCTCATCTCGGCGTCCGCCACCGCCAGGCCGCGCAGCACTGCGGCGTGCCACTCCGTCTCCGTCCCCGCGCTCCGGGCCGCAAACAGGGCATCCCGGGCGTAGTCGGTCATCTGGTACAGGATCTGGCGTGGCTCGCACCCCTTGGCGGAAAAGCCTTCAAGCTGCTCCAGCAGGGAGGGGACATCCCCCCGATAAACCGCATCCAGGACGGGCTTCAGGGCTTCTTCGCCGAGGGTCCCCGTCAGTGCCTCCACGCCGGCGGCGGTGACATGCCCGCCGGTAAAGCTCGCGGCCTGATCGAGCAGGCCCAGAGCATCCCGCAGGGCACCTCCCGCCCGCCTGCCGATCAGGCTCAGGGCTTCGGGCTCCACCCTCCAGCCTTTTTCTCGCGCCACACGATCCAGGTGAGCGGCAATCAGATCCCGGCCCAGTCTCCGGAAGTCAAAGCGCTGGCAGCGGGAGAGTATCGTGGCCGGAACCTTGTGAGCCTCCGTGGTGGCCAGCACAAAAACGGTGTGGCGGGGGGGCTCCTCAAGGGTTTTCAAAAGGGCGTTGAAGGCCTCGCCGGTGAGCATGTGTACCTCGTCGATGATGTAGAACTTGAACCTCCCGGCCGTCGGGGCGAAGCCCACCTTCTGCCTGAGGTCTCGGATCTCCTCGATCCCCCGGTGCGAGGCGGCGTCCATCTCCAGGACGTCGAAGGCCGTGCCTGCGGTGATGCTCCGGCACGACTCGCAACTGTTGCAGGGCTCCCCGTCCCGGCTGTTCGGGCAGTTGGCGGCCTTGGCCAGGATGCGCGCCGTGCTGGTCTTGCCCGTCCCCCGCGGCCCGCAGAAAAGGTAGGCATGCGCAAGCCGCCCGAGGACGATGGCGTTCCTCAGGGTCCGGCAGACGTGGTCCTGTCCCACCACGTCCCGGAAGAACTGCGGGCGCCACTCCCTGTATAAAGCAAGCTGCTCCATGCCCGGTCCCCCTTCCGTCGTTATCTGCCCAATCTGAGCGGAAAGCTCAAATGACCGCCTTCCCGCACAACTCCAATATAGTACATCTCCCTTTAAATAGCAAACACTGTGGAATTCGCCGTTCCGGTCCGGTTTTCCTTGTAGCGGCGACAACAATAATTTGCCGCTTGAGTGGCGCCCCGGAAGACGGAAAAAGTTTTTGCCCTCGCAGGCGCGAGTCCCACCCACCGCATCGCGCTTGACGGGAAGCGGTTAACGGCATTCGAATCGAGACAGGAAGTCGAGACAGGGAACCATGCGCCATGCATGGCTTCACAGGACCCGATTTGCCGCCGTTTACAGCGAATCCCAGAGAGGATGCCACCGGAGTACAGCGAGCAAACCGGGGACAACCCGGAGCATCTTTGGGCAGGCACAGGTACCGGGACGGCGCAAGGTACAAAAAAGCGGCCTCTCTAAGCCGCTTTTGCCAGAAATTTAAATGGCCGTGCACCTGCCTTCGAATAAAACCTTCCGGGCGTTACCGGAGCAGTTGGCTCGGTTCAGGCACTCCCGCGGCACCCGGGAAGCACCACTTACCGCTGCTTCCTCCCGGACCTGACGGGGTTCATGGGTTCCCGCTGCGCGGGACCCAAACGTCAACGCCCCTTACTCCGGGCGGCCCCACAAGATTAACCCTCGGGCAGGAATTCGACCCCGCTCTAGCGGATTGCGGGTGCAGGGCACCGCTACCTCCCCGTCTAGCACGACCAAACATATATCCGGCCTATGGCGCGCCCAGAGGGAATCGAACCCCCAACCTACAGATCCGAAGTCTGTCGCTCTATCCAGTTGAGCTATGGGCGCCGGAGATAAAATATGGCGGAGAGAGTGGGATTCGAACCCACGAGGCGAGGTTTAAGCCCCGCCTACTCGATTTCCAGTCGAGCGCCTTCGACCAACTCAGCCATCTCTCCGCGCTGCTTCCCACCAGTATTATATCACCTTTTCACCATAAGGCAAAGCTGTTTTAAGCTCCCCTCGGGCAGCCTGCGGTAATCCTCGTAGGTGCAGGCCGCCTCTTTACCCGCTTCTCCCGTGAATGGCATGGACATCTTTAATCCCTCCCAGCGTACCGATCTCCCGCAATGCCAGTATACCACCTTTTCCCTGTTAAAATCCACCGGATCCCGGACCTTATTAATAAAAGGAAAAGCCGGCGCAGTGAAGAAAGATAAAAGGGGAGGAAACAAATGAGACCGTTTTTGAAGTGGGCCGGCAACAAATACCAGATCATCAATCGCATCAAGGAGCAACTGCCACCCGGCAAGCGATTGATCGAGCCTTTTGTCGGTTCGGGAGCCGTGTTCTTGAATACCTACTATCCGGCCTATCTTTTATGCGACAACAACCAGGAACTGATTAATCTCTACCAGTATCTCCAGAAGTACGGCCCGCGGTTCATAGAATACTGCAAGACTTATTTTGTTCCTGAAAACAATACCCAGGAAAGATACTACGAGCTGCGCCAGGAGTTTAACATGACCGGAAACCGGCGCAAAAAAGCCGCCCTTTTCGTTTACCTCAACAGGCACTGCTACAACGGCCTGTGCAGGTACAACTCCTCCGGCCAGTTCAATACGCCGTTCGGCCGCTATCGGAAGCCGTATTTCCCTGAAAGGGAAATGCTGTTTTTCTGGGAAAAGGCCCAAAGGGCGGTTTTTCTGTGCTGCGACTTCCGGGAATCCATGGCGATGGCCGAACCCGGGGACGTGGTCTACTGCGATCCCCCTTACGTGCCGCTTTCCGGTACCGCAAACTTTACTTCATATAGCAGCGATGGTTTCGGACTGGAAGAGCAGCGTGCCCTGGCCCGGGAGGCCGAAAGACTGGCAGGCCGGGGGATACCTGTGCTTCTGTCCAATCACGACACGGAGTTTACGAGAACTGTCTATGCATCGGCACAGATCATCTCTTTTGGCGTACAGCGGAATATCAGCTGTGACGGCCGGAACAGGGGGAAGGCTGCGGAGGTCCTGGCCCTGTTTAAGGCTGCCGGGGGTGCGGTGTAGATGTCTGGAGGGACTCAGGGCGGTTACACAAGTGAAATATCAGGTTGATGCCTATTCAAAAATTTAATGATTGGGCCACCTTGCGGCTTTAGTTCAAGAAGATTTGTCTTTGCCGGTCAAAAAGGTTTTCCATCATCCGCTTTAATTGAGAGAGGATTCAGGGATATGAATTTCTGAACGAGGGAAGGGTCGAACTGCGTTCCGGCGCAGCGGAGCAGTTCGCGGAAAGCTTCCTCACCGGGCATGGCTTTGTGATAGGGACGGTCGCTGGTCATTGCGTCGTAGGCGTCGACAATGGCCAGGATACGGCATTCGAGGGGGATCTCCTCGCCTTTCAAGCCAAGGGGGTAACCCTCGCCGTTCCACCACTCGTGGTGCTTCAGGATGAGGTCGGCGATAGGCGCCAGGACCGGGGAGGAGAGGGCGATACGGTGCCCAATCTCACAATGGCGTTGCATTTCCCGCCGCTCCTCTGGGGTTAAAGGGCCGGGCTTAAAGAGGATGCAGTCGGGGATGCCTACCTTGCCGATGTCGTGGAACTGGGCTAGCAGCCTGACGTTGGCCAGCCTGGGCTCGTCGAGACCGATAGCCTCACCGAGGGCGGCAGCGAGGTGTTGCAGGCGGTCGATATGTCCCTTCGTAACAAAGTCCCGGGCCTCCAGGGCGGCTATCAGGGCTTGAACGGTGGCGTTACGGACGCTGGTTTTTGAGAGGAGTTTCTCCCGGTACATATTGTTATCAGCTTCTCTGAACAGGTCGGAAAGGTTTATGGACGGGTCGCTGGTGGTGGCCACACCGAGGGATAGGCTCAACGGCACTATTGGGTTGGCGGTGTTGTTGTAGGCCGTCACGGCTGTACGGATACGCTGGCAGATACGCTTGGCGGTGTCGTGGTCGGTGTGGGGGAGGATGGCTGCAAATTCATCTCCGCCGATCCGGGCCACACAGTCGCCGATGCGGAAGCCGTGGCGAAACGCTTGGGTGGCGGCCTTTAAGAGTTCGTCACCCTGCTGGTGACCCAGGGTATCGTTGATGATTTTGAGTCCATCAACGTCGACGACGAAAATGCTGACCGGACCCTGTCGGGCGAGATCCACCCGGCGCATTTCCTCTTCAAAGTAGGCGCGATTGTAGAGGCCGGTCATGGGGTCGTGCATGGATATGTAGCGGAGTTGCTCTTCCATTTGCTTGCGCGCCTCGATGTCCCGGAAACTCTCGATAATCCCTGTGATTTTCCCCGTTTCGTCCCGTAGTGGGGTAGCGATGAGTTCCACGAACACCGTCTTCCCGTCGGGGCAGCTCATCTGGGTCTCCACTTCTACCAGTTCCTCACCGGAGAGGATGCGGTGCATAATGCATTTACTGCCGCCGCAGAAGGGATGGCGAAAGGACATAAAACACTTCTCTCCCACCGCCTGATCATCCGGTACGCCGGATAGTTTAACCATACGCCGGTTTTGGGCCCGAATGCGGAAGTCGGTTCCGATGATCCGCATAGCATCGCCGGAACCCTGGAAGATGGCTTCAAACTCCTTGGAGATCCGGGTTAGCTGGACGATGAGATCACATAGGCGAGCCGTCATCTGGTTCGCCGCTTCCGTCATAATGGCCAGGGCGCGGAAGCGCTGCGGGGGGATACGGACGGTCAGATCTCCCTCCGCGATCTGCTTGAAAGCGGTAGCGGTTCGGTGAAGGGGGTCTGTAATGCTGTTGGTCAAAAGAATCAGGATGAGTATGGCTATGGCAAAAACAACCACGCCGGCCAGGGAGAGCTGCCGGGTGACCGAAATTACGGCAGCATGCACGCGGTCCAGGGAAAGACCGATGAACCACATCCCGATCACCCGGCCTGTCGCGTCTTTTAGCGGCATGTAGGCGGTAAGGTAGGGTACACCGGCGACGTCAGCCTTCCCTAAGTAGTTCTTGCCCTTTTTCAACACCGTTTCCACGACCTTGGGCGCTGCCCTGGTGCCGAGAATCCGTTTGCCTTGCCTGTCCCTGACCGTCGTAGTAATCCGGGTGTCGCCCTGAAAGACGGTTACCATATCGCCAGTCATGGCCATGATGTTATCAACGATGGCGAAGTTTTCGTTGATCAGCGTGTCGCCCTTGTAGAGCTTGCCGTTCTTAACCTCCCAGGACCCGGGATATTGCTGATCGATAAGGGCATAGCTTAAAGCGAGGTCTTTTTTTAAGGATTCCTGGCTGTTCTTAAACATGTGGCTGTCTGTAAGGTAACTGGCAATATACAGTGAAACCACAATGGTCAATGCAATGAGGGAACCGACAGTAGCACACACAACTTGTTGTAAAGATAATGTACGTATCCTGCCGGTGTTAGGAGCTCTTGTCTTCATCTGCTTATTTCATTCTCCTTGTGTCGCAGGGGCGGAGATCAACTTTTTAAGGTAGCCCTCTGAAAAACAATGTGCTAAAATACTAAAAAAGCGAAGGACCATCTCTTGTTGCTTTGGCCTGCTTCCGGGAGATGGTCCACCCACAAGTTCCTAAATTGGACTAATTAGAGTCTACAGGTATAATACCACCCCAGCAGGCAATATGGCAAGAACGCGCGATCACTTGCTTAAAATCTTGACTGTTGGGGTATAGCTCACTCACGGATAAATCTTGACCTGAAGGGATAAATTTAAAACGCCCTGACTCGCTTTTCAGATTGGGGATGGGCAAAATTCGGTAATTGGCTTAGCAACATTCGTTTATTGCGGGAAAGATTTAGCCTTTAACTAGCCTTTAACCACTCCGATCGTCCTTAATTTCTTGATGGGTTTGATTAAATCCAGCTGCTGCCGGATCACGAAGTCGATGTCCTTGTAGACCATCCGGCACTCCTCGGCAATGTCGGCTTTCCTGTGCTTCCCCAGAGTTACCCCCAACTGTTCGAGATCCTCCACGACCTCCTGCACCGTATAGGACTTTTTCGCCTGCGCCCGGGAAGCGATCCTCCCCGCCCCGTGCGAACAGGAATGAAAGCTTTCGGGATTCCCAAGCCCCTCCACTATATAAGAATAGCTCCCCATCGACCCGGGGATGATCCCGATATCGCCGCGCCTCGCCCGGATCGCCCCCTTGCGGTGCACCCAGACCTTTTTACCGAAATGGTTTTCGCAGGAGGCGTAGTTGTGGTGGCAGTTGACCTCATCGCCCACCGGGCTGCCGTCGAAACCCGCATACTTCTTGACCAGTTCGAACAGGATCTCCTTTACCTTAAACATCATTTTCGCCCTGTTCTCCGCCGCGAAATCCAGGGCGAGGGACATCCAACTGATGTACTGCCGCCCTTCCTCCGAGTCCACCGGCAGAAAGGCCAGGTCGTAGTTTGCCGGATAGGAGGGGTAGCGCCTGGCGTTCAGCTCCCGGGCAACCCTGTTGAAGTAGCGGCAGACCTTGTAGCCGAAGTTGCGGCTGCCGGAGTGCAGCATAATCCCGGTCATCCCCTCCTCGTCTTCCTGAAGCTCGATGAAGTGGTTTCCGCCCCCCAGGGTGCCCACCTGGTAATACCCGTCTTCGATTTCTGGCTTCAACTCCGGGACCAGGTGCTCCCGGGGGATGCTTGCGGCTGCCCGGTCCAGGGCGAAACAGGGCTGCCTTTTCTTGTGATGGTCGAAGCCGAGAGGGATGCTGCGCAGGATGGAATTTATAACAGCCCGGATCAGCTTCCCTTCTCCCGTCTCCACCGTTTTGAGCAACACTGCGGGAATGTCCGTCTGGACAAAACAGACCCCGCACCCGATGTCAACCCCCACCGCATTGGGGATGATCACTCCCTCTGTGGCGATCACACCGCCGATGGGCATCCCGTAACCGGCGTGGCAGTCGGGCATCAGGGCGGCCCAGCCGTGAAGAAAAGGGAGGTTGGAGAGGTTGGTGACCTGCTGCCGGCAGCCATCCTCCACCTGGCCGATCTCCTCAAGCCAGATTTTTACCGGTTTTTTGTGAAGTCCTTTCTCAAACCAGACAAACACAAGCGATGCTCACCCCGGATAATGCGGAAAACTCAATGCTCCGGCCACCAACCCACGGGCAGCCACCCCCTGATTCGGGCCGGGGGCCGGAAACCTGCTGCTACGCCTGTATTATACCTGATCTAGCCGCCTGGAAACAGTGCCCTGATCAACTTCACCGCCTCCTCCGGGGTGGCCGCGGATTCCAGGAGCCCCTCTTCCCGGTAGCGGTCAAAAATCTTCCCCAGATCGAAATCGAGCAGGATCACAGTCTTCCGGTTCTTCAGGGCCAGGGCGATCTCGGAAACCGTGCCTGCCCCGCCGGGGAGGGCGACCACAACATCGCTTGTCAGGACATTCAGGTAATTGCGGCCATCCCCCATCCCGGTCACAATCGGGATGTCGATGTACTCGGAAGCAAAGCAGCTGTCGCGGTCGGGGAGGATCCCTACGGTCAGCCCCCCATTCTCCTTGGCACCCTTCGCCGAGGCCTCCATCACCCCTGCCGGCCTCCCGCCGTTGAGCAGGATCCAGCCCTCAGCGGCGATCAGCATCCCCAGCTGGTAAGCCGCACGGCAGGCCTCCGGCGAGGCACCTTCACCGCCACCCATCACGCCCACAATCAATCTCCGGATAGGGATTCCCCCCTTTCAGCACAACCAAAATCCGCAATCCATAGCATCAACGCAATCCCCGTAAACAATTTATTGAAGATCAAGCTGGCACTCCTCGTTGAAAAAGGTCTTATATCCCAGCTGGACAAACATAACCACCGTCAGGGCGACACACCCCAGGATTCCCAGCATAATAGCGATCTGGTATTCAATGGCAGTTAAGGGGGATACCCCCGACAGGATCTGGCCTGTCATCATGCCTGGCAGAAAAACGATCCCCATCCCCACCATGGAGTTTATGGTGGGAAGAATGGCCGCATCAAAGGAGGCATTGACGATCTGCTTTGAGGCTGCCCCCGGGGTGGCCCCGAGCATCAGAGCAGCCTCTACCAGGTGCTGCTGGGTTCGCATACCGTCCACCAGACGGCTCAACCCCAGGGAAATCCCTGTCATAGAGTTCCCGATGAGCATACCGGCAATGGGGATCACATATCTGGGGTCATACCAGGGGGAGATGCGGACGACCACCAGCAAAAAATAAAAGAGGCTGGCCAGGGTACCGGTAACCATGGACACGGCTATGATCTCCCTGAGCCGGGGTGAAAGGGGGGTCTTCACCCTCTTGTAGATATTGTAAACGGCAAAGGCCTCCATGATGGCGATGGCAAGGAGTGTGTACAGGGGATGGCTGTTGGTGAAAACGTAGGCAAGGATGTACCCCGTCAATACTAGCTGCAGAGTCATGCGCAGGCTGGCAACCAGGATCTCCTTTTCTCTCGGGATGCCCCTGGCTCTCACGATGAACAACAGGATCACAATAAATATATAGGCGACCGCCACCTGCCACATTTGCAACTCGATGATACCCCTCACAGCTACCCCTCCCAGCAACTTACCACTCTCCCGTGGCTGATCTCGACGATTTTATCGGAAAAAGACCGGGCGACCTGTTTCGAATGGGTGACCATGACCACTGTTTTGCCCCTCTCCCTGACGTATTTCACCAGACCCCCGATGACCACCTCTTCCGTATCCTCGTCCAGGGCAGAGGATGGCTCATCGAGCAAAAAGGCCTCCGGGTCCAGCAGCAGCACCCGGCCCAAAGCCAGTCTCTGCTTCTCCCCACCCGACAGTTTTTCGGCGTCCTCATCGAAGCCCTTGTCTAAATGAACCATTTTCATGATTTCCAGGAGCTTTTTCTCCCCCACCAACGGCTTTTCGGAAAATACCAGTCCGATCAGCAGGTCGTCCCATACCGTCCCCGGGAAGATGGCGGGTGTCTGGGGAAGCATGACAACCCTTCGCCTCAATTCAACGGAATCGATGTCCTTCAGGGAGTGGCCCTTGTAAACTATGTCCCCGTTATCGTAGCTTATCAGCTTGTTCAACAGCCGCAGTAGGGTTGTCTTTCCGCTGCCGCTTTCCCCGACAATGCAGGTTACTTTTCCCTCCGGGATTTCCAGTCTTTCAATGTCCAGAATGTCCCGATATCCGACTCCACGCAAGCAAAACAAGTAACTGGCCTCCTTCCAGATCTCCGGTGACCCATCCCTTACTGCCCCGGCAGGAAAGGTCATGTCACTGAAGGTAAGTTGTCTAACAGCCGATCTCCTTCAAAAGCTCCCGGGCCTTCTGTTTTGCTTCCTCCAGGACATCACTCCCCTTAGCGGTGATGGTGTAGTATTTCCTCACCCTGCCCTCAACCACCCGCTCTTCCCTTTTTAGCAAGCCCCCTGCCTCCAGGTCGTGCAGGATGGGGTAGAGCGTCCCCGCGCTGAGCCGGTAGCCGTGCCGCTGCAACTCTTCAAGCATCCACACCCCGAAAAAAGGCTCCTGTCTGGCATGGAACAGAATATGAACCTGGATAAATCCCAGAAACAACTTACGGATAACTTTTGCCTCCATAATAACTATCCCTGATCTCCCTCAGATTCGGTATCGCCTACCGTTATCGTGTTTCGATACTATTATACGCCATATACATCCGGGATCAAGAGCGTACACTCATTCGCTGCGGCAGCTTTCCTGCGCCTTTCCTCCCAACCGGGGAACTTCCCGTAGGAAATTTAAACCTGTCATTAAGGGAAGGGATAGGGCGGCTTGGCTTGAATGCCCACCGGTTGCTATAATTTTGATCACAGGCAAATGCTACCGGAGGTGGTAATCTCATGGATGTCCTTGCGGCCATTAAGGCGAGAAGAAGCATTAGGGCTTACGGTGCAAGAGAGGTTGAGAAAGAGAAGCTGAACCGGGTGCTGGAAGCCGGCCGGCTGGCGCCGTCGGCCAGCAACCGGCAGGACTGGAAGTTCATCGTCGTCAGGGACCAGGAGACAAGGAAAAGGCTGGTGGAGGCGGCGGGAGGCCAGAAGTTCCTGGGAACCGCCCCGGTGGTGCTGGTGGTCTGCGGTACAGAACCCGAGAAGATCATGATGTGCGGGCAACCCGCCTATGCCATCGATGCCTCCATCGCCCTCTCCTTCATGATCCTGGAGGCCTGCGAGCTGGGGCTCGGCACCTGCTGGCTCGGCCACTTCGACGAAAAACAGGTAAAGGAGATTTTAGGAATTCCCGCCGGTGTCCGGGTGGTGGCCATGACCCCGCTGGGCTACCCGGCCGAAAGCCCAGCGGCGCGGCCGAGGAAGAGGCTGGACGAAGTGGTGTCCTACGAAAGGTTTTAATCCCAGCTGCCCCGGCGTTTGCCGGGGCGTTTTAACATCTCAAGATAACCTTAAAAAAGCAGATAGAAATTCTAGAAGACGTGGGATATACTAATATTAGTAGGACTTTCCCACAAAGGAGGTTGTAGGTATGAGTGATGTAAACCAGGCTGTTGTAAAGATAGACAACAAAGGCAGGGTCACCTTGCCTAAAAACATGAGGGAGGCCCTGGGGCTGGAAACGGGGGACGCTGTTTTCCTCAAATATGAGCCGGAAGTTAAGCAGGTTCGCATGGCTCCTGCGGTAAGCCCTTTTGACGTCCTGGCTGAACACGCCATTAAGGAGCACCATAAAGGGCGAACCCGTACAATAGAAGAATTCGCCCGGGAGCACAACATCCGCCTATGAGCACCTCTTTTGAAGTGCACCTAACCAGAAACGCTGAAAAAGATCTTCTCAGGTTGCGGGATTTAACGGAAAGGGCTGTCAGAGAGATCCTGGAGCTCAAGCAAAACCCGCTCAAAGGCCACCCGTTAAAAGGTAGTTTACGAGGGGTCAGAGCTTTGGAGTTCTCTCTGGAAGGTGTGGCTTATCGGGCCGCTTATATGATTAGGGAGGCTGAGCAAGTTTGTCTCGTGTTCATAGTAAGCCCCCACGAAGGGTTTTACGAAAAAGCGGAACGAAGAGCAAAAACCTTATTAAGAAAACAGAAGATGCTGAAATAGGGAATATCCAATAAGGTGATTCCAAGATAACTACAGACCGGAGTTCGACAGTACCGAGGCATTTTTAGCGATAATTTCGAAGAGCGATCCTTTAATATCAAGGGTTAGCGGGTTCGGAACCGAGGCAAAAACGAAAAATGCATAGGCACACGTTTTGCG
>CADDZA010000021.1 GCA_902812435.1 Clostridia bacterium
TGAGTATCGTGCCCACTCTCCAAAAGATTATAGATAGAATCGTCGCCAAGGTCTTTGAGATAAGAAAGAGGTTGGAACCCTCCTACAGAAAAGCCGATTACAAATTTTGCCTGGCTTTGTATGTTCTTTGGGAAAAGCTGAAACCGTTCCTAGAAAGAGCGGCGCGAAGAAGCCCTGCACTGGAGAAATATATTACGGGAGCGTTGCGGTTGCGAGGAAAGTACCGGGCGATTACGGCCTTGTCTCTGGCAGCCACGGTTTTCCTTTTTGTTCTGCTGCTGGGGCACTTGCTCGGCCCCCAGCAATTAAAACCCCTGCCGCCGTCTCCGGGGAAACCGGACTACGGGCCCCTCAGGCAGGAAGTCGCCGGCTACCTGAACACCCTGCCGGGAACCTACGGCATATATTTCAAAGACCTGGAATCCGGCCAAACCTTCGGGATCAATGAAAATGTCCCCATACCTCCCGCAAGCTGCATCAAGGTGCCTGTGGTCCTTTACCTTTACCGGCAGGTGGCGGCCGGCAAGCTCCACTGGAGCGACCGGGTGCGGTATGACAGGGCAAGCGACTATCAGGTAGGGGCAGGAGCCCTGCAGTATACAGCGCGGGACGGGGACACCTTTTCCCTGCGCTGCCTGGCAACGGTTTCCATCACCATCAGCGATAACGTGGCCCATAATATGCTGGTGCGCTACCTGGGTTACGGCAATGTCATGAACTATATCAAAAGCATAGCCCCTAACACCACCAGGCCTTACGGGAGCGCACTGACAACGGCAAGGGACATGGGAGCCATTGTGGAAGCGGTTGCCCGGTTCGCAAGAGAAAATCCGGAACCGGGCGGAAGGCTCATCAACGATCTCTCGCACACCATCTTCCACGTAGGACTCCCCGGGAAACTCCCCCCCGAGCTGCAGGCCGCCCACAAGGAAGGTAGCATCAACGGGGTGGCCAACGACATGGGGATCGTTTTCGGCAAGCGCCCCTACATCCTGGTGGTGCTCTCCCAGGGGATAACAGACGAAGACACGGGCTTCCGCAACATCGCGGAGATCTCCCGGATCATCTACAACTACCAGCAACGGTTCCCGGCGGCTCCCCATCAGGGAATCCCCCGTTCGTAAAAGGTGGTTTAATCTACCCTCATCTCATCCCGCCTGATTTATTTTTTTATCTAATCAGAAACCTACCCCTTACAGGCCAGCCAGGCAGGAGTTCAGGTATCAAAAGAAGAACTAAGAACTATCTGCAGAGAGCCAGGTTCAGACCATCATTTAACGGCTCGGGCGGAGGAACAGCCATGGAGAAGAAAAATAATAAAAGTAAAGACAGCAGCACCATCCTGCTCACAGGATTGGAAGAAGAGGTTCAGCTCGCTCCCCTTACCAGGAAAATCAGGTTACAGTTGACGCCCCCCAGTTTGGCGGATAACCGGAGCGACCTGGACCGGCTCAGCCAGGCGCTTTTTCCCTCCTTTGGCCGGATTCAGGTGCCACTCCCCCTGATGCGAAAATTACCCCAGGTATGCCGGGAGCAAAACTGGGAGATCACCGCCCTGCTGGGGCGCACAACCCAGGGGTGGAAGCTCCTGGAACTCCAGGCCGGGGATACCACCAGCCGGCATTACGGGCTGGCGGTGGATATCGGTACCACCACCGTGGTCGCCCGGCTGTTAGACCTCCAGACCGGAGCCAGCCTGGGTACCGCAGCAGACTATAACGGCCAGGTCAGCTACGGGGAAGATGTACTGACCCGCATCTTCCTGACCATGGAGTCAGACGGGCCGGGGTTGCTACAAGAGGCCATTGTCAAAACCCTGAACGGCCTAATCGCCAGACTTTGTGCAGAGGCCGGCATCACTGGGGAGGAGATCGCCGCTGTGGTCTGTGGCGCCAACACGGCCATGGTTCACTTTCTCCTTGGCCTGGATGCCAGCCGCATCTGCCGTGAGCCCTACATCCCGGTGCTCAGCAACCCCGGGTTCCTGAAAGCAGGTGATGTGGGGCTGCAGGTCCTCCCCCAGGGGTTACTCTACTGCCTGCCCAGCACCGGTAGCTACGTAGGAGGGGATGTGGTGGCCGGGATTCTGGTAAGCGGGATGCACCGCCGGGAGGAGGTCTCCCTGCTGGTGGACATCGGTACCAACGGGGAGATTATCTTGGGCAACTGGGACTGGCTGGTGGCCTGCGCCGGGGCGGCAGGCCCCGCCCTGGAGGGGGGTGTGGTGGCCGCCGGTATGCGGGCGGAAGCGGGAGCCATCGACCGCGTCCGCATCCAGCCGGACGGCCGGGTCACCTACCACGTTATCGGGGAAGGCAAACCGGCCGGTATCTGCGGTTCCGGTCTGGTGGACTGCCTGGCCGAACTGCTGCTGGCCGGGCTGATTGACCGGGCCGGGCATCTGGCCGACGGCCGAGACTCCTTCACCCTCGTCCCTGCGAACGAATCAGCCAACGGCCGGGAGATCGTCATCACCCAGAACGACATCAATAACTTCCTGCGCACCAAGGGAGCGGTCAATGCCGCCGTCGAGGTGCTCCTGGAGAGTGTGGGCTGCGGCATGGGGGATATCACGCACTTCTACGCCGCCGGGGCCTTCGGCCGGCACCTGGACCTGGAATCGGCGGTGACCATCGGGCTGTACCCCGACATCCCCCGGGAAAGGATGATCCAGCTGGGTAACAGCTCCCTGGAGGGGGCGCGGCAGGTGCTCCTCTCGGAGGAGAAGCTCCAGGAGGTGGAGGAGATCGCCTCCCGGATCACTTACTTCGAGCTAAATGTCAACCAAAGCTTCATGAACAAGTTCGTGGGGTCACGGTTCCTCCCCCACACCAACCTGGATTACTACCCCTCAGTGCGCGCCAGGCTGGCCGCCAGGGGGCTGATCAGGTAGGTGCTCACCCTTTTCGGCTACCCTTCCCATTATCAAAACCTCTTGCCAAACACTGGCCATCGGATACCAAAGGATGCTTCTTGGCTCTAATAATACTTCAGAATGCGATAGAGATTATCCCGCTGGGCAGGGCTGAATCCGGCATTTTTAATCAGCGACACAAGTTCCTGCTCGGAACTGGAATTACAAACTCCCGCCGCCCGCACCACATTTTCCTCCAGCATGGTGGAGCCAAAGTCATTGGCCCCGAAGGCCAGGGCCACCTGGGCGATCTTGACCCCCTGTGTCACCCAGGAAACCTGGATATTCGGGATGTTATCCAGATAAATGCGGCTTACCGCCAGGGTACGTAAATAATCCCAAGCCGAAACCGCATTGCCACCCAACTCAGTATTGCCGGGCTGGTAAGGCCAGGGGATAAATGCCGTAAAGCCTCCGGTTTCATCCTGGAGGGAACGCACCGCATCAAAATGGGCAATCCTGTCAGCAAAGCTCTCCCTGCTCCCAAACATCATCGTGGCGGTCGTTTTCATCCCAAGCCGGTGGGCGGCAGCCATCACCTCCAGCCAGCGCTTTGCATTCGTCTTGCGGGGGCTGATTTCCCGGCGCACACGGTCGACCAGGATCTCTGCTCCCCCACCGGGGATTGAATCGAGCCCCGCTGCCCGTAGGCGTTCAATCACCTGCTCCAGAGTGAGACCGCTCCGGTGTGCCAGGTAGTCGATCTCCACCGGGGAAAGGGAATGAAGAACAATGGGGTAGCGCTCCTTGATCGCCCTGAACAGTTCCTCGAAATATTCCAGGCCGAGGTCGGGATTGAGCCCCCCCTGCATGAGGATTTGGGTTCCCCCTACGGCCAGGGTCTCTTCGATCTTCTGAAAAATTTCCTCCTTGCTAAGGATATACCCCTCGGGGTGACCGGGAGGCCTGTAAAAGGCGCAGAAACGGCAACCGGAAACGCAGATATTCGTGTAATTGATGTTCCGGTCAACGACAAAGGTGACAACCCCCTCGGGATGCTTCCGCCACCTGACCTCATCCGCCAGCCAGCCGAGAACAAGCAAATCACCCTCTTCCAGCAGGTAAAGGCCCTCTGCAGGGTTTATGCGCTCCCCCTCCCTAATTTTGTCAACGATTTGCCCCATGAGGGATCCGGTCCGCATCAACTTCCCTCCATATCTTCATCCGAACAGGCGTCTGGATCAGGCCGCACTGCCGTGCGCATTCATAAAAATGCTGAAGTCCACTTAAGTAAGGTTCACTCAAATCGTATTTCAGGTGCCGGAAATATTCCGTTAATGTCGCAGGTGGCATACCGATGAGCTGCGCCGCCACACCGGCAACCGTTTCTCCGTGGCTGCAACCCCACCCTTTCGCAGCCTGCAGCGCCCTCCAGATTTCCCGCAGGAGATCGGGAAACCGGACTGCAAATTCCCGGCTGGCCACCCAGAGGGCGAAAACCATCCGCATTCCCGTAAACCTTTTCCACTCCGCCCCCAGGTCGTAAACATAATAATCCAGTCCCCTTGACGGCGATTCCCGGTCTTCTGCAACTCCGACTGAGGGGAAACAGGTCAGCCTCAAAGCCTCGTCCCCGATAACCAGTGTGGCGTCAGGGTCCCCCCACCATGGGGAAACTCCGGGCGGGCGGGTAAATAATTCCGCCTTGACTCCGTAAAACTTGCTCAGCAGGATCTGGAGGAGGGCGATACTGGTGGCAGAATAAGGTGTCAGGGAAACACGCTTCCCCTTCAGCCTGGAAACGGGCATCCTGCTCAGCAGGGCCACACTCCATACGGCTCCGTCACAAGCGATTGACAGATCGGGCAAAATCACGCAGGATTCCCTGTTGTGAGCGTAGGCAATCGAAGAGACGGCCGTAACTTCAATCTTCCCGGCGGCCAGCAGGGTGTTCAACCGGCTGGGGTGATCCGCCACAAGCTCGGCGGGGAGCTGGATCAGGCCACTTTCAATGGCATAAAAAATGGGAAGGCAATTGACGTAGCCTACTCTCCCAAGCCGGGGCTTTTCCAAGTTGCTCTCCTCCTCCACAAGGGTTTACGATAGGAATGAACTGGCAGATTCAAGGTTCCTGAACAGAAACTCAATCATAACGCCGTATCACGTTGTAAAGGGTATCCCTTTCCACAGGGATCCGCCCCGCCTCGCGAATCAGTGCCAGAAAGGTTTCGGATGGCTGGTACTGGGGAGTGGCCGCCCCGGCGTCATGGGCGATCCTTTCCTCCCGCACCGTTCCATCCAGGTCGTTTGCCCCGAAATTCAAGGTTATTTGGGCGAGTTTTGGTGTGAGCAAGATCCAGAAGGACTTAATGTGGTGGAAGTTATCAAGGAGCAAACGGGCCAAAGCCACGGTCTTCAGGTCGTCGTACCCGGAGGTGCGGGTCAGGTGAGCAAAAGCGGTGTTCTGTGGGTGGAAGGGGAGGGGAATAAATGCCAGGAAACCGCCGGTCTCGTCCTGAAGCTCCCGGAGCCGGATCAGGTGATCCACCCTGTCCGCAATGGTTTCGATGTGCCCGTAAAGCATAGTGGCATTTGTACGAAATCCCATGCGGTGGGCGGTGGCGTGTACCTCCAGCCAGTGTTCCCCGTCGATTTTCCGGGGGCAGAGCTTAGTGCGGACAGCCGGGTTAAAAATCTCCGCACCCCCTCCGGGGAGGGAACCAAGTCCGGCCTCCCGCAACCGGTTTAAAACCTCACAGATACTCAGACCGGAAATCTCACTCAGAAAATCGATCTCCACAGCGGTAAAAGCCTGAATGTGCGCATAAGGCAGGATTCTCCTGACAGTCTTGAGCATTTCCTCGTAATACTCAAAAGGCAGGGCAGGGTTCAAACCGCCGACAATGTGGACTTCAGTCGGGTAATACGCTCTGGCCTGCTCCATCTTGGCGGCGATTTCATCAAGGGTCAGGGCAAAGGCGCCGGGAGCATCCGGCTGGCGGCCAAAGGCGCAGAACAGGCAGAGGTTGCGGCAGATATTGGTGTGGTTGAGGTGGATGTTGTTGATAAAGTAGACATCATCCCCTACCCGGCGTTGGCGGGCGTAATCGGCGAGAACACCAAGAGCCAGAAGGTCATTTGACTCCCCCAAGCGTATCCCGTCTGCCCTGCTCAGGCGACGGCCGGTAAGAACCCTTTCCGCGATATCCCCGAGCGGCCCCTTAAGTACCGACTCGATCATCCGGTCCTTTTCCCCGGGATCCCTTAGTTTTTGCTTATCGCATGAAGAACTCCTGTGTGAAGTCATCCGTCTTTATCTCCCTTTCCCTGGAGTCTGGCCGCCTTTGACCTCAAAATCCATTTATTTGCTGCGTCCCTTCCCGATATTTCCCTCGTGCAGCAAGGTCGGTTTACGAAACCCCGAACAGCAGCAGGGGTCCAAAGGAACCTCCAGTAATGCCTGCAACAGCATACGACCCAGAGGAGCCGCCTGGTCGAAGAAGATACCCCGCAACACATCGTATTCCCAAGGCTTGACGACACCCTCACCGTAGTTTACCACCAGGTACACCCCTGCGTAACACGCTCCGATTTCCCTGGCAAGGTACACCTCGGGGCATAAAGTCTGTCCCACAATGTCTCCTCCCCACTGGCGAAACATGCTCACCTCTGCCGGGCTTTCAAAGTGACGCCCCTCTGTCACCACATACGTGCCGCGGGTGAAAATGCGGCCAAATTCCCAGTTCTTCGCCGCCGCTACCAGCGCCCGGTGCACCTCTGGGCAGATGGGCTGCCGCATGATACAAAGAAAATCTTCTCCAAGGCTGATACCCTTGCGCAGGGAAAAATCCAGATAATCGGTAGGTATGACCAGATCAAGGGGGTCAAGAAGGGGATTGACACTTCCGACTCCTCCCTCGGCCACGATCTTTTTCACACCGGCAGCTTTAAACACCCAGAACAACCGGCGGGAGGCATCCCCCCAGGATATCCCGGGCAACCGCCCGTGCATCTTGACCGTCAAGACACGGCGTGGAGGATTCGTGGGAAGAGAAAATAACTTGAAGGGGGGACTCGGGCCGAAGGGAGTTTCCAAAACGAAATCACTCTCTAGAACCTGGACCCCTGGATACTCTAATTCATCAGGAAAGTTCAGCGAAAAAGTACCGGAACCCCCGATAAAGGCAAGATGAACCCTTGGGATCCTAGTAGAATCATTTACACCGCCGTCCGGTTGCACCCTTCTCACCCGCACCAACTATTATCTATCTCTCTTGAAGGATTTCTACCCTTCACATCATTTTCCTGCCGGATTACCAACAAATAACTTGCTAAATCGGTTGCAAGACGAGATTGACCAAACCGGCAGCTATTAAAGTGCAGGAATTCAGACGAAAAAAAAGAAACAAACTAGATAAAAGTAAAATTCTCCAGAAACAGGAGGTGGTAAATTGTGAAGCCGAATCTCCCGCCCTTTATGCAGGAGGTTGCTGAACGAGATCGGGAATTTTATGAAGCGGTGGCAAAGGTTATGGAACTGGCGAACGCCCCCGGTGCCCTGGACGCCAAGACAAAAACCCTGATCAGCCTGGCTCTGGACGCCTGTCTCGGATCGGAACGCGGCGTGATCGTGCTGGCCAACCGCGCCCGTGAACTTGGAGCCACGGACCAGGAGATCAACGAGGTCCTGCGCCTGGTCTACAGCGTTTCGGGCTCAAGACCGCTGATCATGGGCAATATCGCCTTTCCCAAACAGGGTTAACGCAAGCGGAACTGGTATTAAGAGACCCGGATCCAGGCGCTGCCGCCCGACCCGGGTCTTTTTCCCTTATAATGACAAGCCTGCCCATAACCCGTTTCCTGAAAAAGCTCAATGAAAAACCGTTGGAGGACGCCTTTGTGAGTCCTCCCGGTTTAAGAGTAATACCAGACATTCCTCAAAAGATGTCCGCCTCATCGAGGCTGGTTACCTCCCGGCAACTGGGGAGAGAACTCAAAAAGTGCCTGCCGTACCACATGGTTTTGACCCGGGGGTCGAGGATGGCCACGATCCCCCGGTCCTGCTGCGACCTGATCAGCCTTCCGAACCCCTGCCTCAGGCGGATGACCGCCTCCGGCAGGGAGTAGCTCAAAAAAGCGTTTCCACCAGCCTTCTTGATGGCCTCAATCCTGGCCTCGGTGATGGGGTCGTCGGGGACCGAAAAGGGAAGCTTCACCAGGATCACACAGGAAAGAGCCTCGCCCTGCACATCCACCCCTTCCCAAAAGGAGGCGGTGGCAAAGAGCACCGAATGCATGTCCTGTTTGAAATCCTCCAGCAGTTTCTGTTTTGGCCTGTCCCCCTGTTTGAGGACCCTCCAGGGGAGTCGGGGGGCCAGCAGTTCATAGGCCTGGTTCATCCCTTTGTAAGAGGTAAACAGCACAAAGGCACGTCCCTCCGTTTTATGCAGGATCTCCTCGATAAAGGGAGTCACCCGCTCGTGAAAATCAGCAGCCTTGGGATCCGGCAGCCCCTCCGGCAAGTAGAGCAGGCACTGTTCTTCGTAATTGAAGGGGGACTCCACGGTAAGCTCTTCTGCCATCTCGCAGCCCACCGCAGACTTTAAATATGAGAAATCCCCGGCCACACTCAGAGTTGCCGAGGTCAGGATCACACTGGCGATCTGCTCGTTTTCAAACAGGTTCCGGGCGAGGGGTCCGGAAATGTCGAGGGGGGTGGCATGCAGCGTTACCAGGAGCCGCCTGCTGGACAGGGTTTTCTCGATCCAGAAAACTTTACCTGGATCCTCCGCGGCGAGGATTTCCCGCAGGTCTGCGTTGTAACGGTTCAGGCAGTCAAACAAGGCCTGCTCCCGTTCTCCGGCGCAATCCGCGTCAAACAAAAGCTCCGTGTCCTCCACCGCCTTCTGTAGTTCCTCCCCCAGTCTTGCGATCTCCGGATTACTTGGCAACAAATATTTATCGCTTCCGGAAACGCCGCAGCCCGCTACGACTGCAAAAAACTCGTCGTTTAGAGCCAGCGCCCTCTGGACCGCATCCAGGTTGCACCCCTCTCTCCGGCGCAGCTGGTAGAGCAGAACCGGCAGGCGCATGCTGGAGACCTTGGTACTCATGGTGTTGCGGGCGATCCCCTCTACATGCTGGGCTTCGTCCAGGACCACCACCCGGTATTCCGGAAGCAGAAAGACATCGTTACATCTCATGCTCAAGTCGATAAAAAACAGGGCGTGGTTGCAGACAATCAGCCGGGCCTGCTGCAGCTTGTTCCTGGCCTTGAAATAAAAACATTCCTTGTAGAGGTAGCACTTCCTTCCGGGGCATGCATCGTCCGGGCAGATGCGGTTCCAGATCTCGCCCGGCTCAAAAGGAAGCTCTGCTTTGTCCCCCGTTTCGGTGCGATCCGACCACTCCCGGAGCCGCTCCAGTATCCCCGCATCCTCGAAAAGAGTCGGGGTTTGGGTTTCCTCGATAAACTTCACCAAGCAAAGGTAGTTCCCTTTGCCTTTGGCCAGCTGCACTCCCAGGTCCAGTCCCAGGACATCCTCAAGCAGGGGGATGTCCTTGCTCACTAGCTGCTCCTGCAGGGCGATGGTGGCGGTGCTGACCACCGCCCTCCCGCCGTTCTGTTCCAGATCCAGGGCAAGGGGAATAAGATAGGCGAAGCTCTTGCCCGTACCGGTCCCCGCCTCCGCCAGCAGGTTGGTCTCATGCAGCAAGGCCCTCTCCACCATCAGGGCCATCTCGATCTGCTGCTCCCGCACCTCGTAATGCAGCAGTTTTTCGGGCAATGTTTCCCGGAAGATTTTCTCTACAGGCGATCCCGTGATCCTCATTTAAAAACCCCCAACTAGCTATTACGACCCGCCCCGTCCTTTATCCTGCCTTTGTCCAAAAAGCGACATAAAAAGTGGAGCTTTCGCTCCACGATTTTTTATATTCTCTCGGATTTAAAAGCGGTGTCTCTTATCCGCTACTGGCTTACCCAGAAGCCGTCCGCCTCTATCCCCAAAAACGCACACGCTACCGTGCCGATCGAGGGGCATTCTCCTTTTCGTTAGCCAGCACCTCCCCGCACCTGATGACGCGGCGCCTTAAAGAAGCATGATGTCACCTTTTGCTTCCATTCCTGGTACATCCTCTTTACAAGCCTAGTCGACACTACCTGGGTTCTACAAGCCCTGCTCTCGCCTTAATCGGGCGTCACTATTGAGCCGTTGCAGAAACACCGGAGGTAGTCCGCCAGGCGCTGTACATATCTTGCCAGATTCTCGGTCTATACTCCTTGATCTCGTCACTAAAAACCTCTAAGACACCCATTTTCTGCACCTCTCTTTACCAATCCTTTATATTGTTGACGATAGGCCGGTTTGCAGGCCCGTGCGTTGAACAACCACCAAATGACGACCTTGCTTCCCCTTCCTTTGAATAGTATACCATATGTGGGAGTATCACTGCCCGCTCAAAGGATTTACTCATAACTTAGCACCCACCCGTGTTGATTTCCGGTAGTGCCATGCTGTTCCAGCTAACGATAGATATATATAGTTATCCGGCCATTATTAATAAATAAACCCCCGGGTTCTATGCCCTCAGGGGGTTTTGGGGCGCGTCTATTAAAGATCAGGCAGGTTATCGCTACGCATTTTTTATATTCTCAGGCAGCAGGGCTTTACAAGCCCCGGTTCCAGGGAAGTTGCCGCATCTCCGCCAGCCAGCTGGTGATCCTGCCGATGTTCTGGAATACGGCAAACGGAGCCGGGCCGCCGGGAACGCGCCTGCGTCCGACACAGGTGGTAATCTGAATGAAATCATAGAGGTCCCAATCGAAGGCCGGGGAAAAGGACCGGTACTCCTCCATGGTCAGGTCCTCCAGGCGTTTCTTTGTCCCGATGCAGTACAGGACCACCCGTCCCACGATACCGTGAGCATCCCTGAAGCTGACCCCCTTCCGCACCAGGTAGTCTGCCAGGTCGGTGGCGTTGGTGAAATCCCCGCCGGCCGCCTCCCGCATGCGTTCCTCGTTTACCTGCAGGGTTTCCATCATTGGTATGAAGATGCCGACACAGCCCTTTACCGTGTCCAGGGTATCGAAGACCGCCTCCTTATCTTCCTGCAGGTCCTTGTTGTAGGCCAGGGGGAGCCCCTTCATTACGGTAAGGATACCCATCAGATGGCCGTAAACCCGGCCTGTTTTTCCCCGGGCCAGTTCCGCCACATCCGGATTTTTTTTCTGGGGCATGATGCTGCTGCCGGTGGTGTAGGCATCGTCCAGTGTTATAAAACCGAATTCGCTGCTCGACCAGAGGATCAGCTCTTCCGCCAGCCGGCTCAGGTGCATCATGACCAGGGAACAGGCAAAAAGCAGCTCAGCCACAAAATCCCGGTCGGAAACGGCATCCAGGCTGTTGCCGGAGATTTCGCCGAAACCGAGCTCCCTTGCTACAAAGTTACGGTCGATGGGAAAGGTGGTTCCCGCCAGGGCACCCGATCCCAGCGGGCAAACATCAACCCGCTTGTAGCAGTCCCGCAGGCGTTCGTAATCCCGGCGCAGCATCTCGCAGTAGGCCAGCAGGTGATGGGCAAAGGTCACCGGCTGGGCGCGCTGGAGGTGTGTGTAGCCGGGCATGATTACCTCCGAGCTTTCCCGGGCGCGTCCGATCAGTGTTTCTATCAGCCTCAGCACCAGGTCCCCCAGCGCCTGTATCTCCTCTTTTATATAGAGTCGAAAGGATGTGGCCACCTGGTCGTTCCGGCTGCGTGCTGTATGGAGTTTCTTCCCCACTTCTCCCACCTTTGCCACTAGGCACTCCTCGATAAAGGTGTGAATGTCCTCGGCATCGGGGTTGAATGCCAGCTTACCGGCATCCAGTTCCTCCTGGATCTCCTCCAGGCCGCGCACCAGCACCTCCGCTTCTTCCGGAGTAATAATCCCCTGGCATCCCAGCATCCTTGCGTGGGCAATCGAACCCCGGATGTCCTGCCTGTAGAGGCGGGCGTCAAAGGAAAGGGAACCCAGAAAGCCGGCGGCATCCTCCGCCGTCGCTTTTGTAAACCGTCCACCCCAGAGCTTCATTTTGTTTCCTCCCATCATCAAACATTATTTTGCGGCATTTTCGGGGTCATCATCTGAGAATGAAAATGTAATCCCGCTTATTGCTCTTTTCCCTGCTTCATAAGGGCGCGCACCTTCAGAGGGAGCGCGAACAAGTTGATGAAACCCTGCGCATCCCTGTGGTCGTAAAGCTCGCAATGTCCGAAGGTGGCAAATCCCTCGTGATACAGGGAATAAGGCGAACTGACGCCCGCCGGGGTGCAGTTTCCTTTATACAGCTTCATCCTGACCGTCCCGGTCACGGTCTTCTGGGTTTCGTCCACAAAGGCGGCCAGTGCTTCGCGCAGCGGAGAGTACCAGAGACCATCGTAGACCAGCTCGGCGTAGCGCCTGGCCACCAGTTCCTTAAAGTGCAGGGTGTTCCGGTCGAGGGTAAGGGATTCCAACTCCCGGTGTGCCAGGTACAAAACCGTTCCTCCGGGTGTCTCGTAAACTCCCCGCGACTTCATGCCGACCAGTCTGTTTTCCACCATATCAACGATCCCCACACCGTTGGCACCGGCAATCTTGTTCAGGGTCTTGACAAGGGTGACAGGATCGTATTCCTTGCCGTCAAGGGCCCGGGGCACGCCCTGTTCAAACCCGATTTCCACGTAAGTTGGCCGATCAGGCGCCTGCTCCGGGGGTGTGATCAGCAGGAGCACGTCATCCGGCGGCTCGCAGGCAGGATTCTCCAGGTCGGCCCCCTCGTGGCTGAGGTGCCAGATGTTCCGGTCCGTGCTGTAGGGACGGTCCTTTTTTACAGGAATCTCAACGCCCTTTGCCATAGCGTAGGCGATGGCATCCTCCCGGGACTTGATACCCCACAGGCGCCATGGGGCGATCACCTTGAGGGAGGGATTGAGAGCCTGCACGGAAACCTCGAACCGCACCTGGTCGTTTCCCTTCCCGGTGGCCCCGTGTGCCACCGCATCCGCACCCTCCTTTTCCGCGATCTCCACCAGGTACTTGGCAATCAGCGGGCGGGCGAAGGATGTCCCCAGCAGATACTTCTCCTCGTAGATGGCGCCCGCCTTAAGGGTGGGAAACACGAAATCCTCCAGGAATTCCTTTTGAAGATCCTTAATGTAAAGTTTGCTCGCCCCCGCTTTCAGGGCGCGCTCCTCCAGGCCGGTGAGTTCCTCATCCTGTCCGAGGTCTGCGGCAAAGCAGATCACTTCACAATGAAAGTTGTCCTTGAGCCACGGGATGGCCACGGAAGTGTCCAGCCCACCCGAATAAGCCAGTACGACCTTGTTTATTTCCACGGTTCTTCCTCCTCGAGCTTTTTTCATAGGGGTGCCATACAAGGGTTTATAGACACCCAGATCACCCATGGTAACAACATCAATAGATGAACACAGTCGACGGATCTACCAGCGAGCGACTTATCGAAGGCCGGGTAAATTTGGTGAAATTTAAACGCTCGCTCCCGTACTCCGATTGAACTCGCCCTAGGACTCGTCGCAGACGGCAGCCGATCGCCTCCTACGCTGCATCCATGCATCGGAGTCGGCTACTTCGGCATCCATGCCTCAGTTCGGCTGCCGTTAGCTGCTCCTCGTCAAAGGCGAGATAACAACCTCCGTAGGTCGCTTGCTTACTTAAATTTCACCTGTTACAGAGTTACGGCTTCATTTTCCGGTCCGGCCCGAAATACAGAAGTCGAGCGGTAGACCGGCGAAAACTTTGGATTTTACACTACCGTTCTACTGCATCAGCAGAGCCATGATCGCCTTGTGCATGTGCAGGCGGTTTTCAGCTTCATCAAACACAACCGAATGAGGACCGTCCATGACCTCATCCGTGATCTCCTCCCCCCGGTGTGCCGGCAGGCAGTGCAGCACGATCACGTCTGGCTTCGCCCGCTCAAGCAGCCCGGTGTTCACCTGGTAGCGAGAAAAGACCCGGGCGCGCTGTTCCTGCTCCTCCTCCTGGCCCATGCTCGCCCAAAGGTCGGTGTAAATAACATCCGCCCCTTCGACCGCCGCCGCAGGATCCTCCACGATCTCCAGCTTTGCTCCGGTTTTGGCGGCATCGGCTACGGCCTCCTGTAGAATGTGCTGATCCGGTTCATAGCCCGGGGGACAGGCGACGGTCATGCTCATCCCCACCTTGGCGCAGGTCTGCAGGAGAGAATGGGCAACATTGTTCCCGTCCCCGATAAAGGCCAGTTTCAGGCCCGCCAGCCGTCCCTTATGCTCCTCAATGGTCATGATATCCGCCAAAGCCTGGGTGGGATGGACCAGATCCGTCAGGCCGTTAATCACCGGTATGGAAGCAAATTCGGCCAGTTCCTCCACGTCTGCCTGGGCATAGGTTCGGATCATGATCCCGTCCAGGTACCGCTCCAGGGTCCTGGCGGTATCCGGCAGCGACTCTCCTCTACGGAGCTGGATATCATTTGCGTTGAGAAACAAGGGGTAACCCCCAAGCTGGTACATCCCCACCTCGAAGGAAACCCTCGTACGGGTGGAAGGCTTGGTGAAGATCATCCCCAGGGTTTTTCCCTGCAAGACGGGATGGGGAATGCCCGCCTTTAACTCTTTTTTGAGATCGTGGGCGGCGTCCAGGAAGAGCCTGATGTCCTCGCTCGTGAAGTCGGCAATGGTCAAAAAGTCCCGCCCCTTTAGCTTTTTGCTCATGTAAGCTCCGGCCATCTTGTCATCTCCTTCGATTTAATTTTAATTTATCAAAAACCCGCAGGTCTTTTCCTTACAGATTCCCTTTAAAGCCAGGTATTCCTGCAAGCACAGGCAGTCGGGAGACGCCCCGCTCCGCTTGGCCCGCAGGGCTTCCAGCAGGGCTCTTGCCGTGTCCAGGGAAGTGAGACATGGCACCCGGTATTCGGTAGCCGCCCGCCGCAGTTTGAAACCCGCCCGCTCCGGGATCCTCCCCCGGGTTGGGGTATTGATCACCAGTTGGACCTCCCCTTTCTGGATGAGTTCCATGACGTTTTTAAGCCCCGTTTTAGTTGATGAGTCCAGAGAGGCAACCGCCTTGACCCGCAAGCCCTCCGCCAAAAGCTCCCTGGCCGTTTCACCTGTCGCCAGAATCTCAAAGCCCAGGTCGGCGTACCCGGCCATTATCGGAACGGCATCCACCCGGTCGCGCTCTGCGAGGGATACCAGCACCTTCCCGCCCAAGGGCACGTTGATCCCCGCGGCAATCAGCGCTTTATAGAGAGCCATTCCGGGGTTGCGATCGATACCCAGCACCTCGCCGGTAGACTTCATCTCGGGGCCGAGTGAAACATCAACCTGAAGCAGTTTTTCAAATGAGAAGACGGGGGCCTTCACCGCCACAAAGGGAGGGGGTGCGGCAAGCCCGCCGGAGTACCCCAGGTCGGCCAGCTTTCTGCCCAGCATTACCTGGGTGGCCAGCTTGACCAGGGGAATTCCCGTTACCTTGCTCACAACCGGCACCGTCCTTGAGGCACGGGGGTTGACCTCGATGCAGTACGCCTTGCCGTTGGAGATCACATACTGGATGTTCAGGAGCCCCTTGACCTGGAGGGCTGCAGCGATGCGCTGGGTATATTCCACGATCTGGCGTGTTTCGGCCTCCGTCAGTGTCTGGGCCGGAAGTACCGCTGTGCTGTCCCCGGAGTGAATCCCCGCCCTCTCCACATGCTCAATAATGGTAGGGATCAGGGTGACTTTCCCGTCGCAGACCGCGTCCACCTCCACTTCCTTGCCCCTGATGTACTTGTCAATGAGCACCGGGTGCTTGGGACTGATCTTGACCGCGGAGGCAATGTAGGAAAGGAGGTCTTCGGTGTTTTCCACAACCTCCATCGCCCTTCCCCCCAGCACATAGGAGGGGCGCACCAGGACGGGGAATCCCAGTTCCTCTGCCACCCGTACGGCCTCTTCCGGCTTGAGTACTGTTTTTCCCCGGGACTGGGGAATGTTCAATCTCCTCAAGAGCCTTTCAAATAACCGCCGGTCTTCGGCGGCGTCGATGCTCTCCACACTGGTGCCCAGAACCGGAGCCTTATAGCAGGCCAGGTGGCTCGTGAGGTTGATCGCCGTCTGCCCGCCGAACTGCACCATGACCCCGTCCGGTTTTTCCTGGTCGATGATGTTGAGCACATCCTCCGGAGCAAGCGGCTCAAAGTAAAGCTTATCGGCTGTATCGAAATCTGTACTCACCGTCTCCGGGTTGTTATTGATGATCATTCCCTGCACCCCGGCCTCTTTCAAGGCCCAGACGGCGTGCACCAAACAGTAATCGAATTCGATCCCCTGGCCGATCCGGATCGGGCCCGCTCCCAGGACGATGACCCGTTTCTGTTCCTGAACGGACGCCTCATTTTCGGATTCATAGGTCCCGTAAAAGTAAGGGGTAGAAGCGGCGAACTCCGCGGCGCAGGTATCAACCATCTTGTAGACCGGCACAATTTTCTCTTTTTTTCTGAGGGCACGGATCTCCGCCGTATCCCTCCCCGTCAGCTTGGCGATCTGGTAATCGGAAAAACCCATTTTCTTGCTCTGTGTTAAAAGCTCACGGGTCAAATTCTCGTTCTTCAGGCGGCGCTCCTGGTCCACCAGTTTTTTGATCTTTGCCAGGAACCAGGGGTCAACCCTGGTGTAGTTGGCCACTTCCCGGAGAGTCCAGGCTCTCCGGAAAGCCTCGGCGATAGCAAAAAGGCGGACGTCGGTGGGGTTTACCAGGTTCTCCTGCAGCTGCATTTCCGTCCACCGGGCGGCCTCCGGAAGGTAAAGCCCGTAGATCCCGATCTCCAGAGAGCGCACCGCCTTGAGTAATGCCCCCTCAAAGGTGCGGTCGATGGACATGACTTCACCGGTAGCCTTCATCTGGGTGCCCAGAGTGCGGTCGGCGCCGGTAAACTTATCGAAGGGCCAGCGCGGGATCTTTACCACGATGTAGTCGATGGCAGGTTCGAAACAGGCCGTCGTCTCTCCCGTCACCTTATTTACGATTTCATCCAGCCGGAGCCCCACGGCGATCTTCGCCGTAACCCGGGCGATAGGATATCCCGTCGCCTTGGAGGCCAGGGCGCTGGAACGGCTGACCCGGGGGTTGACTTCGATTACCCGGTAGTTCATGCTCCTGGGGTCAAGGGCGAACTGGATGTTGCATCCCCCTTCGACGCCCAGAGCCCTGATGATCTTCAGAGAAGCACTGCGCAGGGTCTGGTATTCGATGTCGCTCAGGGTCTGGGTGGGTGCGACCACGATGCTGTCCCCTGTGTGCACCCCCATGGGATCGAAGTTTTCCATGCTGCAAATAGTGATGCAGTTGTCGGCGGCGTCTCTCATCACCTCGAATTCGATCTCCTTCCAGCCCAGCACGCTTTCCTCGAGCAGTACCTGCCCGATGCGGCTGCTCTTCAGTCCGACAGGAACGATCTGGCGGAGTTCCTCTTCGTCCCTGGCAATCCCACCCCCTGTGCCCCCAAGGGTGTAGGCGGGGCGTACGATGACCGGGTAGCCGATGCTGCGGGCAACCTCGCATGCCCCGGCCAGGTCCGTGACGATGCTGCTCCGCGGTACCGGTTCCCCGATTTGCAGCATCATCTCTTTAAACAGCTCGCGGTCTTCGGCTCGCTGGATGGCTTCGATCGGGGTGCCCAGAACCTCGACCCCGCACCTCTTCAATACACCCGCTTCGGCCAGCTCCACTGCCAGGTTCAAGCCGGTCTGGCCCCCCAGACCGGGAAGTATGGCATCCGGCCGCTCGCGCTCCACGATACGGGTCAGTGATTCCAGGTTCAGGGGTTCTATGTAAACCCGGTCTGCCATGTGGGTGTCTGTCATGATGGTGGCCGGGTTGCTGTTCACAAGAACAATCTGTATCCCTTCCTCCTGCAGGGCCTTGCAGGCCTGTGTTCCGGCGTAATCGAACTCGGCCGCCTGCCCGATGACAATCGGGCCGGAACCGATGACCAGCACCTTTTTGAGATCTTTACGCTTGGGCATGCAATTCACCCCCTTCCAAACCCGTTCCTAACATGCTTTTTGAAACTCTTGCAACGCCTCCGCCAGTATGGAGACTGCTTCGTCAACCTCATCCATCCCTATGATCAGCGGAGGCAGGAAGCGCAGGACGTACTCCGCGGTGCAGTTGATCAGCAGGCCCCGCTCCTCGCAGAGGCCAACCAGTTCTTTGCCGGGGCGATCCAGCTCGATTCCGAGCATCAGGCCGCGCCCGCGCACCTCCCTGATCACCTGAAACCTGTCTTTCAGTTCTTCCAGACGCCTCTTGAAATACCGGCCCACCTGTTCCGCCTTCTCCACAAGGCTTTCATCCTGGATAACCTGAAGGACTGCCAGGGCAGCGGCACAGGCAACCGGGTTTCCGCCAAAGGTTGAACCATGACTCCCGGGTTGGAAGGCGTTAGCTACCCCATCCCGTGCTACAATGGCACCGATAGGGATGCCTCCGCCAAGGGCCTTGGCCAGTACGAGCACATCCGGGCGCACCCCGTAGTGTTCAAATGCAAACATCTTTCCCGTCCGTCCCAGGCCACACTGGACTTCATCGTAAACAAGCAGCACCCCGTGGGTGGCACGGATCTCCGCCAGGGCCGCCATGAATTCCGGCGTGGCGGGGTAAACCCCGCCCTCCCCCTGCACCGGCTCCACCAGGACGGCCACCGTTTCCGGGGTTATCGCACCACGGAGGGCTTCAACGTCGTTGAACGGGATGTGGCGAAAACCCCCGGGTAGGGGAGTAAATCCTTTCGAAAACTTTTCCTGCCCGGTGGCAGCCAGGGTTCCCAGGGTTCTGCCGTGAAAGGAGTTCGTGAAAGTGATAATTTCCGGGCTTGTTTTCCCGTGCTCATAGCCGTACTTCCGCACCAGTTTGATGGCCGCCTCGTTGGCCTCGGCGCCGCTGTTGCAGAAGAATGCTCTATCCAACCCGCTTAAGCGGGCAAGTTCCCTTGCCAGTTTTACCTGCGGGCCGGACCAGTAAAGGTTGGAACAGTGGATGAGTTCCCCGGCCTGCTCCCGGATCGCCGCCACGACACGGGGATGGCAGTGACCAACGGAATTAACGGCAATGCCGCTCAAAAAATCAAGATAACATCGACCTCTGTTATCCCAAACCCGCGCCCCCCGTCCTTTGACCAGTACCAGGGATGACCGGCTGTAGGTCTGCATGAGGTACTCCTCTCCGCACTTTAAAACCTCTTCTCCCGTCATTTGCCCATTCCTCTCGGATTGAATAAATTCAAATTTTCAAGCCATCCGCATGTGACACCTTATTCATTGACAACCATTGTCCCTACCCCTTCGTCGGTAAAGACTTCGAGGAGGATTGAGTGGAGAATTCGACCGTCAATGATGTGGACGCGACCTACTCCTTTCCTCAGAGCCTGCACACAGCACTCAATCTTGGGGATCATCCCGCCTGCGATAATCCCCTTCCTGATGAGTTCGGGCACTTCACTCACCTTTACCACGGAAAGTAGGCTAGATGGATCGTTCCTGTCGGCCAGTATCCCCTCCACGTCGGTGAGCAGCACCAGCTTGTTTGCTCCCAGCGCCGCCGCCACCTCTCCGGCCACGTAGTCGGCATTGATGTTGTAACTCTCCCCGTCTTTACCCACACCGACGGGCGCTATCACAGGGATGTAACCCTCGTTTTTCAAGGTTTCGATGATTTCGGGATTGACCCTGATGATCTCACCGACGTAGCCCAGGTCAACCGGTTCCTCCCCGGGAGCCGCCGGCAGGGTCTTCTTACCGGCCTCGATCAGGTTCGTATCCTTGCCGCTGATTCCGACCCCCTTGCCGCCCAGTTTGTTGATCAGAGCGACGATCTCCTTGTTCACCTTGCCGGCCAGGACCATCTCCACCACCGACATGGTCTCTTTGTCGGTCACCCGCTGGCCGCGCACAAACTTCCAGTCCTTGCCGAGACGCCTGAGCATGGTGTCGATCTCCGTTCCGCCGCCGTGTACCAGGACGGGGTGGATCCCCACCAGCTTAAGCAGGATGCAGTCGGCGATCACCCCTTCTTTAAGCTCCTCACTGACCATCGCCCGGCCGCCGTACTTAATGACAACCGTCTGCCCGGCAAACCTTCTGATGTAAGGCAGGGCTTCCACCAGGATGGAGGCCTTCTCTAAAGGAGTCAGCACCAAATCCCATCCCCCCTTCAGGTTCGGTATTGAGCGTTGATCCGCACATAGTCGAAGGAAAGGTCACAGCCCCAGGCCACAGCCTCGGCATCCCCCTGTTTGAGGTCGAGGGTTATGATCACTTCCCTGCCCTCTAAAAGGGCCCGGGCGCGATCCTCGTCGAAAGAGAGTCCCGTTCCCCGGGCGGCAACCTGGATGTCTCCCAGGTAGATATCGACCCTGTCCGGGTCAAAGGGAACGCCTGCATTCCCCGCCGCCGAAAGGATCCGGCCCCAGTTGGCGTCCTCGCCAAAGAGAGCGGCTTTGACCAGATTGGAACCGGCAACCGCCCGGGCGATTGTGCGCCCGTCCTCTTCACTGGCGGCACCTTTCACGCGGACCTCCAGGAACTTGGATGCCCCCTCCCCGTCCCGTGCAATCTTCTTCGCCAGTTCCCTGCACACCGCAAACAGAGCGTCCCGGAACAGGAGAAAATCCGGTCCATTCCCGGTGATCGGCTCATTTCCGGCCAGGCCGTTTGCCAGGCAAACCACCATATCGTTGGTGCTGGTATCACCGTCCACGGTGACAGCGTTGAAAGAGCGGTCTCCTGCCCAGCGAAGGGCATCGTACAGCGCATCCGGGGAAATGGCCGCATCGGTGGCGATAAAAGCCAGCATGGTGGCCAGGTTCGGATGGATCATCCCCGAACCTTTGGCAATTCCTCCAACGGTTATCTCCTTTCCTCCACAGGTGAACTTCACCGCATACTCTTTCGGGGTCGTGTCCGTCGTCATGATCGCCTCCGCCGCATCTCCCCCGCCGGTTACGGAAAGTTCCTGGACCGCCCGGCGAATTCCGGCTTCAATCTTATGCATGGGAAGCGGCACCCCGATGACGCCGGTTGAAGCCACAACCACGTGCTCCGGGGCTATGCCCAGCATCTCCCCGGTCCAAAGAGCCATCTGCCGGGCATCTGCCAAACCCTGCTCCCCGGTGCAGGCGTTGGCGATGCCGCTGTTGACCACAATCGCCTGGGCGGTCTGACCGGCCAGGTGTTCCCTGGTCACCAAAACGGGGGCCGCCTTCACCTGATTCTGAGTGTAAAGCGCAGCGGCCACCGCAGGTACCTGCGAGTAGATCACCGCCAGGTCGCGCCTCCCCTTCTTGCGTACCTGGGCTACAACCCCGGCCGCCTGAAAACCCTTTGGCGCCGTTACACCCCCTGGTACAAGATCCCACTTCGTTGCGTTTTCTATCAATCCAGGGTACCTCCTGTAGTTAGAGATATAGACCCGGAACGGCCAGCCCGGCCGTTTCCGGAAAACCGTACATGAGATTCATATTCTGGACCGCCTGACCGGCGGCGCCTTTTACCAGATTATCGATCACCGAAACAACTATCACGCCTCTCCCCCCGTTGACGGTGAGGCCGAGACAGCACCGGTTAGTCCCCCGCACCCAGTTGGTCTGAGGCCATTCCCCGTCATCGGCGAGCTCGACAAAAGCCTCTCCCGCATAAAATTCCCTGAAGATCCGGCGCAAGGAGGCGCTGTCAAAGGGCCGCAGCAGGTTTGCGTAAACGGTGCTGAGAATCCCCCTGGTCATGGGAATCAGGTGGGGGGTAAAGGTTACCTCCACCTTGTCACCTGCCAAAACGGAGGCGTAATAGGCGATTTCGGGAGCGTGTCGGTGCGAGCCCACGGAGTAGGCCCGGACGTTTTCATTGCATTCCGAAAAATGGCTGGTCAGGGCCAGGGTCCGGCCTGCTCCGGACACACCCGACTTGGAATCCACGATGATCGACTGCAGGTCGATCAGACCGTGCTTCAAGAGAGGAGCCAGGGCCAGCAGTGCGCTGGTGGGGTAGCATCCCGGGTTGGCTACCAGCCGGGCCGCGCTCACGGCAGAGCGGAAAAGCTCCGGCAGCCCGTAGACCGCCTCCTTCAGGAGGTCAGGAGCCTCGTGAGGCGTCTGGTACCATTTTTCATAGAGATCCGCCTCGGGTAACCGGAAGTCGGCGGCCAGATCGATCACCCGCTTCCCTTTGTCCAGGGCATCCTTGACAAAAGGAGCGGAAAGGCCGTGCGGCAAGGCGAGAAAAATCAGATCCGAAGTGGAGATCAGTTCCGGTACCTGGTCCAGGCCCTTGATTTCCAGTTCCACGTGTCCCCTCAGGTGAGGGAAAACCCGGTCGATGGTGGAACCGGGGAAATCCCGCGCAGCCGCCTTTATTGATGTTACATGGGGGTGTTTGCACAGGATACGCACCAGTTCCTCTCCGACGTATCCTGTCACACCTACAATACCGACCTGTAAGCCCATTCTCCTCTCCCCTATCGAAAACTAAATGTTACTTCATTATTATACATATCTATGCATAATCATACAACAAAAACTATTAAATTTTTGACCATTTGTTCAAAAAATATGAGGATGGAAAATATTTGTTATGGCGGGTACAGAAGACTGAAAGTAGAAGGGTAAGGATAATATTAATGCGAAGGCAGATAAACGGCAATTGAAAAAAATACCAGCAGCCGAACACCTCGGAAACTGCCGGACAAAGGGGTTAATACTTCGATCAAAAAAACTCACTCTTCCTTATCATTAACAACGATCTCGATCCTGGTGCCGCACTCCTTGCAGATTCTCCCTTTAAGCCCGGGCGCGGTTACCCGGTACCCACCACGGCGTACCAGCAGGTTTTGGCAGACGGGACAGTAGGTATTGTTGACATCCTCGCCCAACTCCCAGGCGTTGCCGACATAAACATATTTCAACCTGCGGCGGGCCAATTCCCGGGCCCTGGTGAGGGTCTCCAGAGGTGTTGGAGGAAGCTCCATTTTATAGCGGGGAAAGTAGCGAGAAAAGTGAAGGGGGATCGCCTCATCAAGGGAGGCCACCCAGTCCATCAGGGCACCGATCTCCTCCTCCCCGTCGTTCATTCCCGGCACGAGCAAGGTGGTAAGCTCTATGTGACACCTGCCATAGGCAGTCTCAACGGTACGCATGACCGGTTCTAAATCCCCCCGGCAGACCTTTTTGTAATAATCTCCCGTGAAAGCCTTGACGTCGATGTTCATGGCATCAATGTAGGGAAGCAGCCGGCGCAGGGGTTCTTCGTGCACCGAGCCGTTGGTGACGAGTACGTTCTTCAGCCCCTTCTCGTGCGCCAGTTTTGCACTATCATAAACGTACTCATACCATACCAGAGGCTCGGAATAGGTGTAGGCGATGCCGATGGATCCGGAATCGTCCCTGGCCCCGATTGCGATGTTCACGAGTCTCTCCGGTGGGACCTCGTCCGTAACCGGTTCACCGTGGGCGATCTCCCAGTTCTGGCAAAAGCGGCAGTGAAAATTGCAGCCAAAGGTGCCGACCGAGAAGATCTGGCTGCCGGGGTAAAAATGATACAAAGGCTTCTTTTCGATGGGGTCCAACCCCCAGGAAGAAATCCGCCCGTAATTCAGAGTATACAGTTTTCCCCCGGCGCTTCTCCGCACCCGGCACAAGCCGGTACGGCCTTCGGGCAGGCGGCAGTTATGGGGGCAGAGACGGCACCTGACCTCCTCCCCGGTTTTTTCGTAGAACTCCGCTTCATGCATCTTCATCATCACTCGTAACGGATGACCTCAAAACGCTCCAGTTCCACCGGTTCTTCAGGCCGGATTCCGGCCTTCTGGCGGGCGATGGCTACCTGTTCCGCCACTGTGTCGATGCCCTCCAGGTTGGGAAGCAGCAGGCCGGTACGGCCCTTGCTCCTGACAATTACGCCGTACCTCTTCGGGTCAAGATCTTTTTCTGAGGCGACGGGTTCCGGTGGGGAGAGAACATCCACAGAAATCTTTAACTCCGGCACCTCCTTGAGTTCGACCGGCCAGAATCGCGGGTCCTGCACCGCAGCACTGACCGCGTTGTGAATAATCTCGGCAGCTATGTTTTCCTGCACCGGTTCAACGGTACCGATACACCCCCGCAGCTGGCCGTGTTTTTTCAGCGAAACAAATACTCCCGCCTTTCCCTCCATTCCTGGCGGAAGCGGATCCGGGACCGGAAGCAGTTTGTGGGTGCGCAGGTAATGTTCGATACTCGCTCTGGCAAGCCTGACAAAAGGCGAAACCGGTTTTCCCGGAACGGATGCCGTCTCTGTTTTTGCCCCCTTTGTTTTCTCCTTGAGGAGGAAGTCGGCAACCAGGTATCCTACTCCGAAGGGGCCCTCGTAGGAATAAATGCGGCTGGTCACGTCGTATTCATGGAGAGCACCCAGGAGCATGATGATCGGCCTGAGCCCGCACTCCCCGGCCCGCTCGATCAGTTCCTCAGGTAGAGAGAGAATGCGTTCGACATCCATTTTTTCCAGGGCTTCCCGGATAATCTGGTCGAAAACCTTCCCTTCCGGAGTATATCCGGCAGGGGCACCCGGTATCAGGCAGTGAGAGAGATCTCCACTGGCGATCAGCCCTACCCGACGGGGTGATTGAGCGGCGGCCCGTCCGACGGCCTGTCCGAACTTAAACAGTTCGTCAAAGGGCAGGAGACTGATTCCGAAAGAAACCAGGGATGCTTCGATTCCGGCTTCCCTGAGATAGTAAAGCGGTACCAGCACCCCGTGATCCAGCCCCTTTGTCTGGCAGGCATCCCGGCTGCCGCGCACCACTTCTATTACCTCAACCCCTGCTTTGTCAGCTTCGGCAGCAATCGCGCTGGCAAGGGTCAGGTCATTGGCGACCTTGAAGGCTACCTGCGGGGCACCAAATGCGGCGAGGCTGCCGGTCAATTCCTTGCAGCCCAGGTATCCCATTGCTCCACGCAGGAAACTGCCATGCGGGCTTATAAAAACAAGGGTCTCGGGATTTGCGGAAGCCGCTGCTTTAGCCCACTCCCGCATGCCGGCAACAGTTTGCGCCACCTTCTCTAACTCTTTTCCCCCAACTTCCGGAACAATAATCGGGGGATGAGGAGATAGACCAGCAAATACAAGCATCTTCTGACCACCGCCCAAGTAAAATTACCTTTTTCACAGCTTCCATTCTATCCCAAAATATCGGAGGAATCAACTTCATTCGATACTGCAACTCGAATGACCGCATATTTAAGTTACCCAAATATCTCGCCTTTTAAAAGGCCGGGGCAACCGCCTCACCCGGGTATTATTAAATTTTCGTTTTTATCTAAGTTGGAGCCTAAGCCGGATAGTACGGGGACTTTTTGCACGCAAAAAATAGTATACCTTCTCAAGGAACTATAAGGGAAGCAGGCGATCACAGATGCTCTTGTTCTATTGACTCTATCAGATAGAGGATCTAAAAAGGGCACTTGGGGGCCGGTTCACCGGAGAAGTAGCGGACCACACCGGCATATATGCACCAGGCGATTTTTCCCTGGTGGGCAGGCTGGGACATCAACCGCTCCTCCCTGGGATTGGAGAGAAAACCGATCTCCACCATCACCGCCGGTACCCCGGCATTGCGCAGGACGAAGAAATCCTCGCTCCGGACCCAGCGGTAGCTCTGACCGAGGTTTTTCAAAAGTTCTTCCTGGATCAAGCTGGCCAGTCTTTTGCCCTCCAGATCTTTAGGATGATAGAAGGTTTGAGCACCCCACCATCTGGGGGAGGGAATGCTGTTGGCATGAATGCTGATGAAGAGGTCTGCCCTGTATTGTTTGATTAAATCCATCCGCGCCTCAAGATCATCCCTTTTGCGTACAATGGCGCTGCTCTGATGCTCCGGGTCACTAAGGTCATAATCCCCGTCTCTCGTCAGGATCACCGTCGCTCCTGCCTGGCTCAAGTATGTGCCCAGTCGCCTGGCTACTGTCAGGTTTACATCTTTTTCCAGAACACCTGATTCCCCGACACAGCCGGGGTCAGGCCCCCCATGTCCCGGGTCTACAACGATGACCTTGCTGGCGACAGACCACGATAATGCCTCTACTGCCTTATGCTCCCGGTAAGCAACATAATAAGGATGAGCGGCCATCCCCAGCAGCATGGTCAGCAAACCGGCCCAGATCAATCGGTGATTTGGTTTGAACACCCGAAAAAAAATAAAACCCCGCACGGATCCGCCCCCCATGAAAAACCTTCTCCAACCAAAATGTTATGCGTATCCCGGCGAGATTATCCTGAAAAATAAAAGTGACGGAGAAAACCAATCCGTCACTGCTTTTATTAACGCTTGGAGTACTGCGGCGCTTTCCGGGCTTTTTTCAAGCCGTACTTTCTTCTTTCCTTCATGCGCGGATCCCTTGTTAAAAAACCCGCCTTCTTCAAATAAGGCCTCAGGCTGGGATCGGCCTTTAATAAGGCCCGCGCCAGTCCGAGTCTGATTGCTCCCCTGAGTTTATCAGTTGGCCCCGGATTCGGCCATTTTTGAAAACGAAAAATGGCTTAACAACGGCATTTTTGGCAATGACGATATGAAAATTTGCAAAAAGTGTAGTGGCAAACATATTACCATA
>CADDZA010000022.1 GCA_902812435.1 Clostridia bacterium
AGAGGATGAAAATACCCGACGGGTCTACCGGCGAGCGACCTATGGAAGGCCGGGTAACAGGACAGGCGAAGCGAGGATGACAGGTCGGGATGCGAGTACAGACACCTCTTGACCTGCGATGGAATGGTTTTGCAGCGAGGCCAAACGCGGCGTTTGACAGAAGCAGTTCGCAACTTGTTACGCAGCATCCCAGAACTGTCCCGAAGCGAGCCGTCGTCCTGTCCGGCCTGGAATCGGGAGTCGAGCGGTAGACCGGCGGGTGTATTCGATGTATTTTCAGGGCAGAAAGGTCTGCGCTCTCTGACCTCAAAAAGTATGTTTGTAGCATGCTTACCCTCCCAGGTAGGCATTCTTTACCTCCTCACGGTCAAGCAGGTCCCGGGCGGGCCCCTCCTGGACGATCCTCCCGGTCTCCAGGACGTAGGCCCTGTGGGCGACCTGGAGGGCCATGCGGGCGTTCTGTTCTACCAGGAGGATGGTGGTTCCCTCGCGGTTGATCTCCTGGATAATGGAAAAAATCTCTTTAACGAGCAGGGGCGCCAGCCCCATAGAAGGCTCGTCCAGGAGCATGAGGCGCGGGCGGGTCATCAGGGCGCGCCCGATGGCCAGCATCTGCTGCTCACCCCCGCTCAAGGTCCCCGCAACCTGGTTCCTGCGTTCCCGCAGGCGGGGAAAACGGTCCAGGACGCTCTCCAGGTTCCTCCTGACCTCCCTTTTATCGCTCCTGGTGTAGGCTCCCATTTCCAGGTTCTCCAGGACCGTCAGGTTGGCGAAAACCCTGCGCCCCTCCGGAACCTGGGCGATCCCCTTCCGGACGATCCGGTGGGCGGGCACCTTCATGAGCTCTTCCCCCTGGAAAAGGATCCTGCCTGAGGCGATCCGGACTACACCGGAAATTGCCCGCAGGGTGGTGCTTTTTCCCGCACCGTTCGCCCCAATCAGGCTGACAATCTCCCCCTCGTCCACCGTCAGGTTGATGCCCTTCAGTGCCCAGATGGCACCGTAATATACGTTTACATCTTCAAGGGCAAGGATCGTTTCTTCACCTGCCATGTATATCCCCTTTGCTCCGAGTGCCCACAGTCAAATCGTTTGTTATGGCGCAAAAGAAGCCCACTCCACTCAATTTGATTAATAGACAAGAGAACCGTCCCCTTGTCTGCGTACCGCGATGTGCCCCTTCCAGGCCACCGATTTGACCGTAATACCCAGGGCCTTTAAGGCCTCGGTGATAGCGGTGGCGTCGGTCGTCCTCAGCTGCATGATCAGGATCACCCCGCCGTGGTCGTTGTGAAACACGGCCAGGTGGGAGATGTCCCCGCCGTTTTTCCAGACGGCCTCGGTCACCTTGGCCAGCATCCCCGGTTTGTCGGCCATCTCAAGGGTCAACCTGGTGCCGGGATCGCGCAGGCCCATCAACTCGATGAAGGCGTCAAAGATGTTGCTCTCGGTGATGATTCCCACCAGTTTGCCGTCTTCCACCACCGGAATTGCGCCGATCTCGTTGTCCCGCATGATCAGGGCGGCTTCCTCCAGAAAGGCGTCCGGACTGATGGTGATCACCTTCTGTTTCTTGATGATCTTTTCGATCTTCATGCGGGAGAGGAGGTAGTTCAGTTCAAAGATGCTCAGCGAGGTTGCCGGTGATGGGGAGACCTCCATCAAGTCCCGGTCGGTGACGATACCAACCAGCTTGCCCCTGTCAAGGACGGGAAGACGCCTGATGTTGTGCTCCCGCATGAGGCTCAAGGCATCGGCAGTTGTGGTCTGCGGGGTAATGGTGATGGGATCCGGTGTCATCTTGTCACGCACCAGCATGTTAAACGCCCCTTTCTTAATGTTTTTATTGAAAAGGACTTAGAACTTACGCGCTCTCTCCCAGGTAAGCGGCCCTGACCCCTTCGTTGGCCTGCAGTTCCCTGGAGTCCCCC
The DNA here is from genome assembly GCA_902812435.1 of Clostridia bacterium. Taxonomy (GTDB): domain Bacteria; phylum Bacillota; class DSM-12270; order Thermacetogeniales; family Thermacetogeniaceae; genus DULK01. The sequence goes on from CADDZA010000022.1 coordinate 1,932, forward strand.
GACAGGACTATGCGGCCGCTTTCCAGGACGTAGGCCCTGCTGGCAATCTGCAGGGCCATGTAGGCATTCTGCTCGACGAGGAGGACCGTAGTCCCCTGCTGGTTAATGGTAGTGATAATGTTGAAGATCTCCTCAACCAGGATCGGGGAAAGTCCCATTGACGGCTCGTCGAGCAAGAGCAGGACCGGTTTTGCCATCAATGCCCGCCCGATGGCCAGCATCTGCTGTTCCCCCCCGGACAGGGTGCCGGCCAGCTGCCTGGACCTCTCCTTCAAGCGCGGAAAGCGCTGGAAGACCTCCTCCAGGGAGGTCTGGATTTCCGCCCGGTCGGTTCTTGTGTAGGCTCCCATCATCAGGTTCTCCATCACCGTCAGGTTGCCGATGATTTTTCTCCCCTCGGGAACGTGGGAGATGCCCATGGACACAATCTTATGGGGTTTCATGCCGGTGATCGGTTCCCCGCGGAACAGGATCTCCCCGCCGGTGGGCCTGTTCAGGGCGGAGATAGTCCTCAGGGTGGTGGTTTTTCCTGCCCCGTTCGCCCCGATCAGGGTGACGATTTCGCCTTCCTTCACATCAAAGGAAATGCCGTGCAGGGCGCGGATGTTTCCAAAAAAGACGCTCAGATCTTTGACTTCAAGCATCAGGCGACAGCCCCCTTACCCAGGTAGGCCTCGAGAACCTTCGGGTTCTGGCGCACCTCGTGCGGCAGGCCCCTGGCGATGATCTCCCCGAAGTCCATGACCACCAGGCGCTCGCAGATGTTCATCACAAGCCCCATCTGGTGCTCGATCAGGAGCACGGTCAGGTTGAATTTCTGCTTGATGAACCGGATCAGTTCCACCAACTGCTGCACCTCCGCCGGGTTCATGCCCGCAGCGGGTTCATCCAGCAGGAGCAGCTCAGGCCCCACGGCCAGGGCCCGGGCGATTTCGACGCGCCGCTGGTCGCCGTACGGCAGGTTTTTCACGGCCGTGTTCGCCTTGTCGGCGATGTTCAGGGTCTCCAGGAGTTCAAAGGCCCGCTCATTGATCTCCGCTTCCCTTGCCCTGAAGCGCGGGGTGCGCAGGAATGCGTCGATCAGCCCGTAACCGGCCCGCGGATGAAAGGCGACCCGCACGTTGTCAAGGACCGAATTGTCCCGGAAAAGCCGGATGTTTTGAAAGGTCCGGGCGATCCCCAGCCGGGCGACCTGGTAAGGCTTGAGCCCCACAATGGACCGTCCCTTAAAGATGATCGTCCCGTCGGTGGGCGGGAAATATCCGGAAATCATGTTGAAAACCGTCGTCTTGCCGGCTCCATTGGGGCCGATCAGCCCGACAATCTCCCCCGGCTCGATTGTAAGGTCGAACCTGTTTACGGCTCTTAAGCCGCCGAAGTTGATGCCGAGTCCTTTAACCTCTAAGAGCGACATCGGGCTTCCCCCTTCGCACCTGCGGCACCAGGAAACCAAACTCTTTACCGCCGAAGATGCCCTGGCGACGCACGAGAATTGTGATAATCAGGATCAGGGCGTAGATCACGCCCCGGAAATCGACAAACTGCGGGCCGAGCACGAACCGCAAACCCTCCAGGAGAAACGCCCAGCCGATGGCGGTGACCACGGTCCCAGTCATGCTGCCCAGGCCGCCGAGCACCACCACGATCAGGTAGTCGAAAGACTGCAGGAAGTAAAAGTCTCCCGGGCAGATGTACGGGTAGGTATGGGCGTAAAGGCCGCCACCGAGACCGGCAAGGGTGCAGCCGAATATAAAGGCCATCAGCTTTGTCTTGAAGGTGTTGACACCCACCATGTCGGCAGCAGTCTCATCCTCCCTGACGGATGTGCAGGCCCTCCCGTAGGTGGAAAAGATGAAATTTCGCGTGAGAATAATCACTATCAGTGCAATAAAGAACAGCCACTCCAGGCTCGCCAGTTGGGGGGTGCCCATCATCCCCCTGGCGCCGCCCAGGTCGGGAATCAACTTGTCGGCGTTGTCCAGAGCCACCTTGACGATGAACCCGAAACCGAGGGTGGCAATGCCGAGATAGTCGGATTTCAACCTGAGCACCGGCACCCCGATCAGAAAACCCATCAGGCCGGCAAAAACCATCCCGACGAGCAGGGCACCGATAAAAGAAAGCACCCCGTACTGCCCGAAGGTCTTGCTGAAGTAACCGGCGCTGTAAGCTCCCAGGCCCACAAAGGCGGCGTGCCCCAGTGAGAACTGGCCGGTAAAACCGTAGATGATGCCCAGCCCCAACGCCCCAACGATTACGATCAGGGAGTAAAACAAAACGCGCTGCCAGTAAGGATTGATGACTCCAATGGTGATCATAATTTTAAGGAGTACGTAGAGTACGATGGCTCCGATAACCATTAACAGCATCTTGTTTACTTTCTGCAACAATAAGCCCACCCCCTTCCTAGATCTTCTCCTGCTGGCTGCGTCCCAGGATGCCCGACGGCCTGATCAAAAGCACCAGGATCAGGATGGCGAAGGCGATGGCGTCACGCAACTGCGAAGAGATGTAGGCTGCGGTCATGGTCTCGACCTGGCCCATGATCAGGGAACCCAGCACTGCCCCCGGAATCTGGCCGATCCCACCCAGGACTGCGGCGGTAAAAGCCTTGAGACCGGGCATGATCCCCATGAAGGGGTAGATCTGCGGGTAGGCGATGGCATAAAGGACGCCGCCCACGGCCGCCAGCGCCGAGCCTATGGCAAAGGTGAAGGAGATGGTTTTATCAACATCCACGCCCATCAGCCGCGCCGCATCATGATCAAAGGAGACGGTGCGCATGGCGGCGCCGATTTTTGTCCTGAAAACAAGAAAAAGCAGGAACAGGAGGAATATAAGAACCGTAAGCATGATTACGACCTGAATGTTTGTAATAGTAACCACGCCAAGGTGCCACGTGATATTTTTAAAGGGACGCTGCACCACGTGGTAATCCGGGCCGAACACAAATTTCAGGCTGCTGCCGTATTCCAAAAAGAACGATACGCCGATGGCGCTGATCAGTGCCGCAATCTTGGGAGCGTAGCGGAGTGGGCGGTAGGCAATGCGCTCAATGGTAACGCCCAGGGCGGCGCAGACCGCCATAGAGACAATGATGGCCACGGGCCACGGAAGTCCCCAGGAAGAGTAACCCAGGCACCCGACAAATGCTCCGATCATGAACACGTCGCCGTGGGCGAAGTTGATCAACCCGATGGTGCCGTAAACCATGGTATAGCCGAGGGCAATCAGGGCGTACACCATGCCGAGCTGGAGACCGTTGATAACCTGCTGAATAAAGGATTCCAATCTCTTCCCCTCCACTGCAAAAGCGACAACTCGAAATATGAACGGGAAAGGGGCTCTGCCTGCCCCCTTCCCGTATGATAACCGGTTGTTAAGGTGTCATCTTTTTAACAAATACCTGTTTATTATCCTTGTACTGGATAATCGCCAGTGGTTTCACCGGGTTGCCGTTTTTGTCGAAGGAAATCTTGGCGGTTACTGCCTCGATGCTCATGTTCTGGATAGCGTCCCGCAGCTTAGTCGGGTCTCCGGAGTTGGTGGTCTCGATTGCCTTGAATAGAACCTGCGCCGCTTCATAACCCAGGGTTGCGAATGAATCCGGCCGCTTTCCGAATTTGGCCTGGTATTTCTTCACCCAATCCTGAACCTGGGGACGCGGGTCCTCAACCGAATAGTGGTTGGTGAAGTAGCCGCCGTTCATGGCAGCCTGGTCAATTGACGGGGAATCCCACCCATCGCCGCCGAGGAAAACAGCCTTGATTCCCTTATCCCGGGCCTGCTTGGCGATCAGGCTGACCTTCTGGTAGTAATCCGGCAGGTAGAGAATGTCCGGATTCTTAGGGGCGATCTTGGAGAGAATCGCCGAAAAATCGGTATCCTGGTTAGTATAGGATTCGAAGGCCACGATCTTGCCGCCGCCAGCTTCGAAGTCCTTCTTGAAAACCTCGGAGAGTCCCACCGTGTAGTCATTACCCTGGTCGTAGAGGATGGCGGCTGTTTTCGCCTTTAGTTCATTAAGAGCAAACTTGGCTGCTACCGTGCCCTGGAACGGGTCAATGAAGCAGACGCGGAAGACATAATCCTTGCGTTTCCCGCTGTCGTCCACCGTTACCTTTTCTGCGGTGGAGGTGGGACTGATCATAACGACTTTATACTGCTGTGCCAGTGCGGAAACCGGGATCGAGCACTTGGAAGTAACCGCACCGATAATGGCGCTGACCTTGTCCTCGGTAATTAGCTTTGTTGCCACGTTTGTGGCTTCTTTGGAGTCGTTGCGGTCATCTCCGGGAATGATTTCGATTTTAAAATTGCCAACCTTACCGTCTTTTAATTCTGATACCGCCAGGTCAACACCGTTTTTCACCGATTCGCCGAAGGTCTTGACGTCACCGGAGAGCGGGGCAATCAGGCCGATTTTGATGACATTATCCCCGGTTGTGGTAGCAGCCTGCTTCTGGCCACAACCGGCCAGCAAAATTGCCGCCGAAAAGATAACAAGAACAAAGATTGCAACCCACCTGTTAAACCTCATGAGACTTTCTCCCTCCCTGAATGATGTTTTGATTCTTCCTTCCCCTTGCTGCAGAGTCATGAATCAATCCACCGGCCAGGATCAATTACCCGTGGAAGCAGGGCGCCTGGCCTGATCTCCCGGCCCCCACATGAATATCTCTATAAATCTCCGCAACGGTTCGCTATTCCTGTTTGTTTCACCTCCTGTTTCCAAGCAAAGAGGTTTACAACGACCTCGCCCCTCGTCCCCCACATAGAGTAAAATGCCCTCGCATGCAAATGGAGGGCTCCGTTACCCTTCTATAATATATATATATATAAAATTGCGCTCCAGATAAATGATCTGAATGATCCATTGATATTTGGAGAGACTAAATATTTTTTCCTTTATTATATCTATTTATTAGGGCTTGTCAATTTAAATCCATCCAAAATCAGGTTTTTTCTCGTCAATTCAAGCGGTTGCTTCTTTAACATTATCTGGTACCAAACAGCACCCTTTTGTCCCCGACGCGGCGGGTTTTTTTTGTCCGGTCAAAATACTCAAGCAGCGGCAGGCAGTAGCGCCGCGATGTGCCCAGGCAGTCGCGGGCCTCGGCCACGGTAATCTCGCCGTGTTCCCTCAGGTATTCCTCTATAATGCCCCACGCTTTTGCGACAGCATCCTGCAAAAAATACAGATCCTCGCCCAGTTTCAACAAAATCCCTGACTGGACGCAGTACTGCAGGAGATCCGCATCCCCCCCAAGCAGTGACAGCAGTTCCTCCGCGGAAGGGGGCGCATAGGGCCGGGAGGCCAGTTCTGCCTTGAGCTTGCCTACCTTCTCCTCCTGAGCGGGAGAGAGCTTCACCGCAAATCCCGGCAGAGCGAGTGTTTGTCCCGTTAAAACCAGCTTGCCCGATTCATCCCACTTTTCCAGGAGTGCCTGGTAGAGGCGCGACGGAAGCTGGCTGAAGGTGCGGGAACGAAGTTCCTCCTTCGGGTAGCCGGGACGCAGGGGATACTGTGCGTGGTAGGAGCGCAGGGCCGAATCCGCCTGGGCCCACCAGCTATCCATGAGTGGAGCGGAAACCACAAAGGCCTCGCTCCCGAAGTCGAACAGGAAGGCCCCTCCAGACGAGCGCATCTCCTCCAGTATCTGTTTAACCTCCGTTTCGCTTACGCCCGCCTTTGACGCCAGTTCCTGGGGTGTAGCCGGTTTTCTGAGGGACCGCAGCTCTTCGGCGATCCGGGCGTAGGGGCTGCCGGTCATCTTGCGCCGCAGTCCGGACAGGACCTCCTCACGGAAGCGCCGGTAGCGGATGCCTCCCGTCTCCACCACTTCACCACCGCCGATGGTGGTTACGGGGGAGTAGTGCCTGATCACAAACCGGTCGTGCACAGCGGCCACGACGGGCTCTTCCAGTTCAAACTGGACCAGGGCGTCATCGCCAGGGGCCAGTTCCTCCCGGTCCAACAGGCGCATGCGGGCGACGGTTTCCTTCGTCCCCAGGTGGAAGTGCACCGGCTGCCAGTTTTTCAAGGGACGCGGGGCGTGCTCCAGGAGGTGCAGGGATGCGGTCAGCCTCCTGACGGCCTGAAAGGCCCCCGGAGTGACCAGGACATCTCCACGGTTCACCTCGCCGACCTCCAGTCCGGTCAGGTTTACTGCCACCCTCTGGCCCGCCACTGCCTCTTCCACCTTATTGCCGTGCACCTGGAGGGACCGCACGCGCCCCTGCAGGCCGGTCGGGAGCAGTTGCAAAATGTCCCCCACCCGGATCCTCCCGCTGACCAGGGTTCCCGTCATAACCGTTCCGAAGCCTGTGATGGTGAACACCCGGTCGACGGGGAGACGGGCGTCCCCGGACCGGGGCTTCGGCTTTACCTCCCGCACCATCCTTTCTATCTGCGAGCGCAGTTCCTCAAGCCCCTCCCCGGTCACTACGGAAACGGGAACGACGGGGGCGTTCTCAAGGCGTGTCCCTTTCAGCAATTCCTGCACGTCCTCTTTGACAAGGAGCAGCCAGTCCTCCTCCACCAGATCGATCTTGGTGAGCACCACGATCCCCTTCTGGACCTGCAGCAGTTCCAGGATGTCCAGGTGCTCGCGGGTCTGCGGCATGACACCCTCGTCCGCGGCCACCACGAAGAGGACCATGTCGATACCCCCGGCCCCGGCCAGCATGTTTTTAACAAAGCGTTCATGGCCGGGGACGTCGACGATACCCGCCATAATGCCGCCGGAAAGGCGCAGGGGCGCAAATCCCAGGTCGATGGAAATCCCCCGTTCCTTTTCCTCCTTGAGGCGGTCGGTGTCCACGCCGGTCAATGCCTTGACCAGCCGGGTCTTGCCGTGATCCACGTGCCCGGCCGTGCCGATGATAACGAATGATTCCAAGCTCTTACCTTCTTCCTGGCGAATTCTCAAGAATCAGTTGCATAGTACCGCAAGAGCTTTAGGATGTAACAATGCAAGCCGTTATCCTTTCCAGCCAGTAATCAAGAGCTGCAAAGCCGCTGCCACCGCGTCCACCAGGGCTTCTTCCTCCCCTTCCCCGATGGTGCGCGGGTCGAGCAGGACCCCGTCATCCTGCACCCGAACCAGCACGGGCGGATCGCCCTTGCGCAGGCGCTCGGCCAGTGCGGCGGCAGTTGCGTTCTTTGGCCTCAGAACCACCAGAGACGTGGGCAGCCCGGTCAGGGGGAGGGCGCCCCCTCCCACCTGGGAGAAGCCGTCCATTATGGTCACAGAACAGGCATCCCCCGCACGGCCGGCAATAACTTCACGGAGATGTTCCGCCTTTGACTGCAGATCCTCCCGCCGGATGGCCAGCATCCGCAGCACGGGAAGTGTTTCTGCAGCATCCTTTCTCTGGTACGCCCGAAGGGTGGCCTCCAGAGCGGCAAGGGTGAGCTTATCCACCCGCAGGGCCCGCAGGAGGGGATGCTCCTTCAGAACCTGGAGCAGCCTGGAGCGCCCCAGGATAATGCCCGCCTGGGGGCCGCCCAGGAGTTTATCCCCGCTGAAGGTCACAAGATCCATCCCCGCATCAATGCTCGCCTGGACGGTTGGCTCGAACCCCACCCCGTACTGCTGCAGGTCCACGAGGACCCCGCTCCCCAGGTCCTCCATGACAGGCAACTGGTATTTGCGCCCCAAGGAGACCAGTTCCTCCCGGGTCACCTCCCGGGTGAACCCCAGGATCCTGTAATTGCTCGGATGCACCTTAAGCAGCAGGGCGGTTTCCGGCCTGATCGCCCGCTCGTAGTCCCGGGGATAGGTCTTGTTGGTGGTTCCGACCTCCTTCAGGATTGCTCCGCTTTGAGCCATGACCTCGGGTATCCGGAAGGAACCCCCGATCTCCACCAGTTCGCCGCGGGAGACGACAACCTCCTTTCCCCGGGCGAGGGCGCTCAGGCAGAGGAGTACCGCAGCGGCATTGTTGTTGACCACAAGGGCGGCCTCGGCCCCGGTCAGGTCTCTTAACAAATCCTCTACGTGGCTGTAGCGCGACCCCCGGCTGCCCGTTTCCAGGTCCAGCTCCAGGTTGGAGTAGCCCCTGGCCACAGCGGTTGCCGCCGATAGCGCGGCATCGCTTAAAGGCGCCCGTCCGAGGTTGGTGTGCAGGACAACCCCTGTGGCGTTGATCACCGGGCGCAGGTTCATGCGCAGTTTATCCGCCACCATCCGCCTCACCGTCTCCGCCATTTCAGCAATACCCGGCGGATCGGCTCCTTCTTCCAGGATGGCCCGCCGCCAGGCGGTCAGCACTTCCCGCGCCGCATCCGTCAGCAGGTGCGTCGGGTAATTCCCATGCTCCCCGGCGCTCTTCCGGACCAGTTCGTGAACCGGCGGCAGCAGACGCACCAGTTGTTGTTTATCCACGGGTTGTCTCCTTTCGTATGTCTCAATCAATCCCTTCCAGGCAATTACAGATAAATTATTCCACAATTCATGCAAAAAATCCTTTCGGGCGAACCTTCTACCCCATAACACATAAAACCGTCGGACTGATGTGCATAAAATTTCGCATTTCCCCATATTACTTTAAGGAATGAGTACCGGGAGGTTAAGGATGTTATTCAGCCGGGGTTTATCGAAAACTTTACCGGAAACCACGACCAGGCAGGACCTGCGGGTTGCCGTGAGCGACCATCAGGCGGTCCAGAAAATGGGCGCCTTCTTGAGCAACCTGATGGCGGAGCTAAACCCGGCAGGTCTGCGCCGGTGCGTGCTGCTCTCCATCGGAACGGATCGCTCGACGGGAGACAGCCTCGGCCCTCTTGTGGGCAGCCGCGTCAGCGAACTGGCCCCGGGACTCATCCCCGTTTTCGGAACCCTGGAAGAACCCGTGCACGCCGTCAACCTCAAGGAAAAACTGATTGAAATCAAGAGGAGGTTTCCCGGCCAACCGCTGATCATCGCCGTAGACGCCTGCCTTGGGCAACTTCAAAATGTGGGAACCATTTCCCTGGGGAAAGGCTCCCTGCAGCCGGGCACGGGGGTCCACAAGGAACTTCCCCCTGTCGGGGACATCTTCATTTCAGGGGTAGTAAACCTGGGGGGATTCCTCGAATTCCTGGTCCTTCAGAACACCCGGCTCTGCCTGGTGATGAAGATGGCGGACTGCATCGCCCATGCCCTGATTCTGGGGCTCTCTGCCAAACAGAACTAAATCACTCCCTGCCGGTTCAAAATAAAAAGAGAACGCCCCGGCAAACGGGGCTTATTATGTTCCGGTTGTCTTTTTCCAACCCTACATCAGGTTAAACTTCTCCCTGACATCGTCAACGATCTCGTCGGCGCTGCGAGCCCCGGCGTTGATGACCGGAACGTCGGTTTTGATGTCCTGCCGCTGCAGGATGTCGATATCCCCGCCGCTGATCACCACCGCCTGGGCCCGCTTGAGCTCATCGGGCCCCATATCGACCACTGTAAACCCCGCTTCTTTCAAGGCATCCTTTACATTGGCCAAACCCTCTTCAACCGCAACAACACGCATCTACGTTTCCCCCTCTGGCTTATTTAACTGGTACTATTGTGAGTCTGAATGGCGGTAATTATGCGCCAGTGCGGCAACAACCTCCTCATCGGTGATCTGGCGAAAATCCTTATAGAACTGTCCAACGGTATAAAATTCTTCGGGGGTCTCCAGGCAAACCACTTCATCAACATCCTGGCGGAGTCTCTCCACCACTTCCGGGGGCGCAACCGGAACGGCGAGGACCAGTTTTCCGGGGTCATGCCTGCGCAGCCAGCGCAGGGCGGCCCGTAAAGTGAAGCCGGTGGCGATGCCGTCGTCGACCACAATCACCGTGCGGCCGTCGTACCTTGAGGGCTCCCTACCCCCCCGGTACAGTTTCAGGCGCCGCCGGATCTCCTCCAGCTGGTCGGCAACCTCTTCCTGAAGATCATCCCTCCCCAGGCGGAGCAGGTCCAGCAGCCTCTCGTCGAAGAGAACCGTGCCGTCCGGGGCCACCGCCCCCAGGGCCAGCTCGGGATTGAAGGGCGCCCCGATCTTGCGGGAGATGATCACGTCAAGGGGCGCGGCCAGTGCTTTCGCCACCTCGGCGGCCACGATTACACCCCCCCTGGGCACCCCCAGGACCAGGAGGTCCTCTCCTTTATATTTCAGGAGCTTTTCTGCCAGCTCACGACCCGCCGTCTGCCGATCCTGAAACAGGTTAATCACCCCCTGCATAGTTTTCCCTCAAAAGTGCGGCTTAACCGGCTTTTTTGAAAATTCCAGACCCCTCCCTTTGTCCGGAACCAGCACCCTGATGGCCTGTTTGTGGTGTGAAATGCGCAATCCTTTTTCACAGCCCTTTGTGCCAGTGCCCGGGCATGGCCGCGCCCCCCGGGAAAAAAGGTCCGGAACCGCAGTCCGGCCCGGCGCATGACCCGCTCGCTCTCCGGCCACAAGCGGCCGGTGCGGCCGCGCCCGGCGGTAGGGTTAAACGATACAGCAGAAAGGAAGATCCGGCATCAGGTGCTCCCACCCTCCACAGGACCGCCGCTCCCGTCTTTCGCGATCATTTTGCAATCCCCCTGGAACACCGCCCCCTCTTCCACCGCCAGGCTGGCGGCCTCCATGTTTCCATAGAGTTTCCCGGTTGCCGTAAGCTCCAGCTTCCCCCGGGCCGCCACCTGGCCGTGGACTTCGCCCGCGATCAAGACATTCCTTCCGGAAATCCCGGCCTCCACACAAGCCCCTTCCCCGACCACCACGTCGCCGGTCGCCTTGATCGACCCCTTGAAGAAGCCATCCAGCCGAACCGAACCCTCGCTCTCCAGTTGTCCCTCGAAGCGGGCGCCCTTACCCAAAACGGAATCCGCCTTTTCACCGATTCCGGCTTTTTCCGCTTTAATCCAAGCCACCTTTCTACCCTTCCTTTCCGAATCACGTTCTCCCAATTTTCCGCCTGACATAAAGCAAACAAAAAAGCAGAACCGTTTTGGCTCTGCGCTGATGGTCATTTTGCCAGAACAGAAAGCGGGTCCACCAGAACGCTGCCCTTTTCGATCATAAAATGCAGGTGTGGGCCCGTGCTCCGACCGCTGCTGCCGACCAGCCCAAGGATCTGCCCCTTTTTGATGTGATCTCCTGTTTTGACCAGAGCCCTGCTGAGGTGGCAATAAGAGGAGCGGTAGCCGTACCCGTGGGATATCTCCACCGTGCGGCCGTACCCCGAACGGTATCCCGTAAAGACGACCACGCCCTCCCCTGCAGCACGAACGGGCGTACCGTATGACGCGGCCAGATCCAGACCGTCGTGAAACTCTGAACTCCGCCTCCTGAAAGGAGACGACCGGTACCCGAAATAGGAAGAGATCTCGCCGGAGACCGGCATTCTGTCGGGCAGAGCCGCCAAGTATTTTAAACGGGCGTCGAGGTCCTCTTCCAGGCGCTGCAAAGAATCCCTTGTATTGACGGCATCCCGGATGGTTGCCTCCAGGGCCGACCCCACCTCCTCTGGACCGGCGTTCTGGTCGTCGAAGGAGGCGCCAAAGAGGGACAACCTCATCCGGTCGCCGCTTTTGTTGCCGGACCTGCTGGTGTACCCTCCGCCCGGCCGGAGACCGGCTTTCTCCCTGATCCTCTGTTCAAGATCCCTTACCTCCTGCAGGTAACACTCGGCGGAACGGGCTTGCTTTTGGAGCTCCGCCAGTCGTTCCTGCTGCTTGTTGTTGACGTTACGCAGCCGCGCCAGTTCGGTGCGTTCCCCTCGCATGCGATAATAGCGCACACAATCCACGACCACCGTGGCCAGCAGCAGGAAAAGCAGGAACCCGCTCAATGCAAGCAGCCAGCAGGGAAAGCGGACGCTCCTGGTTTGCGCTCCCCGCGGCGGGACAATCAAGAGAATAAAGGGGCGCTTTAGATACTGCTTCCCCCTCGCAAACAGGTTTTGAGGCATGGCTGCCCTCCCCTACCTCTACCTTTTCAGGCTGCTGCCCGCCTCAAGGGCCTTGCGGATCGCCTCTTTCTCTTCTTCACTCAGCGGATAGGGCGACACACCTCCCTTAACGGGCTTAGCGTAAAGGCGGCATTCTTCCCGGCTCGTCAGGCAACACAGAACGATCCCGTCCCCAGGTTCGTTAAGCAGGGCCAGGGCGAAACTCAAATCGCTTCCCATATCGGAGAAGGCATTAAACCGCACAAAGCCGACCCTGCGGATGGATGCGGTGGAGAGCTGCTTGAGCTCCCGGCAAAGGCCTTCAAGGTCATCGACGCGTTTCTCCGCATCCCTGCAGGCCTGCATCGTTTCCTCAAGCAGTTTTTCCAGGTTCGCACCATTGACCCCCCGCATCAAGCGCCGGTAACGCCGCCCAACAAGCAGAAGGTGAATGTTGAGAATAAAAAAAAGCAGAATGCTGATGCCAAAAAGTGCGTAAATTGTCAGCAGCGTCCTGTTCCCCTGAAAAAGCCAGATCCCATCCATTGCCACAAACGCAACCTCTTTTGTATTTAAAATTTGTTGCTTCCTGCACGGTACCGCCCGAAACTATATCTTTCCACAAAAATTATCATTTTCCTCTTTTTTGGGCCATGTTCTTAAGATGCCCGTCCCACGTCATTTTTTCTGAAAGATCAGGATAAACTCGTGGATCTTGTTAACCCGGAAAACATAGGGGTACCCCAGGGGCCGCAGGTTGTTGTACTCCTGCCGCCTGTCCCAGACGATCAGGTCGTCCAACTCAAATCCAATCCCCCGCATCACAGGGACCATGTCCATATGCAGGGGGTAAAAAGTGCTGCCCTTCCTTACATCCATAACCACCACGATGCAGTACGCCCCCGGTTTCAGGCAAAGCCAGACCTGTCCAAAAACGCTTCCCAACGCCCCCAAAAATTCCCTGTAGTCGGGGATGTTCCCAAGATCCTCCGCCATGTCACCGTAATTTCGTTTCGGCTTTCCATCCGCCGAGCGGCGCTGCCTCAGGATGTTCCAGTAAGGGGGGGACGTGATGCAGAGCCCCACACTCTCAGGGGCAAGGTAATCCGCCAGAAAACGGCTGTCCGCCTGATACAACTGCGGATAGCATTCCGGGGGGCCCTCGATCCGGGACAGTCTCCGGCGGGTCATCTCAAGAAACTCCGGAACAAGCTCAAAGCCCGCAGAGGGTATCCCCCTCCGGTAGGCGGAGCAAACCGTGCTTCCGCTCCCCAGAAAGGGGTCGAGGATAAGGCCGCTCCGGCCGCGGTAAAAGATCCGGATCAGGCGGTCGGTCAGGGCGATGGGGAACATGGCCGGGTGCCCAAACCGGCGCTCCTCCGGAGTTTTCACCAGGTCGTCCCAAATGCTGATGGAATACCGCAGCCAGGTCCTGCCGTCCAGGCTCTCCAACCCCCCGCAGTTCATCCTACCGCCCTTTTGCACAGCACTCCCGCCTGAAGAGGAGCCATCCGGCTCCGGACCCTTTTCGGCCGGCATGTTACCAACCACCTTATTAAAAAGGTACAGGCCTAAACCTCATGAACCTTCCACTGCTCGTCCACCCAGAGCCCGGTGATCTCACAGGGAAACCCCCATGACTTCACCGTTTCCACCGCGGCGGCGATCTGGCTCAACTGTGTCTCTTTGTCCACAGGGTTACCGGCGCAGTCGTGGTGCCCTACGATCACCACATGCTTTGAACCGTGCTTCATTACCGAAATCTCCAGCCTGCGTCTGATTGAGTCGAGGTCGATCTGATCCCTGTTCCCCGCCAGGATCCTGTTCGGTCCCGGTTCCGTGATGGCATCCACATAGTCGACCCCGTATTTGCTTTTCAAATAGGCGATGACGGGCAGTTGTGCCCTTCCGTCCATACAGTTGATTGCGGTTGCAAAGGTTCCGTGACTGATGGTGATCATCCCCCTGCTTATTTCTATGACAACCTTATTTTGTGTTATCTTCCGTACCCGTTCAAGACCCTCTTCTCGTTTTTTTGCAACTTCTTCTAAAAAAGGCCGCGGGTATACGTCGAATAGGCGTTCTGCGGTTTTCTATATGCGGAGATTGTCAACCTCATAGATAAATACAGGTTTACAATAGAGAATAATAATGATAATATATGGCACGGGAGGGATAGATCTGGTTGATTTTCTAGAAAAAGAACTGGAGTTGCTAAAGGAAAGCCGCCTTTATCGCCAGTTGCCCGGGCCACTGGAGGGGCCTGCCGGCCGCAGAACAAGGATAAATGGGCAGGAAGTGGTGCTCTTTTCCTCCAACAATTACCTGGGCCTGGCTCATCATCCCCGAGTTAAGGCTGCGGCCGTAGAAGCCGTGGAAAGGTGGGGGACGGGAAGCGGAGGTTCCCGTCTGACTACCGGCAATTTTGTTTTGCACCGCCGATTAGAGGAGCGCATTGCCCGGTTTAAGGGCACGGAGGATGCCATTGTGTTTAGTTCCGGTTACCTGGCCAACCTGGGAGTAATTTCGGCCCTGGTGGGTCGGGGCGACCTGGTGCTCAGCGACGAGCTAAACCATGCCAGCATAATCGACGGGTGCCGCTTAAGCCGGGCCACGGTTAAGGTTTTCCGGCACAGGGACGTAGCCCATGTAAGGGATATTCTCTTGGCGGAACGCAACTCATACCGCAGGTGCCTTATCGTTACCGATGGAGTTTTTAGTATGGACGGGGATATAGCTCCCTTGCCCCAACTGTTGCAGTTGGCCGAGGAGTTCCAGGTCCTTCTCATAGTGGACGATGCCCATGCTACTGGAGTTTTGGGAAAGAGGGGGGCAGGAACGGTGGAACATTTTGGTCTGGAAGGGCAGGGCATCATCCAAATGGGCACTTTAAGCAAGGCCCTCGGCAGTGAGGGTGGGTACGTAGCCGGCGATGCCATTTTAATTGATTACCTGCGCAACCGCGCCCGAAGCTTTATCTTTTCCACCGCTCCTTCCCCGCCTGTAGTTGCCGCGGCCATGGCGGCCCTGGACGTCCTGGAAGAAGAACCGTGCCTTATCGACCAGCTTCACGCCAACGCCTGCCAGCTTTACAGGGGCTTAAAAGAAATGGGCTTTGAGGTGTTGCCCACGGAATCGGCCATTATTCCCCTGATGGTAGGGGAAACCCGCCGGGCCCTGACCCTTTCGGCAGCCCTGGCGGAAAAGGGCGTGTTTGTGACGGCCATTCGCCCGCCTACGGTGCCGGAAGGCACCAGCCGTTTAAGAATCACCGTCATGGCCACCCACAAACCGGAAGACATTCAAAGGGCCCTGGAGGCCTTTCTGTGGGCCGGAAAAAGGGTGGGGCTCATTTAAAAAAGGCATGGGGAGGAGGTGAATCCAAATGGATAGAAAAAGAGGGTCCCTCAAGGAGGTAGTGGAAATTGCCCTCCTGGCAGCATTCATTATTGTTACTGGCTCTTTCAAGTTACCCGGCATCATACCAGGCACCGAATTTCAACTCTCGGCTCCTATTGCGGTGGCCATTGCCGCCAACTTTGGCTTTAAGCGCTATTTTTTGGCCGGTCTGGTGGCCAGCCTGGTTTTATGCAGCACCGGAATACACAACCTTTTCAACGTTATAGTTTCCATAGTTTTTCGCCTGGTGGCCGGGGGCATTATAGCCATTTTAGGCCCCAGTTTCCTTGTGGTTACCGTTGCCGGTCCCCTGGGTTCTGTGGCTGCCCGCCTGATTCTTGCCGGCCTTTTGCACAAGGGGGTAATTGTTCTACTGGTTGCAGCCTTGCCCGGGATGCTCTATACGGCTTTAACGGCCTGGCCTTTAACCCGACTTATGGCCAAGGCTAAGGAGCAAATTCAGGGAGGGACTTCTTTTGGAGGAAGCGGTGTATAGCGTTCGAATGAGAGCTGCCCAGGGAGCTCCCCACGAAGAGGGAGGGCAGCACATATCGGGGGCGGAAAGGATTGTCTCCTCGCAACAGGTGGCCTCTACTGTCCAGCAAATGTTTTCTCGTGCCAAGAACCATGCCTTGGGAGAACCTGATTTTATAAATATCAGCATCGAGCGACTGGAATTCTCCAAAATAAAGCAGATTACCGCCCTGCCGCTGGTAACGGTAAAAGCCAGTGATCACAGGCAGGCGCTCTCCTGTGCCCGCCGGCTTCTCCTTGCCAGCGGGGTGCAGGTGCAGACTATAGAAGAGGCCATAAGGCTACTCGCCCGGGGGCCTGCGCCTGGCGGGCGGAACATGAGAGGGGCGGTGATTATGGATGCCCAGAGTAGCCGGCGTCTGGAGCCCGACCCCTGGCGGGGGGTGCGTGTCTCCCGCATAGATTATACTTCCCGGGCGGCTAAGGAGTTATCGCTACTGCTGGGTCCGCTGGGGTTAGATCATTTCCGGGTCAAGGAAGCCCTGGCCCTGGCCTCCAAGGTTATCTGGGCCGGAACCCTGGCCGAAATATGCTGTTCGGACGACCCCCATTATACCACCGGTTATGTTTCCTCCCGGCGCTTGGGCTATGTACGCATACCCCTTTTGAAGCCCCCTTCCTTTAAAGGAGGGCGGGTATTCTTTGTCCGTCTCCAGGAAGTAAATCTTACGGAGTACATAGCCAGGCTCCAGGAGGAACCGGTTTTGATAGCTCAAATCAGCGCCGTTCAAGGCGTAAAAGATCTTACGTCATTACTGGAGGAGAAACACCAATGAACTATGCCAGAAAGGGTTACTTCGTAACCGGAACGGATACCGGAGTGGGAAAAACAGTAGTTACCGCCGGCCTGGCGGGCTTTTTCCGCCACCAGGGCATTGACGCCGTGGCCATCAAACCGGTGCAGACCGGGGCGGCTGTCAGAAATGGGAAACTGGTCCCCGAAGATGCGTTCTTCTACCGCCTGGCAGCTGGCCTTTCCCAGCCCCTTGACCAGTTAAACCTTTACCGCTTTGTCCCGGCGTTATCTCCTCACCTGGCGGCCAAACTTTGTGGGGAAAAGGTAGAGCCCCAAAAAGTAGTGGATTTTTGCCGACGGGCCCTTCTGCGCCACCAGTTGACCCTCATTGAGGGGGCCGGGGGCCTGTGTGTGCCCCTCTCTGGCCCTGACTTTACCATGGCCGACCTGGCCCGGGAACTTTCCCTGCCCCTAATTGTGGTGGCCAGGATTGGTTTAGGAACCATTAACCACACGGTGCTCACGGTGGCTTACGCCAAAAGCCTCGGACTGGAAGTAGCGGGGATAGTTTTTAATGGCTTAAAGCAGCAGGAATCAGGTCCCGCCGAAAGGGACAACCCCGAAGTTATTACCCGGATGACCGGCGTGCCGGTGCTGGGTATCCTGCCCCACCTTCCGGGGGTGAGCGTGGAAGGTGGAGTTGCTGAAGGACTTTTGGAAGCGGTGGAGGAATCCGTTTCCTGGCGTCAGCTGGTTCCATGGCTTAAAACTAAACCATAAACGATTTGGAGGTGTTCCTGTTGAGCAACTGCGGTCCCTCACTTCTGGAACAATGGGATAAGCAGTACGTCTGGCATCCCTTTACTCAAATGCAGCAATACCTTCGGGAAAAACCCCTGATCATTAAGCAGGGAGAAGGCAGCTATCTGATTGATGTGGAGGGAAACCGCTATCTGGACGGGGTATCATCCCTTTGGGTTACCGTCCACGGCCACTGCCATCCGGAGTTAAACCAGGCCGTCAAGGAGCAGCTGGACCATATTGCCCATTCAACTTTATTGGGCATCGCCAACGTACCATCTATCTTGCTGGCCAAGAAATTGGTGGAAATTACCCCACCAGGGTTAAATAAAGTCTTTTACTCCGATAACGGGGCCACAGCGGTAGAAATTGCTCTCAAAATAGCCTTTCAGTACTGGCAACAAAAAGATGGCGGTCGCTATCGTAGAAAAACCAAGTTCATCTCTCTAGTTAACGCCTACCACGGAGACACTATTGGCTCAGTAAGCGTCGGGGGCATACCCCTTTTCCACAGCATTTTCAAGCCCCTACTTTTTGAGTGCTTGTACGCCCCTGCGCCATATTGTTACCGGTGCCCCTTGGGCATGGAAAAAGAAAGCTGTGAGATGGCCTGCCTTAACCAGCTTGAGGGGTTGCTGGAAAAGCACTGCGAGGAGGTTGCTGCCCTCATCATCGAGCCCCTGGTCCAGGGGGCGGCGGGCATGATCACCGCTCCGGACGGTTTCCTCCGTCGGGTGCGGGAATTGTGCTCAAAGTACAACGTCCTGCTCATTGCCGACGAGGTGGCGGTGGGTTTTGGCCGCACGGGCCGTCTCTTCGCCTGCGAGCACGAAGACGTAACTCCCGACTTAATGTGCCTGGCCAAGGGGATTACCGGAGGATATCTTCCCCTAGCTGCCACCCTGGCCACCGACGAGATTTACGAGGCCTTTTTGGGCGAGCCGGAGGAATGCAGGACCTTTTACCACGGACACACTTACACGGGCAATCCCCTAGCCTGCGCTGCGGCCCTGGCCAGCATTGAGCTCTTTGAAAAAACTGACTTGCTGGCCTCTCTGCCGCCTAAGATCGAGCTTTTACGCCGGGGTCTGGAGAACTTCCGGGATTTACCCCACGTAGGAGATATCCGCCAGCGAGGCATGATGGTAGGCATTGAGCTGGTGGCGGATAAAGAGACCAAGGAGCCTTATGCCATAAAGGAGCAAATAGGTCACCGGGTTATCCTGGAGGCCCGTCGGAGAGGGCTCATCATTCGTCCCTTGGGTAACATCATTGTTCTCATGCCCTTGCTGTCCATGTCTAACGAAGAGCTGAACCGGGTTCTAGAGATTACCTATGAATCTATAACCGCAGTAACCGGTAGGTGAGCGGAGGGGTGGGAACATGAGGAAGAATCACACGTGGGAGAAAATTAGAGAAAAGGTCCTTTCAGGAGAAGGCCTTTCCCGGGAAGAGGCATATTACCTGGCCGGATGGCCACCGGAAAGATTGGGGAACCTTCTGGATCTCTCCCGCCAGGTCCGGGAACGCTTCGGGGGCAGGGATGTGGAGCTGTGCGCCATCATCAACGCACGCTCGGGTTTTTGCAGCGAGGATTGCTGTTTTTGCGCCCAGTCTTCCCGCTTTAAAACCGGCGTGGAGGTGTATCCCCTCATTGACGCGAAAAAGGCCCTGGAAAAGGCCCAGCGGATGGAAGCCGCTGGAGTCAAGCGCTTTGCCCTGGTTACCAGTGGTAAGGGCATTGGGGAAAGGGACTTTGAGAAGGTCCTGGAAATCTACCGGGTCCTGCGGGCCGAGACCCGCCTTAAGCTGTGTGCTTCCCTGGGGATCATTGACGAAGAAAAGGCCCAGCGTTTGAAGGAGGCGGGAGTCACCACCTACCATCACAACCTGGAAACCGGCCGGAGCTACTTTCCCAAGATCTGTACCACCCATACCTTTGAAGAAAGGGTGGCCACTGTCCAGGCGGCCCGGGCCGCGGGGCTAAATGTATGCTCCGGTGGGATCATCGGGCTGGGGGAAACTATGACCCATAGGCTGGAAATGATCTTTGAGCTACGGGAACTGGGAGTACGGTCGGTGCCGGTCAATATCTTGAACCCCATTCCCGGCACACCCTTGGCCAATCAAGAGCGTCTCCCGGTGGAGGAGATCCTCAAAACCCTGGCTCTTTTCCGTCTCATCATTCCCAAGACCGTTTTCCGCCTCTGCGGCGGGCGGGAGCCAGGGCTGGGAGAGAAGCAAAAAGAAGCCCTCGCGGTGGCCGTAAACGGCTTGATGGTGGGCAACTACCTTACCACCCGGGGCAACGAGATCCAAGAAGACCTGGACATGATTGCCGGGGTGGGGTTGAGGGGGGCAGTTTAAAAAACTTGACAGAAAATCCCTGCTCCGATTAAACTTTGTGTGGTAACAACGGCTTGAGTCCCGCAGCTTCACATACCCGGTGACAAGGAGCGGATAGGAATGAAAGTTCTTTACCTGGACTGTTTTTCAGGAATAAGCGGTGATATGTTCCTCGCCGCCCTGATCGACCTGGGAGTTCCCCTTTCGGTTTTCGAAGAGGTGATCGCCCAACTGGACATTCCCGTTGAGATAAAAGGAACTGCCGCTTATAAGAAGGGCATCCGGGCAACCCGGGCGATACTTACCGAACAGACCAGGCAACCCGGGGAGCGAAGCTACCACCAGTTGTTGGAGATCGTCACCCGGAGCAGCCTACCGCCCCAGATCTCCACCAAGGTAGAGGGTGCCTTACTCCGCCTCGCCCAGGCGGAAGGGGCGGCACACGGCGTGGAAGTGGAAAAGGTACATTTCCACGAACTCGGGGGACTGGATACGCTGGTTGACCTGGCAGGCGCCTTCACCGGCGTCTCTTACCTGGGGATCGAGCAGGTATATGCATCTCCTATCCCCCTTGCCAGGGGAACCATTATGACGCAACACGGTCTGCTTCCGCTACCCACCCCCGCTACCCTCAACCTGCTTAAGGGAGCGCCCACCTACGGTGTCTCCATTGAAGGGGAACTGGTAACCCCTACGGGTGCGGTCCTGATCACAACCCTGGCCGGCAGCTTTGGCCCCCCTCCGGCCGCCCGCTGGGAGAAGATCGGGTACGGAGCCGGAACGAAGGAACTTCCCCACCCGAATGTGCTCCGTCTCTGGCTGGGGGAGAGCCTTGATCACAAAAAAGCCCGCGAAACGCCCGAACTCGCCTTCGACCAGGACCAGGTGCTGGTGCTGGAAACCCAGGTGGACGACGTCAACCCGGAATTTCTCCCTTATTTGCGGATGCAGCTCGAAGAGGAGGGAGCCATCGACGTGGCCTTTATCCCCACACTGATGAAAAAGGGGAGACCCGGCATCATTGTTACCATTCTCTCCCCTCCGGACAGGCTGTCTTCTCTTGCCCGCATCCTGTTTCGTGAAAGCACCGCAATCGGGCTGCGCTGGTACCAGGCAGGCCGGATCAAACTTTTTCGCACCAGTGTTGAAGTGGAAACGCCCTTTGGCAGCATTCCGGTTAAGCTCGGTTTTGCCGTGAGACCCGACGGTTCAAGGGAGCACCTTAATCTGGCCCCGGAGTACGAGGCCTGTGCCAGGCGGGCACAGGAAACAGGAAGGAGCATCAAGGAGGTCTACCGAGCCGCCCTGAAGGCGGCGGACAACCTCGATCTCCCGAAAGAATGATTATATTAATCGGCTAAAAGCTTTCCGCCCTCCGCCCAGTTCTCCCTTTCCACCTCTTCAATGTTGACCCATACCGCTTCCGGCTTGACATTCAGGGTGGAAACCATAACCCTGGTGATCTCATCCACCAGTTTCCTCTTTACTTGGATGTCTCTCTCCTTGCTTTTCAGCATCTTCACCGTAACAAATGGCAAGTAAAACACCTCCGCTCTACGATAAATCACCCATAAACCACTCCAGCAGCCGGGTCAGCTCGTCCTGAGTGTAAAATTCTATCTCGATGCGGCCACCGCGACGGCCGGTTTTAATCCTTACCTTAGTACCCAGCAGCTTTCTAAGTCGCTCTTCCAGATCGGCCAGTTCCAAATCCTGTTGGGAGTTATTTTTCTGGCTTGCCCCTTTTGAGTCCTTTTTGGCACCCTGCAGGCGCTGGGCCTCCTTTTCCGTATCACGCACCGAGAGGCCCCGCCGGACGATTTCCTCGGCAAGCCTGCTCTGCTGTGTCGGGCTGGACAAGCCAAGCAGCACCTTGCCGTGCCCGGCGCTCAAAAAGCCTTTGGCCATCAAGGTCTGCACCTCCGGCGGTAGCTGCAGCAGGCGCAGGGTATTGGAAATAAACGGTCTGCTCTTTCCCACCCGCCGGGAGATTTCATCCTGGGTCAACCCGAATTCCTCGATCAAACGCTTATAGGCCTGGGCCTCTTCAAGAGGATTGAGGTCCTTGCGCTGGACATTTTCGATCAGCATCATCTCGCTGGAGGCGAGGTCGTCCACCCGGCGAATCACCGCGGGTATGTTCTGCAATCCCGCCTGCCGGCAGGCCCGCCAGCGGCGCTCCCCGACGATCAGTTGGTAGCGGTCTTCGCCGACGGGGCGTACCACCACCGGCTGCATCACGCCGTGGGTTTTAATCGAAGCAGCCAGCTCGGAAATAGACTCATCGTCAAAATCCTGCCTTGCCTGAAAGGGGCCTGGTTCAATTTTTTCCAGGGGAAGTTCGACGATCTCTTCAACCTCCCGTGCCCCCTCGGGAACTGTGGGAATCAAGGCCCGCAGGCCGCGGCCAAGCCCTTTATTTTTCATGCTGGATCACTTCCTGGGCTAATTCTTGATAAAGCAACGCTCCGCGGGAACGGGCGTCGTAAGCGATCACCGGCTTCCCGTGGCTCGGTGCTTCACTGAGCCGCACGTTTCGGGGAATTATAGTGCGAAACACCTTGTCGCCGAAATAATTCTTAACCTCCTCGACCACCTGGATGGCCAGGTTGGTTCGGGCGTCAAACATGGTTAAAAGGATGCCCTCGATTTCCAGTCCCGGATTGAGGTGCTGCTGCACCATCCGGACCGTCTGTAGCAGTTGTCCCACTCCCTCAAGGGCGTAATACTCGCACTGGATGGGGATGAGTACCCGGTCGGCGCCCGTGAGGGCGTTGATGGTCAGGAGGCCAAGAGATGGAGGGCAGTCGATGAATATGTAATTGTAGGACTGCCGCAGGGGAGCAAGAGCATTGCGCAACCTGGTTTCACGGTTGGGCATGTTGACCAGTTCGATTTCAGAACCTGCAAGATTAATCGTAGCAGGTATCAAATCCAGGTTCTCAATCTGCGTAGGCACGATCAACTTTTCAGGCCGCTCCTCCCCCAACAGGAGGTTGTAAATGCACCCGGACAGGTTGCCGCGATCCACGCCCAAACCGCTCGTAGCGTTTCCCTGGGGATCGATGTCCACCAGCAGGACCTTCCTTCCCCTCCTGGCGAGGCAGGCGCACAGGTTTACTGCCGTCGTTGTCTTGGCCACACCGCCCTTCTGGTTGGCGATGGTGATGACCCGGTGCACGTCGTGATCCGGCTGGAAGGCACTATTATCAGGGGTTTCAGGCGAATGTTCCACGTGGAACATTTCCTTCCTCTGGCCGTTCTTCTTTTTCCCCCACAGCATTTCTCCCGCCTCCCTGAAACTGTCACAAGCTCCATTCTTTTTTAATTATATCACCCAAAAGGCTGCGCATGCTATCATCCGCATAAATAGGTTTTGTTTAAACCCCGAAAAACATAATCCATTCTTCCTTGAACTTGCTCCCCGGCACTTAATGAATCATGTATGTTAAATATCCAGATCTTACATTCGAGTAGTAAAAGTTAATTCAAGATATAGTAAACCAATTAGATGATGCCCTCTGCTTTCAGGCAATTTGCTTAAGGCAACTCAAGGGGCTAGGAATCAGTTGGGAAGCGCGGAACGGTGCCATCCAGGATCTGGCGCAGCCTATCAATACACTCCGTATCGTTAAACAACAACGTCACCGTAAAATTACCGGGCCTGATGTGCACCGGGTATTCATTGAAAATCGTTTTCCTTTCCCACGACTGGAAACGGGCAAGCCTGTTAATGTGAATGTTCATTCATAGGCCCTCCTCACAGAGTAATATCATTATCCTCCTGGACAGTTTGAACGATCTCCTAGTCAATGGCCCTCACCTTTTTTTGATACCCCACCAGGAGCGATTTCTCAGCCAGACTGTTTATCTTTCTGTGCAGACCGTTAGTGAAAGCCAAAGGCTCATTGTTCTGGAGCACTAACTGGTTCAAAAAAACAGACTATCCTGCTAAAAGCAGCATAATTCCTTGCCATCTGGAAGTTGATTAAAAGCCTCAAGTTATTAAAAATTGCATGATTGCATTCTAGAAAAACTGGGCCTCATCAATGATCATAAAGGTTATCACATTCTTCTGGTGGTAAACATTGGCAATGCAGTCCTTAATCCGGTGAAACATGTCCACGTTCCGGAAGCGCGGCTCCAGCCCCAGACCTGGTGACAGGTGGCGTTAGAAACCGATCACCGTCACCGAGGAAAGCGGCAGGTAAACCACCCGGAAGATCTGTGAATTTAACTTTGCGGTAAACGCTCGGATGCTGGTTGTCTTCCCGGAGCTCGGCTCCCCGTAGACAATGGCAAATCCCTTGCTCGTCTTAAAGTATTCCATGCGGGAGAAGAACTGTCATCAACCGTCGGACCCATAGACATGCTCCTCATGTGGGCGATCTCATAAATGAGGTTGCAGGAGAGCCACCTGTAGCTTCTCGTTTTCTGTTTCATCCCTTCCAGACCGTAACGCCTGTAGTCGGAAAGCCCATTTCCTCACCGTAACGGTCGATAACTCCTTTATGCCGGCGCCGGGAACCTGAAAGGGCTTAGAGCAGATCCCCTCCAGATAATCCTTCACACTACCGGTTACTGTCCCGTTGATGAGAGGGGCAATCAGTAAGAACAGTTACAGGGTCTCATCCATTGTCATGCCTCTCATTTTGTAAAAATTAATGTTAGCATGACCGTGAGCGACCCGCTCCTTACCTCCTGCAACCTCTATCTTCCCTTTCCCCGGGCAAGAAGCTAACCTGTTAAACCAATAGCTAACCAATGGCTCTCCAATTGTTCACCTCTCCGGCTCTAGCGGCGGGAGCTGGGGTAGGAATAATTT
>CADDZA010000023.1 GCA_902812435.1 Clostridia bacterium
CTCCCAGAGCACTTTTAGTAGAAGTTGGAGCCCATACAAACAGCCGGTATGCAGCCCAGCGGGGTATTGCTCTTTTTGCGGAAGCGCTACCTAAAGTGCTGGGTGTGACGGGAGTCAGCCCAAAGGTCCCGATTCCCAAGTCAAACCGGGGCGATTGGACCGCACTTGTCTGGGGTATTCTGATTGTGGGAGGGGCAATCGCCGGTTATTTATTGATCAACTCAGGCGGTTGGAGGGGAGCCTGGGAACAGATCCGCGGTTTCTTCCGCGGAGAATTCCTAGATATAAACAAAAGAAAGGGAGACAAGTAACCGGTTTGTCCTCATAATTAAGTTTTTTTGGCCTGGCAGCGGGAGTGCTAGCCAGGCTATTTATGCTAGAAATGTTGCCCTACCTAAATGTACATAAATGGAGTTGTCGGACATTAAACATGGCGATTAAGGTAATTTATCACTGTTACGGCGGTTCTCATTCATCGGTAACAGCCGCAGGTATCCACCTGGGGCTGTTACCCCGTGATCGTACGGCCAGTGCGCAAGAACTCCTACAAATACCTCATTTTGATACCTTTGAAGAGATTGTTCATGGTCATTTTCGTTATGCCGGAAGAAATCGGTCCAACGTAGCGATATATGTTCTTGGGAAAAAAACACTTGGGAGAAGTGTTAGCCTTCTCTTGGAGATGGTCGCCGAAATTGCAGGATGTAGCGATCGAGTATATCCGGTCGATACCACAGGGCCCATTAACCCTTTTATGGTACTGGGAGGCTTTTTATCCAGGCGGCTCCGTCTGGTGGGAATCGGCCGGCCACTAGTGGTTTTGGGCACGCAGCTTGCATATCGAAAACTTGTTGAACTGGCCGATCAGGTTGAAGAGGTTCTCCGAAGGAAAAAAGTAGCGGAATCATCAACCTTTAAACCCCAGCGCATAGTTTTTTATGTATGTCCCAATGATTGCCGGTTGGCCCTGCTGGTGGCCGGTTTCCATTTGAACCCTGATTTTGGTGAGGATGCAGTGTTGGAATGGGCAATAAACCAAAAATTTACCGGGGAGGTTGGGGCCGTCTCCCTGCTTGGTCACGCTGACGGGTATGATGTCTACCTGGTAGGAGCTGGGGATGAGCCTGATATAGTTGCACGTACCCTAAGAGAATATCGCGGTTTAATAGGCATTCCACAGTCTAACTGGTCGGTTGTAGAAGTGCCTGCTGCTGTTAAAATGCCTTATTTCCTATTGGGAAAAATTTTTAAAATATTTCATTTACGGAAGGGTTTATACTTCTGCGAGAGGATGGCTTTTCGTAACTTGCTTGATTTTTGCAGGCAAGAGGCATACCGTATCAAAATGTGTTTAAAAGAGGGAATCCTTGACTAATGATTATCTCTAAAGGATAATTGTTAGAAAAACGGAGCTAAGCCATGAAAGTAATGGAAAGTACGGGCATACCCATCATCGGGGTAAAACCCGGTTCAATTGCAGATAGAAAGGGAATACGTCCTGGGGATCTCCTAATGACGGTGAACGGTATTGTACCCCGGGATCTCCTGGAATACCGCTACTTGACAACAGCAGAAAAGGTATGGTTGAAAGTCCGGCACCAGGACGGGAAGATTGAGAGCATCAAGATCCAAAAAAACGATGATGCAGATTTGGGCCTTGTATTTAAAACTGATTGTTTCGATGGCATTATACACTGCCGCAACAAATGCATTTTTTGTTTTATCGATCAGCTTCCTCCTAATCTCCGCATGTCACTCTATGAAAAAGATGACGACTACCGGCTTTCTTTTCTTCACGGCAACTTTATAACCCTGACAAACATAACCTCCTCAGATATGCGCCGGATTTTGACCTTTCACCTCAGCCCCATTTACCTTTCCGTGCATACCACCGAACCGGTGCTAAGAGGCAAAATGTTGGGAAAAAGAGAGCCCATGCCGGTACTGGATAAAATAGCCGAACTGGCCGGGGGCGGGATTACCATGCACATACAAATAGTCTTGTGTCCCGGCTGGAACGACGGCGATGTGCTGACCCGGACGATCCGCGATCTATCCCGGTTTTGGCCACAAGTTGCATCCATTGGAATTGTTCCGGTAGGCTTAACAAATTATCGAGAGGGTTTACCTTTTTTAAGAAACTTCACAAGGGCTGAATGCCGGTCTTTAATCAGAAAAATCACCCGGCAACAGAAAGCATTCAGACTTCGGTATAAAAATTCCTTTGTATACCTGGCTGACGAGTTTTACCTGCGGGGGCAGTGGCCTTTACCACTGCGGTCAGTATACGACGATTTCCCCCAGTTGGAAAACGGGATCGGGTTTGCCCGACTTTTTTATGACGAGTTTCATAGAATACTGCCTTTGCTTCCAGAACGTCTGGTTTATCCGCGTTCTTTCGTGATCGGTACCGGGGCAGCGGGGGCCAGGGTGCTAAAGCCTGTGATAGCAAGATTAAATCTGATAAAAAATGTAAGATTAAAATTGATCTCCATTCCGAACATTTTTTTCGGCCCCAGAATTAGCGTCACCGGCTTGCTTACCGGTAGAGACTTGCTTTGGGGCCTGCGGGAATTAAGGGATAAGGATGTGCTGCTACCAAACGTTTTGTTGCGCGAGGGGACATCCCTTTTGTTGGATGGTATGACATTGGACCAGGTCTGTTCCCGCTCAGGCTGCAGGATTCATGTTATAGAACCCACGGCCAGCGCACTGGTGGAAACTGTCTTGGGAAGGCGTCAGAGATCAAAGTGTTAATCAGGAGGTAGACCATGGGAAAACCGATGGTAGCCATTGTTGGCCGCCCCAATGTCGGCAAATCGACCTTGTTTAACCGGCTGGTTGGCGGACGCAAGGCAATTGTTGCGGATATACCGGGGGTGACCCGTGACCGCATTTATCAGGATGTGGAGTGGAACAGAAGATTTTTTACCTTGATCGATACCGGCGGTCTTTTTTTAGAGGATTCGGAATTTCGTGAAGAGGTACACGAACAGGTACGCAGAGCTGTTGAAGAGGCAGCCGTGATAATTTTTGTGGTTGATGGTCAGGTGGGGCCGGCTCCGGAAGACGAAGAAATAGCGCGCATGTTATTAAAAATGCGCAAGAAAACAATCCTGGCCGTGAATAAAGTTGATGATTTCAAGAATAAACAGGTGATCTATGATTTTCTCGGACTGGGATTGGGAGAGCCCCTTCCCTTTTCAGCCATTCACGGTCTTAACATCGACGAACTCCTGGACAAAGTTATATCTTTGCTGCCGGAGGAAATTGACGAAGAAGAAGAGAAAGGGATACGCATTGCCGTTGTTGGAAGGCCGAATGTGGGCAAGTCTTCTCTTGTCAATGCGCTGCTAAGGGAAAAGCGTCTCATAGTCAGCGACGTTGCAGGCACGACCCGCGACGCTATTGACACCGTTTTAAAGAAGGACGGGCAGAGCTACATTCTGGTGGATACCTCCGGAATACGCAGAAAGAGCCGGGTGACTCAGGATATTGAATATTACAGCGTGCAGCGTTCGTTAAGGGCAATTGATCGGGCCGATATTGTTCTTTTCATCCTTGACGCTACCCAGGGCGTGGTTGAACAGGATACGAAAATTGGCGGTTATATTGAAGAAGCAGGTAAAGGGCTTATAATAATAATTAACAAGTGGGATTTGGTAAAAAAGGACGATAATACAAGAAAAAAGTATGATCAGATGATCAGAGAGAGGCTGGACTTTCTCGGGTACGCCCCTCTTCTTTATGTTTCTGCTTTGACCGGGCAGGGGATAGACAGGATATTGCAGTTGGTTGATCATGTGGCCGGTGAACAGACCAAGCGGATCACCACCGGCAGCCTCAACAGCTGGCTTACGGAAACAATTTATTTAAACCCTCCTCCGGCAGTAAAAGGGCAGGATGTAAAGTTTTATTACGCTGTGCAGGGTGGTGAAAAACCTCCGGTGTTTGTTTTCTTTGTTAATTCGCCAGAGTTGTTGCACTTTTCGTATAAGCGTTATCTAGAAAACCAACTCAGGAAGGCCTACGGTTTCGAAGGAACACCTATCAGATTGGCTTTCCGGCCCAGACGTTGAAATAGGAGGAAGGATTAAAAGATGCGATTTCTTCTGCTAATTTTTGTTTGTTACCTGATCGGCGCCGTCCCCTGCGGTTACCTGGTTGGAAGATTGCACGGCGTTGATATCCGCAACAAAGGGAGCGGTAACATTGGCACCACCAACGTCTTTCGTGTTTTGGGTCCAAAACCGGGATCAATCGTTTTTGTTTGTGATGTAATAAAGGGGCTGATTCCGGTCCTGATTGCCAAATCGCTTGGTGGTCCAGGCTGGGGGGTAGCGGCAGGACTTGCCGCGGTCATCGGCCACAACTGGTCGATCTTCCTAGGCTTCCGGGGTGGCCGGGGGGTTGCAACCGGCGCGGGAGTACTGGTGGCTTTAATGCCCAAGGTGGTTTTAATTGCCTTCGGGATATGGGTGGTTGTGGTATTGATTTCCCGTTACGTATCACTGGGTTCGATTATTGCAGCCTTGTCCGTTCCCGTTATTGCATTAATCTACCATGTTCCGTGGATCTATTATATCTTTGCCATACCCGCTCCGATTTTTATAATTTACCGCCATATCCACAATATAGACCGGTTACGAAAGGGTACGGAATCACGTTTGCGTATATGGTAAGGGGGAGAGCTATTGGGGGAAGGAATTGCAGTTCTGGGGGCAGGAAGCTGGGGTACTGCGCTTGCAGTTCTGCTGGCCACGAAGGGAAAAAGGGTTAAACTCTGGGCACGATCGACGGAATTCACCGATTTGCTTGCTGCAACAAGAGAGAACAAGAAATATTTACCCGGTGTTGTTCTGCCCGATTCGATAGAGATTATATCCGATATATCTCTGGCGTTACGGAACACCGGTGTTATTGTTTTAGCCGTACCCTCTCAGAGTGTCAGAGAACTGGCAGGCCTGATCAGGCCTTTTTTAGGATCCGACACCCTCTTAGTTAATACGGCCAAAGGTCTGGAAAGGACAACCTGCCTGCGTATGTCTCAGGTTATCTGCGAGGAGTTGCCGGAATATGCAGACAGGCTGGCCGTTCTTTCCGGACCGAGTCATGCCGAGGAGGTTGGAAGAGAGATGCCTACTGCAGTTGTTGTGGCATCACGATCCCAGGAAGTCGCCGAACACATCCAGGATGTTTTCATGGCTCCTCATTTCCGTGTTTATACCAACTCCGATCTGGTCGGAGTTGAGTTCGGAGGAGCCTTAAAGAACATTATAGCTCTAGGCGCCGGAATTGCAGAGGGTTTGGGATTTGGGGATAACACCAAGGCAGCCTTGATTACGCGGGGCTTAACAGAGATTACCCGACTGGGAGTTGCTCTCGGGGCAAATCCTTTGACGTTTCTTGGACTGACAGGGGTCGGGGATCTGGTGGTTACTGCGACCAGTAAGCACAGCAGGAACAGGCGAGCGGGATATCTTTTAGGACAGGGTTTGTCCCTGGAAGAAACTCTTGCAAAAGTAGGAATGGTTGTTGAAGGCGTAGAAACAACCAAAGCGGCAAAGCTTCTAAGTGTTCATTATGGAATTGAGATGCCCATCACGGAACAGATGTATGCGGTTTTATTTGAAGGACTGGATCCTAAGGCGGCTGTTTCCAATCTAATGATGAGAACAAGACGCCATGAAGTGGAGGATGTTTTTGCCTCCGTCTTAGGCAAGAAATAGACATTCTATCTTGATAGGCTGCCAGAGGAACTTCTTCAACTTAAGGATGAGCGACAGCCACTAATAGTGCCCTGCTCTGTTAGATTGCTGCTTATGGTCTATCGGCTTCCATTATAGGGAGCCGATTTTTTAATGTTGCGATATGGTAATAAAAGTAAAATCTGTTCATATAAATATAACAATTGGGAAAGTACTGAGAAATAACATTTGAAAATTTAATTTCTTAATTTTAAAAATGGCATGAAGAGGGACCATCCTGCATAAAAAACATTAGGGAGGGGGTTGCCCATGGAAAATATTAATATCTTCCGTGATATTGCAGAGCGAACCGGTGGGGACGTTTACCTGGGTGTCGTGGGGCCGGTTCGGACCGGAAAATCAACCTTTATCAAACGTTTTATGGAGCTTTTGGTTTTACCCAATATTGAGAATCCTGTGGATCGCGAAAGGGCAAGAGACGAGCTACCGCAAAGTGGTGCGGGAAGAATGATCATGACCGTTGAACCAAAGTTTATTCCTCAGGAGGCAGTAGAGATATCTGTCAAAAACGGGCTAAAAATGAAGGTACGCATGGTAGACTGCGTGGGTTATACCATTGAAGGGGCATTAGGATACGAAGAAGAGAGCGGCCCACGCATGGTGATGACGCCCTGGTTCGAAGAGGCAATTCCTTTTCAAGACGCCGCGGAAATAGGAACCCGCAAGGTTATAGCTGATCATTCGACAATAGGAATTGTTGTTTTAACTGACGGCTCAATCACAGAAATACCCAGAGAAAATTATTTAGAAGCAGAAGAAAGGGTTATTGGGGAATTAAAGGAATTGGGCAAGCCATTTCTCGTGATTTTAAACACGGTTGTTCCTGATACCCCGGAAACAACCGATCTGGTGCGTGGCCTTGAAGAAAAATACGGTGTGCCCGTACTTCCCATCAACTGCGCCGACATGACCCAGGATGATGTTATCAACATTCTCCAGGAGGCTCTCTATGAATTCCCCGTTCAGGAGGTTAGTGTAAACCTGCCGAAGTGGGTTGAAGAATTGGATCAAACCCACTGGCTACGTATGGACTTCGAGCGGGCAATTCAGGAAGCTGTGCGGACCGTCAACAGGTTGCGGGATATCGACCAGGCTGTTGAGCAGATCAGGGAAAATGAATTTGTTTCCACGGCATCACTGGAGGACATGAACCTGGGAACCGGGATTGCGGTGATTGATGTGAAAGCCCAGGAAGGTCTATTCCACAAGGTGCTGGAAGAGGTAAGCGGACTAACAATTACTGGCGATCATGATATTCTTCGCTTAATGCGGGATCTGAGCAGGGCAAAGTACAATTACGAAAAGGTGGCCCCGGCGTTGGAAGAGGTTCGTGAACTTGGGTACGGGGTGGTTGCGCCGAGCCTGGACGAGATGATCCTTGAGGAACCCGAACTGATCAGACAGGGAAACCGGTTTGGTGTGCGTTTAAAGGCAAGTGCGCCATCGCTCCATATTATTAGAGCAGATATTACAACAGAAATTACACCAATTATCGGTACTGAGAAGCAATGCGAAGAGCTGGTCCGGTATATGCTGGAGGAGTTTGAGGATGATCCCCAAAAGATCTGGCAAAGAGATATCTTCGGGAAATCCCTCCATGAACTTGTGAGGGAAGGCATCCAGAACAAACTTCATCGCATGCCGGAAAATGCACAAACCAAACTTCAGGAAACCGTGCAGCGCATTGTCAATGAAGGTAGCGGAGGTCTTATCTGTATCATTATCTAAGGTTGTAGGCTTTTGACAAATAATAATGCCAATTGGTATGACTAAATGAGTAAAAGGTCTTCCTCCGGTATCGGGTGATAAGTTAAAGCCGTGGTTTTTCTGACGCCATGATTGAGCCCCTCCTTATTTTCTTGTCAACAGTCCATCGGTCAGTATGACCGATTTTTTTGTTTAATAATGGACAACCGAGCAAATCAAAGAAAGAACGAAAATTGAATTTAAAACAGGAGAAAAGCAGGATATGACCGTTATTGTCTCGAATAAACTATAATTATATAAATTAAAGAAATGTTATTTTACTCGGAATTAGGAGAGATGTTGATGGATGATGTTGTGAGTATAGGGCTGCTCGGAGCCGGTACGGTAGGGTCCGGTGTAATCAAGTTGCTGCAGGAAAATACTCCTCAGATCACGCAGCGTCTAGGAAAAAAGGTTGTCATTAAAAAGGTTCTTGAGCGGCATCCCGAAAAACCATGTCTTTTAGGAATCTCTCCGGATATGGTAACAGACCGTTTTAAAGATATTTTAGATGACCCCGATATCCAAGTGGTTCTCGAACTGTTGGGCGGGATTGAACCGGCGCGGCATTACCTCTTGGAGGCACTGCGCCGCG
This sequence comes from Clostridia bacterium, assembly GCA_902812435.1. Classification (GTDB taxonomy): domain Bacteria; phylum Bacillota; class DSM-12270; order Thermacetogeniales; family Thermacetogeniaceae; genus DULK01. The sequence goes on from CADDZA010000023.1 coordinate 8,110, forward strand.
GAAAGCATGTTGTTACAGCAAATAAAGACGTTGTCGCGGCTTATGGCAAAGAGCTTTTTGAAGCCGCTGAAGCGGGGAAGGCTCAATTTTACTTCGAGGCTAGCGTTGGAGGCGGGATTCCGGTCATCCGCATTTTAAAAGAGAGTCTGGCGGCGAATAAAATCCAGGAAGTTATCGGCATTGTCAACGGAACCACGAATTATATTCTGACTCGTATGAGCGAGGAAGGAGCAGATTTTGCCACAGTGCTTCGGGCTGCCCAATCGGCTGGGTATGCTGAAGCAGATCCCACCTCTGATATCGAAGGATTAGATGCCGCCCGGAAAATTTCCATTCTGGCATCAATAGCTTTTAATACCAGGGTGACGCCGGAAAATGTTTTTGTTGAGGGAATTTCCAGAATTACTCCAGAAGATATTAATTACGCCCGTGAGCTCGGATATGTTGTGAAACTACTGGCAATCGCCAGAGAACTGAATGACGAAATCGAGGTCAGGGTGCATCCAGCCTTTCTACCCAATAGTCACCCTCTTGCATCAGTACGGGGAGTCTTTAATGCCATTTATATCAAAGGGAATGCAGTGGGGGAAACCATGTTTTACGGTCAAGGTGCAGGCCAGATGCCGACTGCAAGCGCTGTAGTGGGGGATGTCATGGAAGTGGTCCGCAACATAAAGAGCGGTAGTGCTGGTCGTTTTGCCTGTACCTGTTTTCTTGACAAAAAAATCCGTCCTAAAGGGGAAATACGGACTAAATATTACGTTCGACTTATAGTCAAGGATAAACCGGGTGTAATGGCCAGCATTGCCGGAGTTTTTGGTAATCACCAGGTAAGCCTGGCCTCGGTTATCCAGAAAAGAACGCTGGCAATTGACGGCCATATGATGATGGCTGAAATCGTTGTCATTACCCATGAGGTCAAGGAGCAGGACATTCAGGATGCCCTGGCAGTGATTAGAGGCCTTTCCATTGTCCATTCCGTGGAAAACATTATCCGGGTGGAAGGAGGCGGAAAGGGTTGATCTGGCAGGGGGTTATAGAAAGATATCGTTCCTTTTTACCTGTTAATGAAAAGACTCCTGTCGTTACCCTGCTTGAGGGTAACACAATTTTGCTGCCGGCCCGTGCCCTTTCCCGCCAGTTCAATATGAACATCTATCTGAAGTTTGAAGGGCAAAACCCGACCGGTTCCTTTAAGGACCGGGGAATGACAGTTGCCGTAAGCAAAGCCCTGGAAGATGACTCACGGGCGGTGATGTGTGCCTCAACGGGGAACACGTCGGCATCTGCAGCCGCTTATGCGGCACGGGCGGGTATTAAATGTGTCGTACTGGTACCGGACGGGTATGTAGCCCTGGGAAAACTTGCACAGGCCTTGATTTACGGGGCCGAGGTTATCGCAATCAAGGGGAATTTTGACGCCGCCTTACAGCTTGTGCGCAAGATAACCCAGGAGCACCCCCTGACCCTGGTCAACTCCCTGAATCCCTACAGGATAGAAGGACAGAAAACGGCTGCATTTGAAGTGTGTGACCAGTTGGGTTTTGTTCCCGATTACCTGGCTCTACCTGTAGGCAACGCAGGCAACATCACCGCATACTGGAAGGGTTTTAAAGAGTACGCAACCGCAGGTGTGGTTGACAGAACGCCTAAAATGGTTGGTTTTCAGGCAGCAGGAGCGGCGCCCATCGTTCGCGGGGAGGTTGTTCCCGAGCCCCGCACTGTAGCGACGGCGATCAGGATCGGCAATCCGGCTAGTTGGCAGAAGGCCCTCGCCGCAGTCCAGGAATCAGAAGGCCGAATTGACGTTGTGACAGATGAAGAAATAATCACCGCTTATCAGACTGTCGCCCGTTTAGAGGGGCTCTACGTGGAGCCTGCTTCTGCCGCTGCTTTGGCAGGCGTTATGAAGCTTGCCAGGGAGGGCTATTTCCCTCGGTCTTGTCATGTGGTCTGTATTATGACCGGTCATGGGTTAAAAGACCCGGACACAACCCTTAAAACCTGCCAGTTACAGCCAACGGTGGTGCAAGCAACCGAAGAAGCGGTTCTTGATCTACTGGGGAATATTTCTGTTCTCTAAAAGGATAAGGTGGATTAAATATGGGGAGAAGAGTTGCTGTCAGGGTGCCGGCTACAACTGCAAATTTGGGACCCGGTTTTGATGCCCTGGGAATGGCGCTAAAACTGTATAATACAGTGGAGTTGGAGGAAACGGGTGGGTCCGGTTTTCAAATAGAAATAACCGGTGAAGGTGAGGATTTACTGCCTCGGGGCGCGGGTAACCTGGTTGCGCGCGCCATTGACAAACTGTTTCATAAGGTAAATTACAGTTTGCAGGGTTGGAAAGTGCGGCTGGAGAATAAAATACCACTCCAGCGCGGTTTGGGGAGCAGCGCTTCTGCCATTGTGGGAGGGCTGCTGGCCGCTAACGCTGTTGCTGGAAGCCCTTTCTCCCAGCGGGAACTGCTGGCACAAGCAATCGAAATTGAAGGCCATCCCGATAACGTGGCAGCCGCATTATTAGGTGGAATTGTGGCGGTTGCCGAACAGGATGGTAATTATTTTTATACAAACTTTACTCCACCGAAAGAGTTGGTAATTTATGCGGTGATACCAAACTTTACACTCTCCACAAAAGCTGCCCGGAGCGTTCTTCCTGAGCTTGTTCCCATGAAGGATGTTGTATTTAATCTGGGCAGGGTAGCGTTGTTAACCTCTATACTGAAAGAAGGTAATTGGGATTTATTGACGGTTGCGCTCAAAGATCGCATTCATCAACCCTACAGGTCCCGGCTTATCCCCGGAATGACGGAAGCATTTGAAGCTGCTGAACAAGCTGGAGCCTATGGTGCTGTTCTGAGTGGGGCGGGACCTACTCTGATTGCCTTTGGGCCTCCCGGTTTGGAAATTGGGGAAGCAATGGGGCGTGTCTTGAGGACCTACGGTATTGAGGCGGAGATTCGGGAGCTTGAACCCAGTTTGCAGGGAGCTTATATAATAAAGTAAACAATTATATATTTATTATTGGGGGAGGCTTTTGAGTGCAGATTGTAGTACAAAAATATGGGGGGACATCGGTAGCCGATCCTTATCTGATAAAAAATGTTGCTCAAAGGGTGGTTCGTACCAGAGAAGGAGGAAACCAGGTTGTTGTGGTTGTTTCAGCAATGGGCCACACTACTGACAAATTGTTGGAACTGGCTCAGGCAATTACCTCTCGTCCGCCCGAGAGAGAAGTCGATATGCTTCTTGCAACCGGTGAGCAGGTTTCTATAGCCTTATTGGCAATGGCAATCAATGAGATGGGTTATCCTGCGGTCTCCTTTACCGGAGCACAGGCCGGTATCACTACAGACAACAACCATTCGAAGGCCTTGATTAAAAAGGTGGATCCAAAACGTATCCGGAAGGCACTTGCGGAAGGGAAAATAGTGGTGGTTGCGGGTTTTCAAGGCGCCACTGATGATGATGAGATCGCCACATTGGGAAGAGGAGGCTCGGACACGACGGCCGTTGCTCTGGCAGCGGCTCTCAAGGCAGATATATGCGAGATTTACACCGATGTCGACGGGGTTTTCACTACTGATCCCCGCGTTGTCCCCACCGCTCAGAAACTCGACTTTATCTCTTATGACGAAATGCTGGAATTGGCAAGTCTGGGGGCTGTGGTCTTACAGCCCCGCTCAGTGGAATTCGCGAAACAATTTTCCGTTCCTCTTCATGTTAGATCCAGTTTCAATGACCATGAAGGGACGCGGGTGGGGGAGGTTTCCTGCATGGAAAAAACCAGACTGGTAAGCGGTGTTGCACATGACCTGAATGTTGCCAAAATCGGACTCTTTGACGTTCCAGATCGGCCAGGTATCGCGAAACATATCTTCAAAAAACTGGCAGCAGAAAACATTAACGTCGACATGATCATCCAAAGCTGGATGCACAACGGTAAAAATGATATCGTATTTACGGTTACAAGGGATGATCTTCCGAAGGCCCTGCCTGTTGTCGAAAAAGTGGTGAAAGAAATCGGGGCCTCAGGAATGGACTATAACGACCGCGTCGCCAAGGTATCCATCGTCGGGGCGGGGATGGTCACCAATCCGGGTGTGGCTGCAGCGATGTTTGAGGCATTAGCCGACGAGGATATAAATATAGAGATGATCAGCACCTCCGAGATCAAGGTATCCTGTGTAATTCGAGAGGATCAGGCGGTCAAAGCGGTCAACGCTATACACGCAAAATTTTTTGAGGAAAACAAACGTTCTTAAACGATTCCTGCTGTATAAAAGAGAACACAGCCTTGACTTTATACAACAAAACACATAAAATAAAATAAGTGGTGTTCCAGGGTGTAGCTCAGCTTGGTAGAGCGCTAGCTTGGGGTGCTAGAGGTCGCGGGTTCAAGTCCCGCCACTCTGACCATGTTTGTAATTGAGGCGGGGTAACCCCCGCTTTTTTTGCAGATAAAACCATGTTCGGAGAGATTGAGAATGGCCTATAAGGTGCTGCATGTAGTTCGTCCCGCACAGGGAGGCATAAAAAGACACCTGGAAGTTCTTTTTTCAGGCCTTAACCGTGAAAGGTATCTCCTTTATCTTGCGGCTCCTCCTGACTCCGAGCTATTCACCTCGCTTCGTCCCTTTGCTCAAAAGTTTTATCCCGTTCCTATCGGGGAGGGATGGTATCCTTCCAGGGATTGGAACATTGTGCTCCACCTTAGAAGAATTATTCGGGATGAAAAAATCGATCTGGTACATACACACGGTGTCAGGGCAGGAATTTTGGGGCAGATGGCCGCCCTTGCAGCCGGGAGTCCCCGTGTTGTGGCGACAATTCACAATTCTCAGAATCCAAGGGATCGCTTTTTTATTTTTTTTCGTTTAGTACAGGGTTTTCTTAACAGAATTGCCACTAATCATATCATCACGGTTTCAAAGGCATTAAAAGACGAAGTCCGCAGCTACGAATGGACCCCGGCCCATAAAATAACAGTAATTTACAACGGGATCAACCCCGATGATTATAAGCGCGAACCGTTACTGTCTCTTTCCGCCCTGGGCCTAACCGGGGACTTGCCCGTTGTGGGCACCGTTGCCCGTCTGGAACCTAAAAAAGGAATCAGGTACTTGATCGAGGCAGTTCCCTTGATTGAACGTGAGTATGGTCCGGTTTATTGCTTAATCATCGGAGATGGGCCGGAAAGAAATGCTTTAGAAGAACGGGTTCGACAAATGAAGCTAAACGAAAGGATCAAGTTTCTCGGTTTCCAAAAAGATATACAGCGACTCATTCAACTTTTTGATGTTGTTGCAGTTCCCTCAATACAGGAAGGCTTATCAATCTTCTGCCTTGAAGCCCTAGCAAGTGCCCGTCCAGTGGTTGCCAGTGCTGTTGGGGGCATCCCGGAGATTATCAGAGACGGCCAGACGGGCATTCTGATCCATCCTGCAGACCCCGGGGCCCTGGCGCGCGGGGTTGTATCCCTTCTCAGTAACCGGGAACTTGCGCAAAAACTGGCGATACAGGGGCAACAACTTGTTTTCAGTGAATTTTCTCAATGCCAGATGCTGCGTAAAACAGAAGAAATTTATGAAAAGATTTTAAATGGCATTTATGGTGGAGGGAATGCATGATCACCATGATGAAACGATGGCTGGCTCGCGTTGTAGTTCTCTTGGCCGTAATTGTGAGTTTTATTGTGTTATCTGCGCCCCGTTCCGCATCGGCGTATGGTAACCGCAATCGGCACCAGGTGGTTTTCGTGGTGTGTGATTATTTACAGTTGCAGGACCTAGACTCACCGGAACTTAAATACCTTCGCCGTTTTTTCAACAACGGAGGGATAGCGCTCTTAAACACAAATACTGCGGGGTCACGTACCCGTCCCAATGCCGCTGCAACAGTCAGTGCCGGCAAGGTAGCTTTGGGAACCGTCCAGGAGACCCTTGCCTTTGGGCCGAAGGAGAACTATCTAGGAGAAAACCCTCTGGCCCTTTTTCAGGCGAGGACCGGCTACCGTTTAGATCAGGGAAACCTTGTGGTTTTAGACCTTCCTATCATACTGCGGGCGAATGAGACGGATCAGGTAAAAGCAAGACCGGGCACTTTAGGTGAATCCCTGCACAAGAAGGGTTTGTTGACCGGAGTATTGGGTAACGCCGACCTGCCGGGGCTTCCCCAGCGCTCAATGGCGGTGATTGCCATGGACAGGCGGGGTGTCATTGATAGGGGAGACATATCTGGCGACCTCTTGCGAATCGATCAGAATAGTGCCCTGGTTTACAGCACCAATTACCCTGCTTTGAAATCAGAGTATCTAAAATTGAAAAACCGGTGCAACTTTCTTGTCATAGAACTCGGTGACCTGGTGCGCCTGGAGCAGAGCAAGCAGAATCTCACTGACAAGATATATTTAAAAGAAAGGAATCGCATTCTTCGCGAATACGATGAATTTCTCGGTTGGCTGTTGCAGAACACCTCCCTGCAGAAAACCCGTGTGATGGTTGCATCGCTTATTCCTACTAACCAATCGAGCGGTGAAAACAGGTTTTTTGGTTTTATCGGGATGCTGGGGGATCAACTTCGTCCTGGTTTGCTGATTTCTCCAACCACCCGGAGGGCAGGGATTGTAACTCTATATGATATTGCTCCCAGTGTCTGTAACTATTTGAAAGCCCCTTCGGATTCTTTTGAGGGACGCCCATGGCATGTTGAGCCGCGAGCGGATTCCCTCGACTACATTCGAAGTGTGGAAGCACGGACCGCTTTTATTTCACTCCTGCGCCCCCCCTTTGTAAAGGGGTACGTGATTCTGCACCTGGTTGTTTTGGCGAGTATCATCTTTTGTTTATCCCTTAAGCCACGGATGGGTAAATACCTGTCGCCTGTACTACTGGGGCTTATTTCCGTACCGGTAGTTTGGCTGCTTGTCAGCGGTTTACCGCTGGTGAATACCTTGCTGTACGTTATATTGTGCCTGAGTCTGATCGCGATCGTTGTTTTCATGGGTGTTGGACTGGCACGCAACAAGGATCTAGATCCCATTTTATTTCTTTGTCTGATAACTGTGGCAACCCTGCTCGGGGATACAGTGTGCGGCGGTACTTTGCAAAAGTATTCTGTTTTGAGCTATGATCCTATGTCCGGAGCGCGTTTTTACGGAATGGGCAATGAGTATATGGGAGTATTGATTGGAGCGCTGGTTATGGGGTCTTCTTTACTGATTCAGCGCATGAGCGGATATGTCAGATTGCCGCGCCTTTTGACCGGAATTCTGTTCCTGTCAGCCTGTGTGGTGCTTGGTGCCCCGATGTGGGGAAGCAACTTCGGCGGACTGCTGGCCGCACTAACCGCGTTTACATATACCTTTTTCCGGTTTATGGGCATAAGGTTAAGGTGGAAATATGTTCTGATTGGAGGACTGGTCATTATAGTTTTAGCTTCCTGCTTCATCTTGTGGGATATTATGCGTCCTCCTGAACTTCGCTCCCATTTCGGTCAGCTTATTGCAAATATCCAGATAGGGGGATTTTCTGTTTTTGAAGAAATTGTGGTACGTAAACTTGCCATGAACTACAGGTTGATCAAGTATACTATCTGGACAAGGGTTTTGCTTGGTACACTACTTGCGCTCGGTATTCTTTTCTACCGCCCGGTTGGCATATTCCGGAAGGTGCTTTTTGATAATCCTGCAGTAGCCATTGGTTTGGAGGGCAGCCTGATTGGCGCTTTTGCCGCTCTTGTTTTTAACGATTCCGGAATTGTTGCTGCAGCGACGGCAATCATCTTCCCGGCTGCGACGCTTTTCTTTTTGGTTTTAAAACAACATATGGATACGGTTTCTGGTTAAAGGAGGAGCTTTGGTTGCGGTTTGCACATTTTATATACCAGGAAACAAAACATTGGGGGATTTTAGAAGGAAAGCTGTTAAAAGTGCTTCAGGGGAGCCCTTTTGGAGAATGGAAAGAAACAGAAGCTATGGTTTCTCTTTCTGATGTTACATTTCTTCCTCCATGTTACCCGAGCAAAATAGTGTGTGTCGGCCTGAACTACCGGGATCACGCAAGGGAGCTCGGAATGATGATTCCCAAGGTCCCCGTCATCTTCCTGAAACCCCCTTCTGCGGTGATCGGTCATGGTCAGAAAATAGTCTATCCTTCGTCCTCGCAACAAGTAGATTATGAGGCGGAACTTGTTGTAGTAATTAAAAAAACTACCCGTTATGTGCCGGTTGAAAATGTCAGCTCTTATATTATGGGTCTTACCTGCGGGAACGATGTTACGGCAAGGGATTTGCAGAGGGAGGACGGTCAATGGACAAGAGCAAAGTCCTTTGATACTTTTTGCCCGCTTGGCCCCTTTCTTGCGGTTGATCTGGATCCCAACTGCCTTAAAATAAAACTTACAGTAAATGGAGAAGTACGGCAGAATTCTTCAACGAGCGAGATGATTTTCACGGTTGCAGAACTGGTAAGTTTTATTTCTTCGGTGATGACCCTATACCCCGGTGATGTGATTATGACAGGAACACCTTCCGGAGTTGGGCCTTTAAGAGTAGGTGATGTGGTCAGTGTCGAAATCGAAGGGATAGGGGTTTTAACCAATGAGGTTATTGCTGGCTAACATAAAAATATTATTGACAAAACTTAAAGGAGTGCTAAAATTTAATAGGATTGGAATTGGAAGCCGGAAAAAACGGTTTGGCTCCAATTTCCTTCCTATTTTTGCATCTTACGAGAAATATGATGTTCTTAAAGGAGGCTGAGACTATTAATGACAAAAATGAACTCTTTGGGGCGTCATGTTTTAGCTGAATTTTATGGATGCGACTTCAAAACCCTCGATGATCAGGAACAGGTCCGACGGTACATGATTGATGCTGCTCTGGTAGCCGGGGCCGAGATCAGAGAGAGCGTTTTCCATAAATTCAGCCCTCAAGGGGTAAGTGGTGTAGTGGTAATTTCCGAGTCTCATCTGGCAATTCACACCTGGCCGGAACTGGGTTATGCCGCAGTGGATGTTTTTACATGCGGGGAAAGGGTCGACCCCTGGGATGCCTGCAGGTACCTGGTTGAAAAGTTCCGGGCAGATCACATGACAGCAACCGAGATAAGACGTGGTATTATGGAAACATGCCAGAGGGCGGCGGTGAACCTTTAGGGGGGATATTTATTTTAGACTGCCCAGATCCAGTCAAGCAAAAGGGTTAACAAATAAGCCTTACAGGAAGAGTTGTAAGGCTTATTTGTTTTATTAATATAAATTTTTCTTAATTTTAAGGAGGAATTATTCAGAATAGGGAGAATAGAGTTTTAAGGAGATTCAATGCTTGATTTTAAGAGGGGGTCGCGATGGGCGAAGTCAATTTTTCTCAAGTCATGGAACAAAATCGATTGTTTGTGGACAAGATTATTGAGGAAAGTGGCCAGGATATTCGGCAATGTTACCAGTGCGCTAAGTGTTCCGGTGGATGCCCGGGCAGCTTTGCGATGGACTACCTGCCAAACCAGATCATACGGATGCTCATGCTGGGAATGAAGGAGGAGGTACTTAAGTCACAAACCATCTGGGTATGCATGGGTTGCAATACCTGTACTACACGGTGCATCAGAGACATAGAAGTGGCACACGTGATGGATACCTTGCGTCAAGAAGCGATCAAGGCGGGATATGCTGAAAAGGGAAGGTTGGTAACAATATTTAATAATGTCTTTCTTAGCACAATCCGCAGCTATGGTCGTCTTTTTGAAGCCGGTCTGCTCATGATGAACAACATAAAGACGGGTAATTTATTTAAAGATGTCCAGTTCGGGCTTCCAATGGTGCTGAAAGGCAAGGCCAAGCCATTCCCCCACCGGATCAAAGGACGCAAAGAAATCAAAAACATATTCGAAAAGATTAAGCGGATGGAGGGAAAGTAGATGCCGAAATATGCCTTATATCCGGGTTGCTCGTTGGAAACCGGTGGTATTGAATACGGGATGTCCAGCCACGCAGTAGCTCATGCGTTGGGGATTGAGTTTCTTGAAGTCCCTGATTGGAACTGCTGCGGTGCATCTTCCGCTCACATGACAGATCACCTGTTATCCCTCGCACTCCCTGCTCGTGTACTAGCCCTGGCCGAAACATTACCTGTGACTGAGATGGTAGCTCCCTGCGCGGCTTGCCACCAGAGGTTTGCAGCCGTGGAGTATGAACTCTCCAGGGACGAAGACCTGAAGCGGAAGGTTAACTCTTTGCTGGAGCGTCCATATACAGGGAAGGTTAAACTGAGGAGTTACCTTGACATTTTTGCAAATCCAGAAACCCTTGAAGAAATCAGGAAAAAGGTTAAAAGAAGCTTGAAAGGGCTAAAAGTGGCCTGCTACTATGGATGTTTGTTTGTGAAACCTCCAAAAGTCGTAAACTTTGTGGATGATCCTGAAAATCCCCAGGCAATGGACAACATAATGCGTGCCCTTGGGGCAGAACCCCTGCCCTGGCCGTACAAGACCGAATGCTGCGGGGCATCTTTGGGTATGACCAAAGAAGAAGCCTGTACAAAGTTATGCAATGACATTCTTAAGGTAGCCAAGGATTCTGGCGCAGATTGTATTGTTGCTGCATGTCCCCTTTGCCAGCAGAACCTGGATATGCGCCAGATCAGCGTTGAGAAGAAATACGGCACGCAATACAGAATGCCGATCCCATTCTTTACCCAGTTAATCGGGCTGGCCCTTGGGCTTGATCCCAAGACCCTTGGCTTCAAGAAGCTCTTTGTGGATCCGGCAGGTGTTTTAAGAAAGGTTGGAGCGGCGTAGTCCGAAACCGGTCCCTAAAACCAACAAAAAGTAACGAGAAAGGGGTTCTTGATGGTTGAAAGAACCCCTTATTTGTAGGGAGGACATTTTCTTATGAACAGGGTGTTTCCGCCCTTGCTGCAGTCTGTTGCCTCAGAACTCAATAATGTATTGAACAAACTAGAGGAAATCCTGTCTCCTTTAGTAAAGTCTCTGTTGCAGCAAGAACTGCCTCCGCAGGAATTTGATTTGCTGGTTCCTCCTGGATTAGTTTTGTTGAGCGCATCTCTTTTTAATCAAAAGGGGCGAGCGGTTCTTCCGGCGCTTTTCGTCATGCTGGTAAACATCGGGAGTCTCCTTCACAACATCACGAAGTGGAAAATGGGAAAAGAAAAGCAGCTGCTTATATTGACGGGGGATTATATATGCGGCCATTTATTCCAGTTGCTTTGTGAAAGGGACAACTTTTCCTTGTTAGAGAGGTTTGCCAGGCTCATTAGTATTATGAATGAAGGAAACACGATACTGGAAACAGCAAGACAGTCAAGTGGTGAGAACATACAGGCCGTTGTGGAAGGACTTAGAAGGAAGCATGGGGTTTTCTTCGGCGAATGCTGCGCTCTGGGTTGTCTCTTTGCAGGAGGGACTGAAGAGGAGCAGGAACAACTGTACAATTTTGGTGTTGAGTTTGGAATTGCCTATGGAGCCAAGAATTACGGCATAGGACTCTTTAAGTTTAATACGCTACCATATTTTGCTAATAATACAGCACTTGAAATGTTCGCACAGGAACTAATATCATCTCCTATGATACATAGAGTATTTACCTAATCTGTCTTAGGGTCTGGAGGGGTAAACTTGTCATACCGCGATCTTCGTGAATTCATCGGGATTCTTGAAAAGAAAGGTTTACTGCATCGCATCAGGACGGAAGTGGATCCCATCCTGGAGATTACTGAGATCACAGATCGCATCAGCAAGCAGGGCGGCCCCGCGCTTCTTTTCGAAAGGGTAAAGGGCTCCGGTTATCCTGTGTTAATCAATACCTTTGGCAGTACGGAAAGGATGGAACTGGCCCTAGGGGTCGGCAGTTTGGACGAGATCGGGGACCGCGTTAGCGAATTGCTGCGGCTTCAGGATCTCCCTGGAACTCTGTGGGATAAGGTAAAGCTGCTACCCCGCCTGACGGAAATGAGCACTTGGGCCCCCAAGACAGTCAAAAAAGCTCCCTGCCAGGAGGTTATTCATCAAAACGACGCATCACTCGACATCTTTCCCATCCTCAAGTGCTGGCCTGGTGATGGAGGGCGTTATATCACTCTTCCCCTCGTCTTTACGAAGGATCCTGAGACCGGACGGCAAAACCTGGGAATGTACCGCCTGCAGGTGTTTGACTCCAGGACCACCGGAATGCACTGGCACATGCACAAGAACGGGGCTGAAAATTACAGGAAGCACCAGTTGATGAATAAACGGATGGAGGTAGCCGTGGCCCTGGGAGGTGATCCGGCTACAATATATGCGGCGACAGCCCCACTCCCGCACGGTTTCGATGAGATGTTCTTTGCCGGTTTTCTTAGAAAGCAGGCTGTTGAAATGGTGAAATGCATCACGGTGGATTTGGAGGTGCCGGCGCACGCCGAAATCATTTTAGAAGGATACGTGGATCTCGACGAGAAGCGGCTGGAGGGCCCCTTCGGGGACCATACCGGGTATTATTCACTTGCCGACTACTACCCGGTCTTCCACATTACCTGTATAACCCACCGCCGCGATGCCATCTACCCGGCAACGGTGGTGGGGAAACCTCCCATGGAGGACTGCTTTCTGGCAAAAGCCACCGAACGGATCTTTTTACCGTTTCTCAAATTCTTCCTACCCGAAGTTGTAGATTATAACCTGCCAATAGAAGGAGTCTTTCATAATTGCGCTGTTGTAGCCATCAATAAAAGCTACCCCGGTCATGCCCGGAAAGTAATGTGCGCTTTATGGGGCCTGGGCCTGATGATGTTTACCAAAATGATCATTGTAGTAGATGCCCACGTTAATGTTCACAATATGAATGAAGTTTGGTGGAGGGTTTATAATAATGTCGACCCGAAAAGGGATTTTATGTTCGTGGAAGGACCTGTAGAGGTACTGGACCATGCCTGTCCTCTCCCTTCTTATGGCTCCAAGGTTGGGATCGACGCCACTAAGAAGGGCCCCGAAGAGGGGCATTTGCGGGAGTGGCCTGATGAGATTGAAATGTCCCAGTCAATCAAGGATCTCGTAACAGCAAAGTGGAAGGAATACGGTTTTAAATAAGCGGAGGAGAATTGATGATTCCCTGGGTTGTGGCAATTACAGGCGCCACGGGTGCAATTTATGCCGAACACATGCTCAAAGCTTTAAAATCCGCACAGGAGAGGATTTGTCTCACCATTTCCGGTCCGGGAATGCGTGTGGTCCATGATGAATTGGGCTGGGTTTTAACCGGGGACAGGCCGGAAATCGAAAGGAGCCTCAGGCATTACCTGGGTTATACCCCTGGAGATGATGCCCTTTCATACTATGACTGGCAGGATATCGGATGCGATTTAGCGAGCGGTTCATTTCCCACGAAGGGGATGCTGGTTGTACCCTGTAGTATGGCAACTATGGCGGGAATCGCTAATGGCATGTCTCGCAATCTTATTGAGCGGGCGGCCGATGTTACCCTTAAAGAGCGGAGGCCGCTGGTACTCGTGCCCAGGGAAACTCCACTAAACCCCATTCATCTGAGAAATATGCTTGCTTTGGCGGAGATCGGTGTGTATATCGTACCTCCGATGCCTGCATTTTACTTCGGTCCACGTGAAATAGAAGATTTAGTGAATTTTTTCGTAGAACGGGTCCTGGGTTTGATTGGCGTGAGAAGCACTTCCCCAATATAAATGGCATGTTTTAAAAAATAACAATTGAAGGGTTTTGGGTATACCATGCCGAAGTATTTGATCGTTCTTGAACTGGGATGAGGGATGCATGGCCTACCGGGAAATATTAAAGGAAATTAAAACTGAATTGGATTACGTTGAGAACGAACTAAAAAAATATTCCTTCAGTTCAGATACTATTTTAGGTGAGTCATCCGGGCACTTGCTCCGGGCCGGTGGGAAAAGATTGCGACCGGCCTTCGTAATCCTTGCGGCCAAGTTTTTTAATTATTATACGGAGCGGATTGCTCCCCTTGCTGTGGCTATCGAATTGATCCACATGGCTTCCCTCGTACATGACGATGTTATCGATGGTTCACCGACGCGGCGAGGAATTCCGACTGTAAGCGCCAAATGGGGGGAGCCTATCGCCCTGTTTACCGGTGACTATCTTTTAGCCCAGGCCTTGATTATTGTTGCCCGGCACACCAATGAAGAGATTGCCCGTATTCTGGCAAAGGTCAGCCTGCAGATGTGCGAAAGTGAAATTGAGCAAATTGAAACCGCCGGGAAAATAGACCAGGGACTGCGCATCTACCTGAGAAGGATTAAGCGAAAGACCGCTCTGCTGTTCTCTACCTGCTGTTTTACAGGGGCACTGGCCGGTGAAGCTCCCTCCGCCCTAGCAAGGTGTTTGAAGAGATACGGTTATTATCTAGGGATGGCCTTTCAGATTACGGACGATGTGCTGGATTTTGAGGGAAGTGAAAAAGTTTTTGGAAAGCCGGTCGGCAGCGATCTGCGGCAGGGGATTATAACCCTCCCGGTGTATTACACCCTGAGGAACCGGGAAACAGGGTGCCGCTTGGCAAACATTCTCGCGAAGGAGGAGAAGCAGGAATCCGACTGGGAAGAGGCCATGTCACTGGTCAGGAGTTCAGGTTCCCTTAATTTAGCAAGAAATTGCTGCAACAGATACCTTGAAAAGGCCAGGAGGGAACTGCTGGCACTCCCGGATCTCCCACCCCGGAGAGTACTGGCTGCCATAACTGACTTTGTCATAAAGCGGGATTTTTAAGTTTTTTTGGGGGGGATAAAATGTCAGAACATGATCATGGTCAGATAGATGGTGTAACTATGCCTTTGTTAAAGCATCTTGAAGAACTCAGGAAAGTCATAATCGTCTCCCTGATTGCGATTGGTATCACCAGTGTTGCAGCGTTTTATTTTGTCAACCAGATATTGACAATTATTTTGAAACCGCTAACCCAGCAAGGCCTGAAACCTGTCGTTCTTACAATGACAGAAGGTATCTTTACGAAATTTCAGATAGCTTTAATCGCCGGAATCGTACTAGCTTCTCCCGTTTTGCTTTGGCAGATCTGGCGTTTTATCGTCCCTGCTCTTTATCCCCATGAGAGAAGATATGTGATCAGGTTGGTCCCGATTTCCATATTACTTTTTGCCGGCGGGGTCGTTTTTGCCTATTATACGGTTTTTCCCCTGGCAGTTTTCGTCTTACTGAAACTGGCAGGCGAATTCAACCCGATGCTTACAATAGGTAAGTACCTTTCGTTTACCCTCTCTTTTCTTATTCCTTTTAGGCTGATTTTCGAGTTTCCCCTGATTATTTACTTTCTTACTAAGATCGGTGTGATCACGCCTCAATGGTTGATTAAGAACCGCAAATATTCAATTGTAGCAACATTTGTTATCGCCGCAGTCTTAACGCCCGGCCCCGATCCCCTGTCTCAATCCATTATGGCCGCTCCAATGCTGATTTTGTACGAGGCCGGGATCATCGTGGCCAAACTGGTTTACAGGAAGAAAGAGACGCGCGCTATTGTGCTTGCCGAAGAGATCTAGGATCTAAGCAAATCATTCAAAATTAGCTTAATTTCTTGTATTAATAGAACGGAAATGGCATCTCGCATCGAAGAAATTAATACCTCGCCTGTTCCTGGTGCGGCAACGATAAACATAAAAGCATCAAGTATTTTGAGGTTGCAGACATCCCGGCTTACGAGGTCTATCTCTGCGAAAGTTGTCATGGGTACCTGAAAACCTTCAACGGGAAAAAGGGGATTGATTACGAGGATTGGCTGCTTGAAGATATAAAAACCTTAACACTGGATATGCTCGCTTTAAGAGAAGGATATACCAGAATGGGTCAGAAATTACTACAGTAGTGAACAATAACATAGATCGATGATCAATAGAAGGGAAGCCTGTGATGCCGGAGAATTTCTATCATGTTTCCCTGAAGCTCGGAGGGCAACGGTGTCTGGTGGTTGGCGGTGGAGCAGTTGCAGAGCGCAAGGTAAAGTCTTTGCTTGAGTGCGGGGCAAAAGTCACTGTTGTCAGCCCTGAATTAGTCCAAGGGCTGAGTGAGCGGGTTGCTAAAGGGGAGTTACTTCACAAAAACCGCGGGTTTGAGCCCCATGATCTGGATGGAATGCTTCTGGTGGTATCCGCAACTGATGACAAGGAGTTAAATACACGGATCGCTCAATTGTGCAGGAAGCGCGGTATTCTTGTCAATGTAGCAGATAGTCCGGAATTGAGTACCTTTTATGTTCCTGCTTCGGTGAGGCGCGGCCCTATATGTATAAGTGTTTCCACAGGGGGTGCAAGCCCTCTCCTGGCAAGGCGTATTCGTGAATACCTGGAGTCTCAAATCGGTCCGGAATTCGGAGAACTTGCGGTCATCCTTGGAGCACTCAGGGAACAGATGAAGAAAAGATTCCCCGAACAGGAGCAGCGCCAAAGGGAGTGGGAGAAACTCCTTCCCGAAAACGTGATCGAACAGACTAAGGAGAAAAAACTGGAATCGTTCAGGAAGCTGGTGAAAGAATGTATCTTGTGGCAATCGGAGTAAATTACCGAACAGCTCCGGTGGAAGTGAGGGAGAAACTTGCTTTTGGTAAAGCAGGTATATCCACCGCAGCGCTCGAAATGAGGCAACTGCCGACTGTCAGCGGTCTGGTGGTCTTATCAACATGTAACCGGACGGAAATTTATGCCACTGTTACTAATCTAGACAAAGGACTGGCTGCCCTAAAAAAATATCTCTGCGACAGGGCTAAATTGGATGAACAGAATGCGTCCCGTTACTTTCAAAGCTGGACCTGCTACGATGTTATCAACCATCTCTTCCGGGTGGCGGCAGGGCTTGATTCCATGGTGCTCGGGGAGACCGAAATCCTCGGCCAGGTGCGTGACGCTTACGAGACGGCATGTCAACTGAAAACAGGTAACGGTGTCATCAATACTCTTTTCCAGGAAGCTATCAAGGTAGGCAAGCGTGTTCGGACACTGACCGGAATCGATCAGCACCCGGTGTCCGTCAGCTATACCGCCGTGGAGCTGGTGAGGCAGACATTCGGCGGCCACCTGCAGGGGCGTACGGTTCTCATCATCGGTGCCGGGGAAATGGGGGAACTGACCCTGAAGCACCTGGTGGCCCGGGGAGTGAGCACCGTTTTGGTATCCAATCGTTCCTTTGAAAGGGCGGAAGCGCTTGCCAGGGAATACGGGGGGGAGGCGATCCGCTACGACGAGCTCTTCGATCACCTGGCCCGGGCGGATATCGTGATCAGCTGCACCTCCGCAACCCACTTCGTGGTCGGCGCCGAAAAAGTACGACGGGCCATAGGCGAACGAACCGGAAGACCGCTATTCTTCATTGATATTGCCGTTCCCAGAGATGTAGAACCGGCGGTTGCAGAAATTCCCGGAGTTTACCTTTATGATATAGATGATCTTGAACGGGTTGTCTTGGAATCGATGGAGGAACGCAAAAAAGCGGCAATAGCTGCGGAAAAAATTATTTCTGAAGCAGTAGAAGAATTCCTGAAATGGCTCAGCACCCTGACAGTAATACCGACTATCAAAGCGTTGCGGGAGAAAGGAAACGAA
>CADDZA010000024.1 GCA_902812435.1 Clostridia bacterium
CTCTTTTGGTGGACGTGAGGGGATTCGAACCCCTGGCCTCTAGAGTGCGATTCTAGCGCTCTCCCAACTGAGCTACACGCCCATTACCTTCCCTAATATTATCTTGCAAGAGCCCCGCTGTCAAGTGTAAAGAAAATCATTTCGACATCTTTCAGGGACTCGCAGTTCCTCTACAATTCTTTCCCTGATCCCCCGCTTTACAAAGGCGTCAACATCTTTGAAATCAAGGTGGGGAAAGCTCTCCAGTATCTCTTTACCCATTATCGTACCTTCCCTCAGTAAATTTGCCTTCTCAAGCAATTCCAGAGTCTGCCCGTCCGTTTTGCCAAGTTTGATAAACTCATCATACAGCTGGAGTAGTTCTTCCCAAAATTTACGAGGCAACTGGCCACTATTCCCCAAAGTATTTCCCTCCATATAAGATCAGCTTAGACCACTAAACTTTTGTTTACGAAGTGCTTCGTAGACAACTATAGCAACAGCGTTTGATAAATTTAAACACCTTGCTGCAGGAACCATGGGAATACGAAGACAAAAATTTTGATTCTCTTCTAAAAGTTCTGGCGGCAGCCCCCTGGTTTCGCTTCCAAAAACAAAAAAATCACCCTTTTTGAAGTCAACACTCGTATAGTTATATTTTCCTTTGGTTGATATATAGTAGTAAGTTGCTTCCGGATATTTCTCTCGCAATTCCTGGTATGAATCATAACAAGACACATCCACGAGATCCCAGTAGTCAAGACCTGCCCTTTTCAGATGGCGATCCTGCAGGGAAAAACCAAGGGGTCCAATAAGATGCAAATTGCACCCAGTCGCAGCACAGAGCCGGCTTATATTACCCGTATTTTGAGGAATATCGGGCTCGTAGAGCACAACGTTAAACATCCTGGACACCTTTCTTCGAAAATTATAACTCGACAATTTTGAAGTTGTCTATATCAGAGTAATATTGTGTATATGCATATTAATACGGGGTAAGGGATACTTATTAAAGAACGATTCCTCGCTTGGCTAGATTTTGCTGGGTTCCCCAGCTATAATAAATAAGCATAAAAAAACATGGAGGTATTATTTTTGTCGAAAAAACGCTATCATGACTCGTTATGGAAACCTGTTGGAAAAGCTATCACCCACTATAACATGATACAGGAGGGAGACAGAATTGCCGCCGGCCTTTCCGGCGGTAAGGACAGCCTCACCCTGCTCACTGTTTTATCAGAAATAAGGGAATTTTCACCTGTTAAATTTGAAATCGTGGGAGTAACCGTTGACCTGGGGTTTGGAGCATCCCTCGACCCCATCCGAGATTTCTGCCGTGAGAAGGGTATTACCTGGTCATGTGTTCATACCCAGATCGGGCCGATTGTGTTTGAATATCGCCAGGAACCCAACCCCTGTTCTCTTTGCAGCAAGATGCGCAACGGTGCCTTGCACTCCGCCGCCAAACAGTTGGGGTGTAACAAGGTGGCTCTTGCACACCACCTTGACGATGCCATTGAGACATTCTTTTTATGTCTTTTTTACGAACGGCGGATCAAAACTTTCCAGCCGATCAGCTACCTGTCACGGCGAGAGATCACGTTGATCCGGCCGTTAATCTACGTTAGGGAGAAGACGATCGAGCACTTTGTTCAAACCTTTCAGTTCCCCGTTGTTCAAAACCCTTGTCCTGCCAATCACCATACTAAGCGGGAAGAAATGAAGGAGTTAGTAGCTTACCTTGAACAAAAGTTTCCCGGTGTCAGGAACAGGCTTCTGACAGCCTTCATCAATGCAAACCCGGATTATCTCTGGAAAAAATGAGTGATAAAGCCACGACGGCAGTTTCCCCCATGACCTCATAACCCGTTCGATTAGGGTGAACCCCATCCACATACAGGTCTGCTCTTGGAGATCCAGACCTGGGATCTAAAAAGGGTGCAGCAAAATCTATTACCGGTACTTTCAACCGTGAGGCCGTATCCCGGTAGCTCGAGCAGATCCGCTCAAGTTTTTCGGCTATCAAGGGCTCATCGACGGGAATGGGAAGACCTAAAACCGGTTGAATGTTATTATCAACGGCCTCTTTGATCATTTCTTCCAGGTAATAAACCGTTTGGGCAATGGTGATCTCGCTGCAGAAGGCATCATTGGTACCGCCAAGTATCACAACGGCAACCGGCTTCCTTTCGAGCACATCCTTTTGAAACCTTCTCGCCATGTCCTCGATGGTATCCCCGTTGACACCCGCGTTCACCAAATTGAGACCGCTTTTACGGGCAGCGTAATAAACCCAGGAATACCTGGGCCCGTAAGGGTAACCGTAAGTGAGACTGTCGCCTAAACAAACAATTCTTTTCCTGCGGTCCATTCTGCTGACCCCTTTATGACTTAACTTCGAGGCTACGCAGCCTGTTGATGGCAGCCGCAATCTCATATCTTCGCGGCCTGGCGTAATCCCCCACTTTTTCATCTTTGAAAGGAGCAATTATATCGAGCCCGTATTTGTCCAAATCTCGCTCTACGCTGTCTATTACCTCCGCAAGGGTCCGGTGGCCATCAAAATACCTTTTCCAGGCATAAAAGATAATGTCGGCAATGGCGCGGGTTTGACTGACATCTACAAGCTGCTCCACGTGATCAAGTTCTATCCGGTAATGACCGAATTGAACAGTATCCAAACCCTTTGCCCCAACCTTTACTTTTCGTCCCCGCTGGGGGTCGAAGCTTTGCGGCAAGGGAATGCGCGGCCTGATCTCTCCGAATTCATCTCCCCCTTCAGGAATCCTTCGCAACTGATACTTCTGTGTTATGGTCCTTGCCTGGGCTGTGACATTGCGCGGCCTATACTCGTCCATCATGATAACGTGATCCGCCACATCCAGATAGTCTCCTGACCCTCCCACCACAATAATGCTGGATACGCCGAAATCTTTCCACAGCAGGCGAACCTTATCTAGAAAGGGGGTAATCGGCTCCTTTTCTTTTGAAACAAGGGCCTGCATTCGCACATCCCTGATCATGAAATTGGTGGCACTGGTGTCCTCGTCGATAAGCAGCAATTTACATCCGACTTCGAGCGCTTCAATGATGTTAGCTGCCTGGGACGTACTGCCGCTGGCATTTTCTGTGGAAAAACGACGGGTGTCCTGGTCAAATGGAAGGTTATTAATGAAAGGACTTATGTCAACCTTTTCAACCCTTCTCCCGTCCTCTGCTCGAATTTTCACAGCGTCTCTGGTTGTGATCACCCATTCCCTGCCATCTCCCGGGATGTGATTATAAACTCCCCTTTCAACCGCCCTAAGCAGCGTGGATTTACCGTGGTACCCCCCTCCCACGATCAACGTCACACCTTGCGGTATTCCCATCCCTTTAATGGTCCCGTGGTTTGGCACATTAAAGCTCACTTCAAGATCAGGGGGGCATTGAAAAGGAATGACATTTGCTCCAGTCAACGGCTGGTCACTGATACCGCTCCGGCGCGGCAGGATGGAACCGTTGGCGATAAACGCAACGAGAGAATGCTTACTAAGGGTATCCCTGATATATTCCTGGTCCTCCACAAGAGTAACATACTCATTGAGTTCCTTGCGGTTAATTGCAATATAAAAAAGGCTGTTTTCTACAATGGCGGGGATTTCCTGAAAGAACATCTTTTCAGCGGCCTTTCCCATGATGGTGCGGCCCCTGGCAGGGAGACCGCAAACGAAACGCGCTTCCACATAATCCTCGTTAATGACCACTGCGCTTCGTTCGAGGATCTCCTGCTTTCCGGAGTCAATAGCTATCAAGCCGCTTTTCCCAGTGCCCCGAACGCCAGAGGAGAATCTGTCAACCGCCCGTGCGAAACACCTGGCCAGATAGTCATTCAGGGCAATCTGCCTGCTCCTTGTTTGAAAAAGGGTACTGGGAAAACCGGCGACCCTCTGCTCCACCCTCACCCTTACCTTTGAAGGCGCTGCAAAGGGGTCACCCTGAACGTGATCGATAAAAAGATGGTACTTACCGAAATCGTAAGCACCCAGGAGCTCCTTATATGCCTTGTATCCCTTTCCGTCGATACTGTACAGTTTTGTCTTCAATGCCTGGCTATCCCGCAATTTTTACACCTCGTCGACTGCATTTCCACCAGCGAAAGCTTCCAGCCTTGTAAGCTGCTCATTTGTTCCAATGGCTATTAAAAGGTCATTGGCCCTGATTTCTTCATCGGCGCGCGGCACCCCGATGAATTCATTTTCCCGCTTGATGGCAACAATCAATGCGCCCGTTTTATCCTGAATCCGTGCCTCCCGTATCGTTTTATTCACTAGGAGAGACTGGCTCAAAACTACTATTTCCTCGATTTCAATTTCGGCTCTGTGATCATGCAGGATAGTCTCCACAAATTCAACAGTAGCCGGCTTTAAAATGGAAATCGCAAGCCGCCTGCCTCCAATGGCTTCGGGAGCAATAACCTTATCTGCACCAGCTCTTAACAGCTTGCTTTCGGAATCCTCCCTGTTCGCCCTGGCGGCAACTTTGATCCCAGGGTTCAACCCCTTGCAGGTCAAAGTAATAAAAACGTTGTCAGCATCAGAAGGCAATGCTGCTATGAGTCCGCGGGCCCTGTGAATTCCTGCCTCGATCAAAGTGCTATCCGCTGTGGCATCCCCCTCCAAAACAAGAATACCTTGTTCCCGCATCTCCCGGACAACACTTTCGTCATTTTCTATTACCACAAATGGAATTTTATCGTGCTGAAACCGTTCGACTACCTGTCGTCCCACCCTTCCGGCCCCACAGATTATAATGTGCCCCTCAAGTTTTGTAATTTTCCTCTGCATACTCTGCCTCCCCAAAACCTCACTCAACCTTCCCTCCACAATAACTGCAAATCCGGTGCCTAACACATATAATACGAATCCTATTCCAAACAATATAACGATCATCGTAAATATTTTTCCGGCCTGCGTGACAGGAACAATATCACCATATCCGATCGCCGTGAGGGAAACGATGGTAAACCATAGCGCATCAAGGAAAGAGTATCCTTCAAGATATATAATTCCCACAACACTAACCAGAATTATCAGAAACAACCACGCCAGCAAACGGGCCCACTGTGGAACCTTCCTCACTCATCCATCTCCCAGTTATGATTTCTTATCACTTTCCGCATTTGCAAGAGACCAGGCCTCGTCGACAAGCCTTGATACCAGCTCTGTAAAGGAAATTCCAGCTGCTTTTGCGGCATCCGGGAACAGGCTGGTCTCGGTCATCCCTGGAATTGTATTCGCCTCCAATACATAAGGAACATCGTCGGTGCTGACCATAAAATCAACCCGTGCAAACTGCCTGCAGTTCAGTGCTTTAAAAGTTTTTAAAGCCATGGCTTCAACCTTTTGAGCGGCCTGTGGGGAAATTCTAGCAGGGATGATATGGTGACTTAAACCTTTACTGTATTTTGCCGTGTAATCGTAAAATCCGGTTTCTGAAACAATTTCAATTAGTGGTAGTAACTGAGGCTCTGTAGTCCCAAGAACCGATGCCGTCACCTCGACACCCTCAATAAACTTTTCAGCTAAAATCGTGTCGTCATACTGCAGCGCATCATGGATAGCCTTCTCCAGGTCTATCTCATTTCGAGCCACGGAAATACCAATCGTAGACCCCTGGCGGGCAGGTTTCACAACCACCGGGAATCCCAGTTTATAAATCGCACTGGCGGCTGCCTGTTTCAAATCCGTGTTTCTCAATTCTTCTTCAGTAAAAACATGAAAGGGTGGAGTTTCAATTCCCTCGTAGATCAGGACTTTCTTCGTCATCACCTTATCCATGGCCAGGGCACTTGCAAGGACACCTGAACCCGTATAGGGAAAGCCCAGCATTTCAAGCAAACCCTGGATTATCCCGTCTTCACCGTACCTGCCGTGAAGAGCGATAAAGACTACATCAGGATGAAACTCCTCGAGATCTCGTACTAAATTTAAAGCCGGGTCAATTTCCCGAACTAAATATCCGTTATCGGCAAGGGCTTTAGAGATCTGTTTGCCTGTCTTGATGGAGATCTCTCGTTCTGAAGAACGGCCTCCCAGCAACACAGCAACTTTCCGTGGTTTCATTACCACTGTAAGTTCACCTCAGTATTTTAAAAGTGCAGTTCCTGATTCCTTAACTATTCGTATGTCTTCAAAATGATGCTTTGACACATTCATTTTTTTTCGTTATAATTATACACTGAAAAGTGGAAAAACGCAGGGGTGTAGCTCAATTGGTAGAGTAGCGGACTCCAAATCCGTTGGTTGCGGGTTCGAGCCCTGCCACCCCTGCCAAAGAAAACAATAACGGCAAGGCTTCCGGGGTTGGAAGCACTTGCCATTTTCAGTTTCTAAGAGGAATTTGAGAAAAATTTGAGAAAATAATTTTCCAGTTAAAATATGCCAGCCAAGAGAAAAGTGGTTTTCCAGTTCGCTATTTCAAGCCCGCCATAATCTCATCAATCTTTCTGGCCGCTTCCTTCTGCATCCCCTGCATAAGGTGGCCGTATAGGTCCATTGTAACGGAAATACTCGAATGTCCCAGCCTTTCAGAAATAACCTTTGGGTGTACTCCTGCCTTAATCAAAAGGCTGGCGTGAGTATGCCTCAGGGCGTGGAAGGATATATTTAAGCCGCAACGTTTCGCCATTGTTACAAAGTAGCTACCAAATGAAGTTGACTTTATAGGTGATCCGTCCTCTCTGCAGCATACCAGGTCATACTGCTTTTGGTACAGCTCACCAAGGGCAAGCATATTCTTCTTCTGTTCCAACCGGTGTTTCTTCAACTCTTGAATTAAATTCTTCGGCAGGTCTATTGTTCTCTGGCTACCTTTGGTCTTCGCTTTTGGCCGGATTCTTATCTCCCTGTTAATGGTTTGCAGGGTCTGCCTTATCGTTAACGTCTCCCGCTTGAGGTCTATGTCCTTCCAGCGCAAGCCGAGGACTTCCCCCATTCTCATTCCGGTATTGACAGCGATATATGCCGGTAGGTAGAGGTAGGTTCCTTTTATGCCGTTAAGCAGTCTTTCGATTTCCTCTTCATTGAGGAATACCATATCCTGGACTTCTTCTTCCAATTCGCTGGCCTGCTTCGGTGGGTCAACAGCTTCCGCCACATTCCGGCTTAGAAGTTCCCACTTAACTGCTTGGTTCAATGCCAGGTGAATCAGCCTGTGGAAGTGTCCAACGGTGTTGGCGGTAAGTTTGGTTCCTTTTGACTTCTTGCCGTCCTTACGTCCTTCTGTTAAGGATTTAGAATAGAATTCCCGAAGGTGGGCTGGTGATAGCCTTGCCAGTTGAATATTTCCAAGGTTGGGCTTTAAATGGTTTTTAATAATGGAAATATAGCTTTCCAGTGTCCTTGGTGCAAGTTTTATCCTGCCGTAGTCGTTAAGCCACCTGTCAAGGTATTCTCCGAAGGTGATTTTTTCAGGATTGATGTTAATTCCCTTCTCGAATTTGGTTATCAGTTCGGCAAGCCGCGCTTCTGCGTCTCTCTTCAATCCCTTGACGGTCTCCTGGTATTTGTCGTATTTCTTTTTTGCTTCATTCCAGCCTAGGCTAATGGTGATTCTCCAGGAGTCCTTCCCCTGCTTTCTGATGCTTCCTCTCATTCCTCTCCCCTCCCTAAAACTTCGCCATCAAGAACACTGACAGCGCGACAACTGCCAGTACCGGCGGTATCAGCCAGCCGTATTCCTTCATAAGCCGCCTCATTTGCCATCCCTCCCTTCTTTGTCGGGGATGTAGCTTAACAAGTCCCCGGGCTGGCAGTTTAGACAAGCGCACAGCCTGTCCAAAACTTCCATTGAGACATACTCATCCTTTCCCATTTTTGCTATGGTGGAAGTTGATAAGCCTGCCAGCAGCCTCAATTCAGTTTTGGTCATTCCCCTGTCGATAAGCAGCTTCCACAAAGGCTTATAAGTGAACGGCATTGGTATCCCTCCCTTATCTGTATTATAGAACATTATTTCTTCAATGTCAAAGAAAAAATATACAGAAGTAAAAGGAGAAGAATATAAGCCATGCCCTGGCCGGAGGAAAGGAAGTCATGTCAGGGGTATGGGCTTGGGTATCCCGTATAAAGGGAAGTCGCGGGGTTTATGCCCTTTTTGACGTGGTCTTTCTTCCGCTGGCCGGTCCGGTCATTCAGCTTTGCCCGTATTTGCGATATAAGCAACGAAAAATGCAGGGGTAATAGTTTTATACCTGCCGGTGAAGATACCCCCTTCCGCGTGCACAAGAGCGCGCCGCGCGAAGGGACAGAATTGATTCTGGTGGGAAGGGTATGCTATTCTCTTACCTTGCGTCCACCAAGGCGGATGGTCCTGTTCTCCGGCTTCAGCAGGACCGCGTGTTTCGGCAGGGAGAAAAACCAACCTGTGGTCTTGCCGTTCGTCCTCACGACTTTGAAGGGTTTGATGCCGCGCTTGTATAGGAGTTCAGCCACCCGCCTGGAAGCGGTGTAAACCTCAGCCTGTGCTTCCGCCTCATTGAAGTTGATGATGGTTTCAAGTTCCCAACCGGTCATGCAACATGCCTCCTTTTTTTCCAGGGATGGGGAGGGGTTTGGTGCCCCCATTAATTGACAGAATTTTCTTAAGTTTTGGGTCTCTCTTCTTACGCGCCCTTTGCACTCCCTTGCCGCGCTTTAACGCTCTCTCCCAGATAACGGGGTCGTTCTTAAGCAACGTCATAATCTCTCCTCTAGTCAAAACAATTAAGCATTTCGGAAGTTCTATCGTTATGTAGTCTCTCATTTTACCGTCTCCAGCGTGCCGTTAAAATTCTTCTTCGCAGCATGCAACAACCGCAGGTCTTCCTCTGACATTGACTGCCTGGTCAGTTCCCGCAGTTCCGCCAGGGTATATCTCACGGCATCCTTCCATCGGGTGGGGATAACTACCCTCTCATCCTTGCACCAAATTACAGTCTCACCCAAAACCTCAGAGTAAACGGTTATCCAGCCTTTTTCCTTAAGTAGCCGTTCAACCCTGGCCTGTTCCAGCTTCCGCAGTAGGGAGATTATTTCCGCCTTGTTCTCCCTGATGGCCTGCCGGAGGTCGTCGGTCAGTGTAACTCCTTCCGGTGGTATTACCCGGATATTCTCTCCTTCGAGAAACACCTGGCAGCCCAACTGGTCAAGTTTGAAGAGAACGTCCAGCGCGGTCATCAGAACACCTCCCCACCATATTCCAACGTTCCAAGTGTTTCAGGTTCGGTAACAAGGGTAACATTGGTAACATTAGTAACGGGATTCCCTGCTAAGTCATCATCAAGAATGTAACGTTTTCTAAGTTTGTTAAAGATAGCAGGGTTATATACAATACGCCGCTTTGAAGCGCCATTTATTTTTGCCAATTTTGTTTTTAAGCCTAAGCCTTTTAATATTTGGCCTACTGCTTGTGCCGCCAGGCCTACTTTTTCTGCTATATCCTTAGCGGTAACATCAATAAAATTGTCTCCCGTTACACTTGTTACCAACGTTACCTTGTTACCGATTAACTCAAACAACTTCTCTACCACCTGACCGGTCTTGGTTGCTGCTCGCTGTTCAATCAATTCCCGCTGGTGGTTCAGAATGAATTCCTTATAGCTTTCCAAGACTTCAGGCTCATTCGCAAAAAGTGAAATAAACGCTTCTGATACCTGCCGCAGTCGTGGTTCGATATTACCCAGGTCAAGGTTTGCTCCCGCTTCGGGGTCTACTTTGAAGTAGTTTCTGAACCGGAACAGCAACAGCTTGTTTCGCAGTTCCTGCTGTTCCTCAAAAAACTTCCTACCCAGTACTGGGGGAATGTCATCGCGGTCAGTCTCCCGCATTATTTCGGTCAGGCACCGGGCCTCCAGGGCAACGTCCTTGAAACGCCGCCGGGTGGCAAATACCTTCGGACCGTATACTGGTAGAATCTGCACCTTGTCTGGGTTGTCCTTTGTGGCTCTTATCACAGGTCTGCCGCGCTCAAAGCCACAATTAAGGATAGTCACCACTTCGTTGTACTCATCGCTGTTTTTCATGTCCGCTTCGTCCAGCACCAGGGTTCCGCTCCACTTCCGCAACATCCGGTAGATGGGGGCAGGGGTAACGCATCCGCTTGCGCTTATGGACTTATAGCAAAGGCCGCCTATCACGTCTAAGAAGCGGGACTTCCCACAGCCGGTATCACCCAACGCCCGCAGGTAGGGAAGGGTATGAAAGCGGTCATATACCCAGGACAGCAGGACATAATAAGCTGCAAACTTTAGGTAATTTGGTGAAACGTCCAGGTATTTGCGAATGAGTTCCTCAATCTCGGCCAGCAGGGTCATAGTGTCGCCGTATTCGCTTACGCCGGAAGGAAGTTTAACCGCTCCCAGCTCCACGTCCTCACCGTTGATAGGTTCAATAATTTCTTCCTCAAGTTCAAGGAAGGGTATTGGCTTTGTTTCGCCAGTTGCTGTATCGTAGGCCATGAACAAGCTAGTTCCATTGCAATATATTTGCTCCAGCAGGATTTTCCCATCGATATAAAAACTCGTTTGCCGGGTTGGTTTGCGCTCTTCATCTTCTCCAGCTTTTTCCCGCTTCTCTTGCTTTGGAGGTTCCCACTCCGGGGCCTCCGCAGCCAGCCGCAGCAGTTCATCCTTTGTGCCACCAGCAAATAACCAATCCGAAGCGTCGCCCTTTTCAGGCAAGCCGGGCAATTCTAGCACTTTGATTGATACAGCCTTACCCTTGAGTGCTTCAGCAACACGTTGCGCATGTTTGCGGCCAGGTTCGTCGTAGTCGGGAATGATTGTGACAGTAGCACCAAGCAGAGTCTCTGAATAATCTGGCAGCCACTTCCCCGCGCCTCCTGGTGCGGTTGTTGCTATTAACCCCAGGCGTGCTAAGTTGTCGACATCCTTTTCTCCTTCGACAATAAAAATCATTTCACCGTTGCGGACTGCCTTTAGCACATCTGATAAATGATACAACACGCGCTTAACGCCCTTAAGGTTATAAATCCAGCCTCCAGCTCCGTCCGGCCTGCGTTGCCTGAATCGTTTCCCTGGGAAGCGCAGCACCTGATACAGCAGTTTTCCGTTTTCATCTCGATAATCGTAAACAGCTTCCGGCTCCTTACCATGCCCCTGTTCCTTCTGGTCTAAACCCAACGCATGCTTTATATCTTCATACCTGCAGCCAGCGAAGCAGTAGAGAAGTAGTTTGCCGTTCTTCTCTTGAACATGCAGGCTTCTTCTCCCGTGTTTTACTCCATCAGCGTGGCAGGGGCAGAAGGCCATATACCCGCCTTTGCCGTCAGGTTTCGGGTCTTTTAGCAGCGGCAAAATGCTTTCAATCGTCATAGCGGCAACACGCTCCCCTGCCGCCGGATTTCAGAGTTGAATAACTCCTCAAGCGAAGTGCGCAATGTCGTATCTTTTGTACTACGGAAGACTGCCGCCGCGATAGCTAGTGGGTCATCTAACCCCGATGATTCGATTGTTTTAAAATGCTGAATCGCTTTTTTGCGCATTTCTGGAGGAAGTGTGCGAAGAATGTTAAAATAATAATAAACACGCATTAAGAATCTCACATCCATTCCCTCGCCCGGTCGTAACCGGGTTTTTTATTTTAACTTGCCAGCCAGCGTTCCAGTTCGCTGATCGGGACAAGCCATTTTTTACCCACTCTTTTTGCCCGAATTTCGCCGCTTTTCAACATTGCATAAAACTGATTCCTTCCCATGTTGATTATTCGCCTAGCCTCTTCCGCCCCAACTGCCAAAGGTTGAATTTTTGCCGGTCTCTCAATTTCGGTCATTGTCATTTTCAATCCCCCCTTTTCCTCTTGCTGGTTCCATGGTAAGATATTTTAAGGCAGAAAAACAAGGTAAGACGGTTTCAGGAGGCGCGCCATTCAAGGGATTGAGAGGGGGTCATTTTTGATACGGTTTCAGGAAAAAATTTTCAAGCTGTATATCCACCGGCAAGGGGAGAGAATGGGAGAGGAATTAGCCCTGCCAACAGGTGGAAGAATAGCCCTGCCGCCGTTTGGTATTGCTAATGGCCTGTTTGGAGACTTCAACTTGCTTGTCTCTGATCCTAATGCAGGAATAAAGAAGTCCTCTATCTCTCTTTTTTGCGATCCAAAGGAAGCCATATCTACTCTCAACGCTGCCCAGGAGGTGGCCTTTCTCTATTTGGCTTTTTGGTGTTGGGTGTTTCCTAAAAAGAGAGGTGGAAGAAAAGGGGAAGGAAAGTACAGGAGGCCGTCGGACGTATACGCCTCTTACTTTGCGAATGTCCCGCCGCTTGACGCTGAAGAAGTGTTAACCCTGTGGGAGAAACAACTTAAAAACCAGTCAATGCTAGCCGCTATTCGCCGCAGGTTGGGAATGAAGGAAGAAGAAACGGGGTTAGTTTTTAAGCGTGTGTGGACGTGGTTAATGGACGCAACTATCGAAGCGCAAAAACAGTTCAGCCAACTGTTTATTTCGTATGAGGTGGAAGAAAAGAAAAAGGTCGATCTTAAGGAGGACGTAACATTTTTCTGGAAGAAGTACGTCCCTGCCCGCGTCTATACCACCGAAAACGGTCTGCTCCCCCTGGCATGGGCTGAAGTTCTCCACGCTGTGGAGAATGATATTTATGCCAGGCCATGCGCAGTCTGCGGCGACTGGTTCCCACTCCAGAAGGGACAGGTTGGGCAGGAAAAGTACTGCAAAAACCGTTCCCCTTCCTGCCTAACCATAAGTAAACGGTTAAAAGTGAGGATAAGCTAACGCCAGCACGCCGGTAAAACCTTGAAGAATATAGCCTTGGAGGTTTTGGAGTTTGAGAAAAACTTGAGAAAATAATGCTAAACCATAGGGGTACATAACGGGAGAACATAAGTTCTTAACCCAGTAATACCAAGGGTTTGAGGGATGGCATAAACTACCATAAACCCATCAAAGTTAACTCCAAATCCGTTGGTTGCGGGTTCGAGCCCTGCCACCCCTGCCAGAAATATTAAGGCCTCTAGAGAAAATCTGAACCTAGAGGCTTTTTTATGTCTGTATACCGAAGAATCTGTACGGGGGTATACATAAAATCGGACAATATAAAGTCCTGGATCCAAATCAACAAAAATAGCACTATTAGGGGTTAAAGGACATTTCAAAAGAGAGGAAGCTCGGATATCCCTGCTCGCGGCTACTTTCAGAGTAAATAAAAAGTAAAGCCATAGCAACTGGCGCTATGGCTTTTTGTAAAGAATCTATTTTTCTTTCTCTTTATCCAGTTCCGCCTTTCGTTTTTCGATGATTTCTTCTGCAAGCCGTGCAGGTACCTCCTCGTACTGGGCGAACTCCATTTTGAAGGTGCCGCGCCCCTGGGTGATGGATTTCAGGGTTATAGCATAATCAGACATTTCGGCCAAAGGAACCTGTGCCTTGATTACCTGAAGTCCCCCTTCCTTAGGCTCCATGCCGAGAATACGCCCCCGCTTGCCGTTGAGGTCCCCCATGATGTCTCCCATAAATTGCTCCGGTACGGTGACCTCCACATTCATAATCGGCTCGAGAAGCACCGGTGTTGCCTTTTCCATAGCCTTTTTGAATGCCATGGAAGCGGCAATCTTAAACGCCATTTCCGAGGAGTCCACGGGGTGGTAGGAACCGTCGTAGAGGGTGATTTTAACTCCTGTTACCGGGTAACCTGCCAGAACACCCTCGGCAATTGCCTCCCGTAGTCCCTTTTCTACTGCAGGTATGTACTGTTTAGGTACGGCTCCTCCAAAGATTTTTTCCTCAAAGGCAAAATCGCCTTCCGAATAGGGTTCAAGAGTAATCCAGACATGTCCGTACTGGCCGCGGCCGCCTGTCTGCTTCTTATATTTACCTTCCTGCTGGACCGTGGCCCGTACAGTCTCCCGGTATGGAATGCTAGGCGCTCGGGAATTAACCTCAACGCCAAATTTTTGCTGAAGGCGTTCAAGAACGATGTCCAGGTGAGTTTCTCCCATTCCGGTAAGGATTGTCTCTTTTGTCTCAAGGTTTTTGTGAAGCCGCAGACTAGGATCAGCTTCGAGTAGCCTGCTCATAGCATTGCTCAATTTATCTTCATCCCCTTTACTCTTCGGCTCAATGGCAACCGAAAGGGTTGGTTCGGGGAATTCAATGCCATCCAAGGTTGTTGGTTTATCCTTTCGGCACAACGTATCTCCGGTTGCAGTATCCTGAAGTTTGGCCACTGCAGCTATATCCCCGGCTTTTACCTCCGGAACGGTCTCCTGCTGTTTCCCGCGCATTACAAAAATTTGTCCGACCTTTTCTTCCTTCTCTTTATTGGCATTGAAAACCACGCTGTCGGACTTCATTGTTCCGTCAAATACTCTGAAAAAGCTCAGTTTACCCACGTACGGGTCGGCCATTGTTTTGAACACAAGTGCGGCAAGAGCGTCCTGGTCAGAGGCTGTTGGAGCCGGTGCGAAGTCAACCAGAAAGTCCAGCAGGTGTCTTACTCCAACATTGTTTAAGGCGGAGCCGCACAGAACGGGAACAAAGCTGTTTGTCTGAAAAGCTTTCTTTAAACCGGTATAAATCTCCTCATGCGTAAGAGGCTCACCGTCCAGGTATTTCAACAGAAGTTCATCGTCCCCTTCAGCGGCAGCCTCCATGATCGCTTCACGTGCTTCCTGTGCCTTGTCCATTAGATCCCCAGGAATAGCCTGCTCCTGGTAAGTACCTTCCTTGGGATTGTACTTGTAAGCCTTCATGCTTAACAGGTCAACAATGCCCGAAAAGTTCGCCTCCGCTCCAACCGGCAATTGGAGAGGGATAATATTCCCTTTTAATTCGTCCTTCATCTGCTGTACAACCCGGTAGAAGTTGGCATTTTCCCGATCCATCTTGTTTATAAAGGCCACTTTCGGGAGATTCGTCTGGTTTGCTTCCTTCCAGCCAACCTCCGTCTGGACCTCGACCCCTGAAACAGCGCAAAGAACCATCAATACGCTATCTGCAACGCGTAACGCACTCTTAACCTCACTGAAAAAGTCAGAGTAACCAGGGGTATCTAAAAGGTTAATTTTGCGATCCTTCCACTCGCAAGGAGCCATCGCCAGATTGACAGAAATTTTTCGTTTTACTTCCTCCGGCAGGAAATCGGTAGTGGCGGTTCCCTCGTCAACCTTGCCCAAGCGGGTGGTATGGCCGGCATTAAATAGCATCGCCTCCACAAGAGAGGTCTTTCCCGCGCCGCCGTGCCCGATTACCGCCAGGTTGCGTAAGTGCGCTGTTTCATAAACCTTCAAAGTTATCTTCCTCCTCCAAAATTTAAGCTAAACGCGAAAATACGGCGCACAGGACGATTCGTTAAGGAAATGTTAATTACACGGAAACATTATATTATAGATTACCAATCAAGTCAAAAACAACTTGAAAAGGGTCTAATAGAACAGTATAAAACGCGATTGAAAACCAACAATAATAACTAGGTGCGCAAAAGGAGGTAATATGGGTCGAAATAGAGGTTTGATGTCTGAGGCACTCAAGTTCGAACTGGCTAAGGAGTTGGGCGTCTATGACATCGTCCAGCGCGAAGGTTGGGGAGGGGTTTCTTCAAGAAACTGTGGCAACCTCGTACGTCTAGCCATCGAGAGAGCTGAAAGGAGTCTCATGACAGAGAACCGGTACCGCTCATAACACACCTGCGCACCAGCCGGGGAAACTCCCCGGCTTTCTATGTAAAGGGATAAAGGGGGCCTGTATCAGACCCCCCAAAATTTTTCTTTGAAGGTTAAGGCGCCAACCGGACAAACCCTAACGCACTCGCCACACTCCGTACAACGGGATTCCCCCAGCGGAACGTCACCAAAAGCCGCAACCTTGCGTGAAATACCTCTCCTGATAAAACCAATTGCTCCTACCTTTGTCTGGTGATGACATACCCAAACGCACATCCCGCAGAGCACGCATCTGCCGGGATCATACTTAAAAGTCTTCGGGCTTTCATCCACCGGCACTTCGGTGGTAAGTGGCCTAAGCCTGCTCAACCTGAGTTTTAGGCCTCTCTCTCTAGCGATTTTTTGTAATTCGCAATTTTCATTTTTTTCACACTTTCCGCAGCGCAACCGGTGATTGGATAGCAGCAGCTCAAAACCTGTTCGTACCAGTCTGTCGACACGGGGGGTTCTCGTATGTACGATCATTCCCTCGCTCACAGGAAGGGTACACGCAGTAACCGGATTGGGCAATCCCTCAACTTCCACAAAGCAAAGCCGGCAGCTTGCGGCAGGCCGCTCCGATTCCCTCAACCCGCATAAATGAGGTATGTAAATACCGTTGTCCAAAGCCACCCATAAGAGTTTCTCCCCTTCAGGTGCCCTAAACTGGTTTCCATCAATTGTTATGGTTACTAAGTTGCTCGTCTTAGCTCCCCCCTTTCTCCACGATAGGTGGAGATACTTTAACGACCGCCTTATATTGAGGCGGGCAGGCTACCATACAGCTGTTGCATTTGACGCACTTGTCAAGGTATATGGCTTTCAGCATGTCATCCCGTGTATAAATGGCCTCTACCGGACAACTGCCTATACAGACATTGCACAGTTTGCTGCATTTCTCGGGAATAATGGCGTAACTGATCAATTCCTTGCACATCAGGGCCGGGCAGCGACCCTCCTGGATATGTGCTTCGTATTCATGCCGGAAATACCGGATAGTTGTCAGAACTGGGTTTGGAGCGGTTTTCCCCAACCCGCAAAGTGAACCGGCCTTGATGTCCTCAGCAAGTTCCCACAGCAAATCAATATCCTCGGGTTTTCCACGTCCCTCGGTAATTTCTGTAAGGATATCAAGCATCTGCTTTGTTCCCAGGCGGCAGAAGGTACACTTCCCACAAGATTCTTTCTGGGTAAAGTCTAAAAAGAACCGGGCAATTTCCACCATGCAGTCATCCTCGTCAAGGACGACAAGACCACCGGAACCCATCATTGCCCCCGCCTGCTGCAAGGAGTCAAAATCAATGGAAAGGTCCAAGGCCGACTCGGGGAGACAACCGCCCGAAGGACCGCCTATCTGCACAGCCTTAAAAGGTTTATCTTCTTTGATACCGTTCCCGACGTCGTAAACCAGCGTTCTCAACGTAGTGCCCATCGGTACCTCTGCCAGACCGGTGCTAACAACCTTTCCCGCCAGGGCGAAAACAGCCGTTCCCGGGCTGTCGGGAGTACCGATGCTCTTAAACCAACCTGATCCGTTACGAATGATGTGGGGAACATATGAGAGGGTTTTTACGTTGTTGATGACAGTGGGCTTTCTGTGCAGTCCCGCCTGGGCGGGGTAAGGCGGCCTGTGGTTGGGTACCCCGGCGAATCCTTCAATAGAAGCGATCAAAGACGTTTCCTCACCGCAAACAAAGGCCCCTGAACCCTGAAATATTTTTATATCAAAATTGAAATTGCTACCCAGTATTGATTCACCCAGGAGACGCTTTTCCCTAGCCTGCTCCAATGCAGTTCGTATTCTGGCTACGGCAAGGGGATATTCTGCCCTCACATAGATGTAACCCTGCCCCGCTCCCACCGTGTAAGCCGCGATGATCAGCCCTTCAAGTACCTGGTGGGGATTCGATTCCAGGATGGCACGGTCCATAAATGCCCCTGGATCCCCTTCATCGGCGTTACATATCACATATTTTTGATTTCCGGATGCATTTCTGCAGGCTTCCCATTTTAGCCCAGTGGGAAAACCGGCGCCCCCCCGACCTCGCAATTTCGAATTTTTGATTTCCTCAAGCACTTCGGCGGGGTCCATAGTGAGAGCTTTGGCAAGAGCTGCATAACCATCATGGGCGAGATAGTGATCAATGTCCTCGGGATCAATCAAACCACAATCAGCCAGGATAATTTTTTTTTCATAAACACCCCGGGGAAAATCGGCAAAGGTAGGAAATTGGTCGTTAGGCTCCAGGGCCGCCATTGCGAATTCATAGCACGGGTCGTCGTTGATCAGGAAATCAACAACCAGACGCCCGGCCATTCCCTCGTCAACAGAACCGTAGCAGAGAGCCGGAAATCCAGGTTTGGCTATGATAACCACCGGTTCAGCATAGCAGTGGCCTATACAGCCTACCTCTTTAACCTCTACATCGAGGTTGCGGCAACTGATTTCGTTACGAAAAGTTTGCAAAACGTTTAAGGCCCCCGCTGCTCTTCCACAAGTTGCTGTTCCCACCAGTACCAGCGGCTTTTGTTTTAAGGCCTCTACTTTACCCACGGCGGCTTTTTTTAAACTTTCATAGGTTTGTATGATCGTCCCTGTAGCGCTCACTGCGTCCGACCTTCTTCCTCAACCAGTTTCTCTATCTCCCCTGACTTTTTCGATTCTATTTCAAACGCAAGCAATATACCATCCACCCTGATCGGTGAAACCTTAGCCTCTACCTTTTCATCGACTACTACAACAGGAGCCAGTGCGCAGCACCCTACGCAGGCGACGCGTTCCAGGCTGAATTCACGATCCGGCGTAGTCTCACCTTCTTTGATTCCAAGGCGCCGTTCAAATGATTCCAGAATAATGTGGCCACCCATCATGTGGCAGGCTGTTCCCATGCATACTTTGATTTGATGTTTTCCCGGTGGATTAAGACGAAACTGGTTATAAAAGGTGCCCACGCTGTATACATCTACCTCCGGAATCCTGAGGGCTTCGGAGATCTGCTGCATCGCTTCTTTTGGAAGATAGCCTAATTTGCTTTGCACATCCTGGAGGATGGGAATCAGTTTTTCCCGTTCTAACCCGTGCCTCTGCAGCACTCCCTCTACTTCAGCGTAGATCATTTCGGCTTCGCCACCCTGGAGCTCCACTTTACCCCCCCCTATTTTAATTAAATAGTAATCTTCTTCAATCAGGAAAAATCATTTAGTTATTTCTTTACCCTTCATATTTTTCCTTCTTCAAATTGCTGGCAACTCCTGTAGCCGTTTGATTCCAGAAGGCTGCCAGATTCTCTTTATTTTTAGCAAGGGCTTCGAGAGTATTATCTATGTAATTCTTCTGATAACTATCCGCGTTCAACAAAAGCAATGACCTGGCCCAGTCCAAAGCATACGGGGCACTGGGGCCTAATTGATGCCCCTTGTCACGGGCCCAGGCAACCGCCATCGCAATCTCCTCGTTGAGATTTTCTAAAACTTCGGGGGCACGGTTCTTGAGAATTGACGCCTCTTCCTCGATTGTAGGAAAGTCCAGGTATAAAAAGATACAACGCCTGCGTAGGGGTTCCGAGAGTTCCCTCTCCCCGTTGTTTGTGATGACAACGATCGGCTTGCGAGTTGCTGTAATTGTTCCTATTTCCGGAATTGTTATCTGAAAATCGGACAGCACCTCTAAAACAAATGCTTCAAAACTGGGATCAGAGCGATCGATTTCGTCAATCAAAAGTACGACCCGCTCTTCAGATGTGATTGCCTGGAGCAACGGCCGCTGAAGGATGTTGGACAAGGAGAAAAGTTTTTCCTCACGAAGCTGCTCATCTCTAGTAGACAAATGTATCTTTACAAGTTGGCGCTGGATATTCCAGTCGTAAAGTGCGCTGCTTTCGTCTAAACCCTCATGGCACTGGAGCCTGATCAACCTGGCGTTCATGATCCTGCTTAAAACCTTTGCCAGTTCTGTTTTTCCGACCCCAGGAGGCCCGCACACCAGCAGCGGCTTCTCAAGGCGCAAGGCCAGATAAACAGTGTAGAGAGCGTCTTCTTTAATGATAAATCCGTATATGGCAAAACCCTCACGAAGCTCTTCCAAGCGAATCTCCATTTTAGCCCTCCCCCTTATCCAACAACCTGACACTATCTGCTATCTGCGCCTGGCAATATACGTTAAAACGCCGTAACTGATGCAACTAATCAATATAAAAAGAACTAAAGAGTAATAAAAAGCGATCCTCATGAAGCTATCTATAATGGTAAAGGCCAGACCGAGAGAGAATGGGAGTATTAAAGAACCCTTCTTAAAGGAACCACGGTGGATTGCTGAAAAATTCAATATGATATAAAAGATTACTGTGAACAAGACAACCCGGATAAAAAACATTAATACTCCTCTCCCGTAAACTCAGTAAATAACTCCTTAAGCAGTTCCAATGCCCGGTAATCCGTTAAATCAACGTGAATTGGCGTAATAGAAATCATCTTTTCTTTTATGGCGGTTGTGTCTGTGTCAGGAGCTTCTTCCAGGTCTTCAACTTCCCCACCCAACCAGTAATACGCCCGCCCGCGGGGATCAGTACGGGTTTCGAAGTAATTTAGATACCTCCTCGCTCCAAGTCTTGTTATCCGAATACCTCTTATTTCATGGGGAGGGAGTGAAGGGACATTGATATTGAGAAGTGTATCTATACAAACATCAGTTTTAAGAACATTTGGAACAAGCTTTTTCATAAAAGAGGCCGCAGTGGCGTAATTAGGATCCCAATAATCCGCCACTGAAACAGCAATTGAAGGTATCCCCAGGATGATTCCCTCAAGGGCGCCCGAAACGGTCCCCGAGTACAGGACATCGATACCCAGATTTGGCCCCCTGTTAATACCCGCAATTACTAGATCTGGCTTCTTTTTAAGAATGTTGTTAACACCGAGTTTCACGCAATCGGCCGGTGTGCCATTAACGGCCCAAGCACAACCATCAAAAAGGGAAACCTGCTCGGCTCGCAGCGGGCGGTCAACTGTGATTCCATGGCCCGTTGCGCTCATTTCCCGATCAGGAGCAACAACCGTAACCTCTCCGAGTTCTCGCACAGCCGACCAAAGTACAGCCAAACCCTTGGCATAAATCCCATCGTCATTTGTCAGTAAAATATTCATTGCTCCTCCATCAACCTATCAAAACTCGTTTGATCTAAAAAGCGCCCTGAGGGCGCTTTATTTATCTTATTAATCCACTTTTCCCCTAATCAATGAAAACGCCTCTGCCCGAGTAGCCTCGTTCGATTTAAATACGCCCCGTACAGCAGAAGTTAAAGTCTTGGAACCAGCTTTCTTTATCCCTCGCATGGTCATACACATATGCTCTGCTTCAACAACCACGATGACCCCTAACGGATTCAATGCATCCATAATTGTATCCGCTATTTGAGATGTCAACCTTTCTTGCAACTGAGGCCTTTTTGCAAAACCCTCTACGACTCGGGCTAACTTGCTCAAACCTGTTATTCTACCCTGACGGGGAATATAGGCAACATGAGCTTTCCCATAGAAAGGCAGTAAGTGGTGTTCACATATGGAATATAAGGGAATGTCTTTCACCAGCACCATTTCGTCGTGATTTTCGGAAAAGAAAACATTGAGCTCTTTACTGGGATCATAATGCAGGCCGCAAAATATCTCCTCATACATCCGGGCCACACGTTCGGGTGTTGCCAGAAGCCCTTCACGTTTTGGGTCCTCTCCGATTCCCTCCAGGATAAGGCGGACGCCCTGTACAATTTTCTCACGATCCATTCCTTTTACCGTTTTAGAAGTCATTCACACATCCCCCCGTAAAATCCACATCTCGTCCGATGGCCCGCAGCTAATAGTTTAACATTCTGTCTCTTGATCTTCAATTGTTGTGGACTTCCATCACAAACAAGAAAAGGACACAAAATTATTTTTCAATCCTCAAATAAAAAAAGACCTTCAATAATGTTTATTGAAGGTACATTCTCCGAAAAAGGCAGAAATCCTGCCCTAATCGTAGATTTTTTTTGCCTTTTCTACGACTGTTTCCGGTCAAACGATTCCTACCACAGTTCTTAACCAGGTGGATATATAACCCCGCGTCTTCTTATATAAATCTTCCGCACGTTAGGCCCCGGTACTCGTCGGTATTTGCGGGTCTAACCCCAAGGCTTTATTATAGAAAAACAGTGCTTCATCGGGCTGTCCTTTTGCAAGATAAATGGCGGCTAATTCCCCATAAGCAACATAATTGTTAACATCTAGTTTAACCACTTCCTTTAGGCACTCCAGGGCCTGGTCCCACCGTTTCATCTTACTCAAACAAACCCCTTTATTGCATAAATAAGTAGCATTGTCGGGATCATGGGCGAGTGATTTCTCATAACACTTCAAGGCAAGATCATAGCGTCCCTGTTGCTCGAGGCAGATAGCTACGTTATTCAACAAAAGGTGATCATCAGGATTTAACTGGAGAGCTCTGTCAAAATAGTCCAAAGCTTCCTGATAAGAACCCAAATTGACAAGCGTTGCTGCTATATTGCATAACAGCTCAACCTGTTTGGAGTGGCCCTGCTCCAAAGCTACTTTATAAGCTTCATAGGCTTCCCGGTAACGTCCCAGTTTTACAAGGCAAAAGCCTTTGTTATTCCAAAGAGTAGGCGAGCCTCCACCGTTCCTTAGTGCATTTTCAAAGTGTACCAATGCTTCTGTATAACGATTTAAATGACAGAGGCAAATACCTGTGTTTGTTAAAATTTCCGGGTCTTTTGGTAGAATGTTAATCGCCTGTTTGAAACACGAAAGGGCAACCTCAGAATATCCGAGTTTATCCAAGCAGAATCCTTTATAATTCAAAATATGAGCATCGTGTGGAGCTAATCTTAAAGCTTGATCAAAGCACTGATTTGCCTCAACATATTGCTCCTTCTGGAGGAAATTCTCACCTTTAATCCGCCAGAGATCAGGAGATTCAATGCCATTTTCAAGCACTTTTTCGATCAAGAAAAATGTCTGTTGGGCTGTTCTAAAATCCGGGCTCCTTGTCCAATATAGTGTGTTTATTGATGACCGACTCCCTGAGATTCTCTTCATTAGACTAACTAATTTGCAGCAAAGCTGTCTTACCGTTACTAGAAAAGGAGCAGATTTATAAAGCAAGATATTCACCTCCGTAAAGTCTCTGTATTATACTTTTCTTAATACAGAAGGAAATTCCTGCAATTATTTTCCATTTTATTCCGCACTCCTTCGCCAAATAAGCGTTTCCGGTCCCATTTTGTCAAAAAAAGAGACCTCTCATAATCATGAGGCCCCTTTTCTTTATGTTTATGTGTTTTTTTCGCAGTCTAGGCTTCCCTTCGGTCTTTTACGTAAATACTACCCGGAAAAGTCTTAGCGTATTTCTTCAGTTCAGCGGCAATTTCGCTGACTAACCAGTGGCTGTCAATCCTGCGATGTTCATTGGAGACTATAGCTATTGAAAGGCTTAAAAGAGGAGAAATTTGCTCCCTTCCCCTGCGATCAATCGTAAGAACAAAGCCCCTTTCCCAATCATCCCTGCTGTAGAACTTTTTTATTCCCCGGTCAAAACTTTGAATCAAGAGGCTACAGATTTTTTCTGCTCGGTCCGGTGTCGTAATGGCAATAAAGTCATCGCCACCGATATGTCCTAAAAAATCGTCAGGGTTCCCGCTCTCTTGGAACACTGTAATTAAGGTTTCTGCCAGAAACTTGATGACTTCGTCCCC
This sequence comes from Clostridia bacterium, assembly GCA_902812435.1. GTDB lineage: Bacteria > Bacillota > DSM-12270 > Thermacetogeniales > Thermacetogeniaceae > DULK01. The sequence continues at coordinate 23,420 of CADDZA010000024.1, forward strand.
CTGTAAAAAGCCATAGGTATCATTATAGGCCTTAAAATTATCAATATCGATGTAAAGCGCAGCAAACTTCTGGCCTTTCCGGATCCTTTCCTTGATCTCCTTTTCTACGGCGGGATTTCCATATAAGCCGCTCAGGGGATTTGTTTGTCTTTCCTGATTGATCCGGCGTATGTGTGCTCGCAGGCGTGCCACCAACTCTAGCGGTTCAAAAGGTTTACAAAGATAATCATCGGCACCCGCCTCGAATCCGGCAATCTTATCAGCAGTATCTGTTCGAGAAGTAAGCATTAAGATCGGTAGGTGCGCAGTGTAATGATTGCTACGAAATATACGGCAAAGCTCACAGCCGTCCATTGTTGGCATGACACGGTCAACAAGAATAATATCTGGACGGAAGCTTTTTGCAACGTCCAAGGCTTGAGACGGATCATGAAGCACTGCAGTCTCAAAATCCGCCTTGTCCAATATATCTTTAATTATTTTTGTTACTAAAGGGTCGTCGTCCACAATCAATACTTTTTCCTTCAACGCGCCTCTCCCGATAATTTTTTATTAAATATATACCACTCAATTTCCACTTTTCCTTTCACTTCTAAGAATGAGTTTGTCCTCAATTTATCAAGTCATATTGAGCTTATATGGATAATATTTTAGAAACGTAATAATATTTCGTTAGGGGGAGGGAACCCATGTCTGAAGAAAGGAACCTGCTTTCAAGTCTTGTGGATAATCCAGTCGTATTTGGCATTCTAGGGGCAATCGTCATCGGCCTGATTGGTACCATATTATTGTCGATTATTTTTTATTTTACTTCATTTTCGGAACCCTATTTGCAACCTGCCGGAACCACCCTTTATTTGATCGGTGCCTTTGCCGGAGGCTTCATGGCATCAAAAAAGGCCGGCAACCGGGGAATTATGTACGGAGCTGCAGTGGGTCTAATCTACTTTCTTATTTTTCTATTTATCATGCTGATTTCGTCTCCCGCTTCACTTTCTGTCTTGACTATTTTTTTGAGGGGTATTTATACATTAATTGTTTCGGCGGCGGGTGGAGTTGTTGGCATTGCCTTTGTTGAATAATCATTAGGCAAAAAAGCAGCCTGGATATAGGCCGCTTTCTTTTACTTAATCACCCTTTTTAAAAATTCTCTTAAAAAACGTGGCAGTTTAATAAAGTAAACCCGCATCTTAACACCTCTCCATTTCATTTTTCTTCCCCATTATATTCAACAAGTAGATAAAAAGTGTTCGGTCAAAAAAATCCTCTAAATTAAGGAATGAAGGTTTCCAATTAACTTCGATTTACTACCTCGGCCGTTTTCTTCATTTCAAAAACAAGAGTACTGGCAAGCACTGCGTAGTCCTCGGTTGGCAGATGATCAGGTGCCGACTCATCAAAAAGGATAGTTCCGGAAGGCGGAAACTCATCATCTCCCCTCCAAATGACATAGGCTATCGGAACTAGAGGAAAGGCCGGAATTACCACGCTAGCATCTCCCATTTTTTCCTCTTTCCCCCCCATTGCTATACCTGCTTTAATCATCTGCTCAGGCTTTTCTCCAAATATAGTTACAAGAGGACGGATTGCCCTGTTATGAAAAGGGTCAATATAAATGTGACCGGAGGGAAGCTCCTTGAAAGAAATCCACTTATTTTTCAGAGGTATTCCTTTGGATGAGTTTAAATAGTGAAGAATAAGTATTTTATTGACGATAGGAATATCCGCCCCTCCGGGCTTATAAACTTCTCCGGTGGGGTACTTGACATGGTACTCCTGGTTTAAAAATGGTAATATAAATTCGTTTTCTGTTTCGTTGTATTTAACATTTACCAGAAATGCTAGTTCGTATGGTTTCTTTTCAGCAAATACTTTTTGGGCTAATTCCAAGGTTGTCTCCCAGTTCATATAGCCCTTGTTCTGATTCAACCTATTCTTTTCCTGATTCATACCAAATCCCCTTTTCTTTAAGCTATGTTAAGCTTAAGATTCGCTAATAATAAGGTGTGTTCCTGCTTCATATGCAGCAATTTCTCACCGGTGGAGTCAGAACCCGCGCCCCCAGTATTTACCATCCCTACATTTCAACAGCCACAAGGCTTCCAGCTACAGCACCTGGTAAAGAGTGTAAATAACCCCTTTTCCCTAAATTACCTGTTTTTTTCAGGGAAC
>CADDZA010000025.1 GCA_902812435.1 Clostridia bacterium
GTTTTTGCTATTTATGGGGTATTTTCCTGCCTGCTCGGGTTAAAAAATGCGAATTTATAAAGTTTTGCCTTGATACCGCCTTTCTTGCGCTGCATGGGCTTCAGGGATTAGATGCGGAGTTCCTGACCCGGATGCAAACCTGGTTTATGTTATCTCTTTCTCAATTAACTCTATCACTCTGGGAAGGCTGGCCGCCACTTCAGGGGTGAGTTCCATACCCCAGTCTAGATCCTTGGGCTCTACGCCGATGATCAGAACAGGCGTCTTTCTCCCCTCCAGCAGTTCCAGGTCCTTGAGCACAACCAGGACGCCCAGGTCGTGGAGGGAGATGGACGCGCCTTCTTCCTGCGGTTCACAGTCATCGGGGGTGAGGCAGTAGATGGCGCCAGGTTCCCCACCGCCCATCAGGGCGTCCACGATAATGATCTTTTCCGCACCGCTCAGGTAGGGCAGCAGGTCCGCCCCGGCAGTCCCCCCGTCGATGAGTTCAACATCCGGCGGCAGGGCGCGCTTCTCCAATGCCCTGATGACGTGAACCCCCACGCCCTCGTCCTTTAAAAGCAGGTTGCCAATCCCCACTACCAGCTTCTTCCCCACAAGAATCCCCCTTTGTTCCGTAACAGCCGCATCTGAGGCTTTATCTAATTATATCCCATCCTGTCCTGCTTTTTCCAATGATTTTACATAAAAAGGCCGGTTCGCTTGAATGAACCGGCCTTCACATATACTCGCTAGCCCTGGGCGGTCTTCCCCGTTTCCTGAACGACGGGAGCGTGCTTCTTCCTGTGCTTTTCATGGAAATCGGCGGGAATGTAACCGGTGATCATGCCGACGATGTTGGCAATTCCCTCGCTGAAGTCCAGGTAAAGGTGCACCGCTACACAGTAAACGAAAATCCAGGCGACCACGTAGTGAATGATGCGGACTACGTGCGGCCCCCCTACCCAATAGGCCCAGTGGTTCAAGGCGGTCGGGAAATAGAGAATGAAACCCGTGATGATCTGGATGATAAGCAGGGGCACAAACCCGGCATACATCATCTTCTGCCCGGGGTTGTACTTTTCTCCCCAGTCGGGCAGCTCATCGCTCAGGAAGAGGTAGTATTTCATGAGCCTGAACATATTCGGTATGTCCAGCAGGCGAGGCTTAAAGTTCTTGTAATCGCCGCTGATAAAGGCGTAGTAGAGGCGCCCGACCAGACCTGCGATGACCGCGTACATGAAGATAAAGTGAAGCTTGCGGGCTACATCCATTGAAGAAAAAATGGGAAAGCCATAAGGCGTATGGATGTAAAACCCTGTCAGGATCAGGATGAAGATCGAGACCGCATTCCACCAGTGAAAGAAACGGACTGCAAGGGTATGGCGGTAAATCAATCCCTTCATTCTCTATCCCCCCTAGTAGACCCGGAACTTGCGAACGTCCCGGCCCGGGGTGATGACGTGTACGGCACAGGCAATGCACGGGTCAAAGGAGCGCACCACACGCACCAGTTCGATGGGGTTGTTGGGGTCCTTGACCGGTGTCCCGACCAGAGCCTGTTCGATGGGCCCCGGCTGCCCTTTCTCGTCACGCGGCCCGCCGTTCCAGGTTGTGGGCACAACCGCGTTGTATTTGGCAATACGGCCACCCTCGATCCTGATCCAGTGGCCGAGAGCGCCCCGGGCCGCCTCGGTGAGGCCCATCCCATCCGCTTCGTTCGGCACCTTGTGAGGGGTGCAGGTGGGTTTGCCCGGCTTCAGCTGCATCACCCAATCGGCCATGGCGTGGGCGAGCTTCTGGCACTCCAGGGCCTTTGCGGTGTGCCGGCCCATGACGGAGAAAGCCTTGTCTCCCAATGCCCGTATTTTGGGGTCCTTGGCAATCCACATCCTGGCCAGCGGCCCTACCTCGTGCACCTTGCCGTCGTAGCGCGGCGCCTTCAACCAGGAATAGGCCCCCTCCTTGTTGGGCTCAGGGGTGATCACGCTTTCGGTCGGTTTGTTTCCGCCCGTGTCGTCGTTGTACCAGGAGTACTTGACTTCCTCGGTAATCTTATCCGGATCCAGCTCGCCCTCTGACCCCTCGGTGTAAACGCCCCGCTTGAAGAAGAGGGTTCCGTTGTCGTCAACCGGGAATGCTCCATAGGCAAGCAAATTCTTGCAACCCACACCGATTTCAAACCAGTCCTTATAGACGTCGGCCACCGCAAGCACGTCCGGCACATAAACATTATCAATAAAGTCAATCAGTTCCGCCAGCCGGTACTTGAAGTGCACGATCTTCTGGGTGTCGACCGTTTCGGTGACACCGCCCGGAACTATCGCCCGCTGACCGGGCATTCTTCCGCCAAAGATTGCCAGCATTTCGTGTGCCTTCTTGCGCATCTCCAGGGCCTGCAGGTAGTGGTTGACCGCAGCCGTGTTGACGGCGTCAGGCAGGCGGTAATCCCCCTCGTAACGGGGTGCCAGGGGCGGAATGTTGTCCGGGGCCTTGACATAGTCCAGTGCCGCCAGGTGATAAAAGTGAAGAATATGAGACTGGATGTAGTTGGCGCCCAGGATGAGGTTGCGGATGATGCGGCCGTTGCTCGGCGGTTTGATCTTGAAGGCATCGTCAAGGGCCAGGGTGGCGGCAGTGCCGTGGCCGATCGGGCACACCCCGCAGATGCGCTGGATGATTTCCTGGGCGTCCCTCGGTTCATGACCACGCAGGATCAGTTCCAGGCCGCGGAACAGGGTACCGGTGCTTTTAGCACTGACAACCTTGCCCCCCTCGACCTCGACTTCAATCTTCAAATGTCCCTCAATTCTGGTTACCGGATCAACGATTACTTTTGGCATTCCTGCTCACCTACCCTTCCTTGTCCTTTTTGCCAAGCCTTCCGGTGGCCAGGTTTCCAATCAGGTGGGCGCCGATACCGGCAACCACCGCGGCACCGAGGACGCCGCCAATGGCGTCTGCGCTGGCGGTTATGTTAGGAAGCGGCACGCCCTCCATCCTCTGGTAAAAAGGCACTGCACAGCCCGGGAATCCCTTTTCGGTACAGGCAATGCAGGGAGCGCCCGCCTTGATGCACCAGTTGGTACCGTTGTTCCACAGCCGGTCAAAGCTGTCGCAGTGGGCCTGGGGCCCCTTGCAACCGATCTCCAGGAGACACCCTTCTTCGCTGAAATTCCTGGCAAACTTGCTGGCGTCGAAATACTGGCGCCGCGGGCAGTTCTCGTGAACAACTTTCCCGTAGAAAACTTTCGGCCTCCCGAATTGATCCAGTTCCGGTATTTCGTTAAAGAGCAGGACGTGGGCAAGACTACCGATAATCCAATCAGGATGAGGAGGACAGCCGGCGATATTGATCACCGGGGTCTTGATACCCGCTTCCTTGAATACTTCTGATACACTCCTGCACCCCGTCGGGTTCGGTTTGGCGGCCGGAATCCCGCCAAAAGCGGAACATGTCCCCACTGCAAGGACGGCATCAGCCTTGCTTCCCAGTTCTTTGACCCTGTCGAGGAAGGTGATCGCTTTTCCGTCCCGCTCCCCAACGGTACAGTAAACCCCACCGTCTTTCGTCGGAACCGCGCCTTCCACCACCAGGTAGAACTTGCCGGCGCTCTCAGTTTCATCGATCACCTTCATGGCCAGATCGCCGGCAGCGGCGGATACGTTGGGATGAAATCTGAGGCTGATAATCTCTGTTAAAATCTCTTTCACGCCCGGCTGCGCTGAATTCAAAAGAGAAATGGAGCAACCAGTACAGCTGGCCCCCTGAATCCAGAGCACAGCGGGATTTCCCGCCGCAGGCATCGCCCTTGTCAGTTCCGGCAAAAGGGCCTGGCTGAGGCTGACAGCAGCAACAGAGCCCGCACACAGCTTCATAAAATCGCGGCGGCTGATTCCCTTCATAAGCTTCCCCTCCCTTAAATTATTTTGATTGTTTACGCCTGAACACCCCGGAGCCCTTGCTTCTCCGGATTTGTGCCATTGGAAACTACAGGCATCACCTCCCGTTCCGGTCTTTCAGCCAAAAACAAGATGCAACATCCAGCACAAAGCTGGAATCAGGAGTAACGATAAACTATAAAATGAAAGGGATATCTGAATTGTTCCGCTAAACCAACATGATGATCAGTTTGTATCTTCCTGCATAATATCAGGCCCGCGGCTTGTCCCCAAGCGGTGCGCGCCCGCGGCCACCAGGGCCAGTGCCTGCGCCTTTGTCCTTATCCCTCCGGCGGCTTTAATTTTCAGCCGCCCGTCTGCAGCCCCGTTCAGAAGTCTAACGTCCTCCACTGTGGCTCCTCCAGGTCCAAACCCGGTCGAGGTTTTCACAAAGTCTGCTCCAGCTTCCCGAATAAGACGGACGGCCAGCAGTTTTTCGGAGTCGGTCAGGTAGCACGTTTCAATGATAACCTTGAGCAAGGGGCGATCCGGCTTAAGACCGTCACAGACAGCTACAAGATCCCGGAGTTCTTTTTCCACCTCTGGAAAACGCCCTTCTTTCAAGGCGCCGATGTTGAGCACGGCATCGAGTTCCTGCGCTCCATCCGCAAGGGCGTTTTCCGCTTCCCTGACCTTGACCGGGCCGGTCTGAAAGCCGAGCGGGAACCCGATTACGGTGACGACCCGCACACTGCTCCCTGCCAGCAGGGAACGGGCAAACCTCACGCGGTCCGGCGGGACACAGACCCCGTAAAAGTGAAAGTCCAGGGCCTCCCGGCAGAGCCGCTCGTAATCCCCGGCAACCGCATCGGGCCGCAGCAGGGTATGCTCGATCATCGGGGCAAGCTGTACTGTCATCGCGTTTCTCCCCTCGATATTTAAACATTTGTCGTAACTACTCAGTCAGGAGTCAGGAGCCAGGAGCCAGAATGAGAGAACGGTTTATCATCTCAAAGAATTCTGATTTCTGAATACCTAAGCAGTAACCATTTGTCTATAGATCTCGAAAAAACTCGAAAATAGTCGTCGGTGAAGGGCTATTCATACCCGAATGAACGCAGGGCTGCCTCGTCGTCACGCCAATCTTTCTTTACCTTCACCCAGAGATCAAGGTAAACCCGGTTCCCGAAGATCGCCTCAAGCTCCTGTCGGGCGAGACGGCCGATCTCCTTCAGCATCCGGCCGCCCTTGCCGATCAGGATTCCCTTCTGCGAATCCCGCTCCACGTAGACCACCGCGGCGAGATAGAGCACCTGGTTGCTCCGCATCTGCATTTCCTCCACCACAACTGCAACGGAGTGAGGGATCTCCTCCCGGGTCAGGTTCAGAACCTTCTCCCGGATGATCTCACCTGCCACGAAGCGTTCCGGCTGATCGGTGAAAGTATCGGCCGGGTAGTAAAAGGGCCCCTCCGGAAGGTTATCCGCGATCAGCCGTCGAAGCCCATCCACGTTCTCACCGGTCAGGGCGGAAACGGGCACCAGGTGTAAAAAGTTCCCCCTTGTCGAGAACCAATCCAGCAGCGGTAGGAGATCGTTTTTTCTAACCGCGTCGATCTTGTTCGCCACAAGAATGATCGGGGTGCTGATCTTGCGCAGCTGGGCAAGGATGTATTCCTCTCCGAGACCCGGCGGAACCGTGGCATCAACCACGTAGAGGACCAGGTCGACCTCCTCCAGGGTGCTTTCCGCAACCCTGATCATGTACTCCCCAAGCTTGTGGTGCGGCTTGTGAAAGCCCGGGGTGTCCATAAAGACCACCTGGGCGTCGTCGGTTGTGAGAATACCCAAGATGCGGTTTCTGGTGGTCTGCGGTTTATCGGAAACAATGGCTACCTTTCTGCCCACAAACCGGTTGAGCAGAGTCGATTTTCCCACGTTCGGTCTTCCGATGATGCAAACAAATCCCGATTTTATATAAAGTCACTCCCCTGATAACAGATGTCAGAAGCATAAGGTCGGAGCGGAAACTCGACCGGGCATTGAGGTCAACTCCCCGCCAGGTGAAAGGAAGCGGGAAAGATGTGCGCCAGTGTGGTAGACTCCCGCACACCGTCCTCACCGCCGCGCAGGATGCGGAGGCCCGGAGCGAATTCGGCCAGGCACTGCAGGCAGGCGCCACAAGGCCAGCTGGCCACAGGCGCCCAGACGGCCAGCGCTCTGAACCGGCGCACCCCTTCGGAAACGGCCTTTCCCAGGGCTACCCTTTCAGCGCACATGGTCAGTCCATAAGAGGCATTTTCCAGATTGCACCCGGTGAAGATGCTTCCGTCCTCGCCGAGCAGAGCGGCTCCCACCGGGAACCTGGAATAGGGGGCGTAGGCATTCCGCGACGCCCTTTTCGCCTCCCGGAGCAATTTTTCATCCTCCGCAGCCAGCATCCTTTTCCCCCGCCGAATATTCTTACCCTTTTCCGTAATTCTACCACAAAGCCTGCAGGTGAGGTAGAATAACCAGCACCCCGGTGACCACGGCGTTGCAGGCAGCAACAAGAACCGCGCCGGCGGCAATATGCTTGGCCAGTCGAGCCACTGGGTGGTAGGTCGGGGTACATAAATCAACGGTCTTCTCCACTGCCGTATTGAACATCTCGGCAGCCAGCACGAAGCTGATGGCGAAAACCACGAGAACAATCTCCAGCCGGCTGAGCCCTAACAACCAGACCGTCCCCAGGACGATTATGGCGGCTGCCAGGTGAATCCGCATGTTGCGTTGAGTTGTTACGCAAAACAACAGGCCCGCCCAGGCATCCCGGAAACTTCCGGTAAAACTCCGCCTAGGCATCTTGCTCCTCTCCGATGCCCACCCCGGCAAGCACTTCCCTCTGCCGCCGCCACATCTCCGCTTCTTCCTCCGGTGTCTGGTGATCGTAACCAAGCAGGTGCAGCATGCCGTGCACCGTCAAAAAAGCCAGTTCCCGCTCCAGGGAATGGCCGTACATCTCCGCCTGGGCAAGGGCGCGGGGAACGGAGATCACGATATCCCCCAGCAGAACCTCTTCCCCGGAACCGGGAGCATCAGGCTCGTCCCCTGCTTCCTCAAGCATGGGGAACGACAGGACATCCGTGGTACCCTCAACCCCGCGGTAGCGCCGGTTCAACTCGGTCATCCTCTCGTCGTCAACCAGCACCAGGCTTACCTCGGGCTCTCCCGGAAATTCTTTACCCTTCAGCGCCTCCGCCACAACCTTTTCCATTAAACTCAAGAGTTCGTCGCCGACCTCCACCTGGCTCTGATCATTACTGATTAATAGCTGCACCCCGGGACCTTCTCCTTTCAATCTCGTTAATCATGCTTTCGGGATACTCGATGCGGGAATGGAATATACCCCCCAGCACCCGCACAAAGGCAGCTGCTATTCTGTCCAGATCCTTGAATGTCAAATCGCACTCGTCAAGCTGGCCGTCGTGCAGTTTCTCCTTGATAATCTTCCTGGTCAGGCCCTCCAGCCTTCCCGGTGTGGACTTCTGCAGCGAGCGGATCGCCGCCTCCACGCTGTCGGCCAGCATCACCAGGGCGGCCTCCTTGCTCTGCGGCTTCACGGAGTCGTAGCGAAAGTCGGATTCCGCAACCAGTTCCGGGCGGTCGCTTTCCAGGGCGCGCTGGTAAAAGTAAGAGACCAGGCCGGTGCCGTGATGCTGTTCGATGATCGCCTCAATTGCACGCGGAAGCTTGTATTCCCGGGCCAGATCCAGACCATCCTTCACGTGGGAGGTGATGATTAGGGTGCTCAGGCTGGGGGCGATTTTATCGTGCGGGTTTTCCCGGGCCATCTGGTTTTCAATGAAGAAATAGGGGCGCTTGAGTTTCCCGATGTCATGGTAATAGGAACCGACACGTACCAGGAGCGGGTCGGCCTGTACCGCCTCCGCAGCCGCTTCCGCCAGGTTGCCGACGAGGATGCTGTGGTGATAAGTGCCGGGCGCCTCCATCAGCAGGCGCTTCAAAAGAGGCTGGCTCGGGTTGGAAAGCTCCAAAAGCCGGACGGAACTGGTGATCCCGAAAGCGGCCTCCAGGTAGGGGAGCCCGCCCAGGGTCAGAACTGAAGAGAAGAAACCGTTTAAAATACCCATCCCCATTCCCATAAAAACGGCACTGCCGCCTGTCCTGTTCAGGAGACCCATGACCAGGATGACCACGGCATTCGCAAGGGAGACGTAAATGCCACCTCTGATCAGCCCCGCCCTGTCGCTTAAACTGGAGATGCTGAAGATTCCCGCCAGGCAACCGGCCAGCCCGACCGTTACGAAAGACAACTGCCCATCCATCATTATGCCCACCAGGACGCTTAAAATGATAGCGGTAAACACGGCCAGGCCGGCGTCCAGCACCACGGTGATCAGCATCGCACCTCCGGCAAGGGGGACGAGATAGCCGACCAGACTCGCTATCTCCGGGTCGGTGCTGATCTTCAGCACCGTCACCCCCTTGGCAATCAGTAGGGTCAGTACAAACAGCAGGCCGTAAAGGATTATGTACTGGTCATTCTCCAGAAAGCGGCGGCGGAACTTGTAAAGGTAGAGAAGGAGCAGGCCACCCAGCAAAAGCACAAAAAGCCCCACCCCAAGCAGGGAGGGCCAGATAACCCGCGGCTTTAAAAGCCCCAACTGGTTCAGGACCAGAAGATCGCTTTTATCTATGGGCTCCCCCTTCCGTACGATATTCTGACCGGGTAGAATCGTCCGCTGGACCGGAAGCACCGCTTCCTTTGCCGCGGCCACCTCTTTGTTATACCCTTCGCGGTCAAAAACAACATTCGGTCTAAGTGTCCGGATCAGGATAAAATTAACCGCCGGCTGCAGGGATTTGTCAATCCCGGCTTCGGCCACCCGGGCGGCAATGTCCTTCCTGGCGGCAGGAAGGGCATTTCCCCGCAGGGTATACTTCAGCTTCTCCTTTAACAGGCCCCTGCTAAAGGATTCCAGATCATCCAGTTCATTGCTGCTTCTTTGCAGGAGGTCGCTCAGCGAACCGATCAGCGCCGGCCTGAAATCCTGGACTGAAGCTCCCGTTACCTGTGAGATATAGTCCCGCAGCTGGATGGTACGCTCCCCCGGGGAGAGGTTCGCCTTCTGCAGCTCCCTGATTTTGGTATAGATCCCCTTAAGGTCCTGGTCCACCTGTTCGGAAACCTGGGCATCCTGATTGAAATACTGATCTCGTGGAATCCGGCTGGCCGCCTCGTTGCGGAGCCGTTCCGTTTCCGCTTCGTCGATATAGACGACTTTGCGCGTCGCCGGGATATCCTGGGAAGCAATTTCACCCTCTTTAAAGGAATAACCGCGCCAGAGATAACTGGACGCCAGGACGAAAGCTGTAACGAAAAAGAAAAAAACACCCCACGCCAACCTGCGAAAAAGCGGCTGGTGGGTGATTCTGGAAAGACTCTGGTTGAGCCAGGGACTCCCCTTTGGCCAGGAAAGCATAAGGATTCAACTCCTAACAACCTTGGCCTGTTTCATCCTTTTCTGCCTCATAGCGGTCATACGCTTCAACGATCTTTTGTACCAGCGGGTGGCGGATGACATCCTCGCGGGTCAGGTATTGAAAAGCGACTCCATCCACCCCTTTCAATACCTTTTGCACCTCAATCAGGCCCGAAGACTGCCCTTTCGGCAGGTCAATTTGTGTAACATCCCCTGTAACTACCGCCTTGGAGCCGAACCCGAGACGTGTCAGGAACATCTTCATCTGTTCGGGAGTGGTATTCTGGGCCTCGTCCAGGATGACGAAGGAATCGTCAAGGGTTCGCCCTCTCATGTAGGCGAGAGGGGCCACTTCGAACACGTTGCGTTCCATAAAGCGCTGGGCGGTGTCCGCTCCCAGCACATTGTACAGCCCGTCGTAAAGCGGGCGAAGATAGGGGTCCACCTTTTCCTGGATGTCTCCCGGGAGAAATCCGAGCTTCTCCCCGGCCTCCACAGCCGGTCGTACCAGCACGATCCGGGATACTTCTTTGTTTTTAAACGCCCTTACGGCCATCACCACAGCAAGGTAGGTCTTGCCCGTACCTGCAGGGCCGATTGCAAACACCAGATCGTGGTCCTTGATCGCCTGGACATAGCGGGCCTGCCCGGCCGTCTTCGCCCGGATCGGCTTGCCGCGGACATTGGTCAGAATGACCTCGGAGCGAATATCGGCGAGCCTTGCCTGGGAATTATCCTGAACCAGGTGCCAGGCGTAATTAATATCGGAAGTCGTAACGGGATTTCCCTGCTCCGTCCAGGCTATCAACTGTTTTAACAAAGCGACGGCGCGCCCTACGGCTTCCTCTTCGCCCCGAACGATAATCTCCCCGCTCCGTGCAATGATCCGGGTGGCGCTCTTTTCCTCGATCAATTTAAGGTTTGCATCAAGACTTCCAAAAAGATTCACCGCATCCCCATTGTCCTGCACGGAGACTTTGGCTTCTGCACATCCGGTCAAACCTTATCTCTACCCCCTATCAATTTCCTCTACAGTTTGTTCTGGTTGATTATTTACATCTCGCCCCTGCTTGGGCTGAAGCTTCCTGCTAATGCCGATGTCTTCTACGGTCTCTACGGTCAGCACCACCCTCACCAGGTTGGCGTCGCAGGCATCAACCAGCTTGAGGTAGCGCCTGGCAACCGGCACCCCGGGGGGCAGGCGCTGTGCCATTTTGCGTCCGGCATGCTGTGCCGCAAGCCGCAGGGCTTCATCGTAGCTGCGGTGCACACGGACACGCCTGATCTCCTCTCCCTCTATTGTAACAAATTCGACAGGGAAAGTAATATCCCTCCACTTTGGAATTTTCATCCGCCTGACTCTCAGTTTATAGAACTGATACGGTATTTTGCGGGGCCCTTTTATAATTATTTCCTTTTGATCCGTTTTGATACAGACGATCTTCGTCACCCTGCCTGTCCTCAATTCTTCCAGCTCGGAACGGAGGGCCTCCCCGTAACAGCGATACCAGATGCGGGCGCGCACGATCCCTTTCGCGGCCACGTAACGGATCTCGGAGGACCGTGGCGCATCGCCGGGTTTCGCCTCTGGGACGGGCGGCCGGATCGCCCCGGAGATCACCACATCCCCTCTTTTGACAATGTCTCCCTCCTTTACCCGCGGGGAACCGGACAGAACCAGCAGGTTTTCGATCATTCCGTCCTTTTTGGCGATAATATCACAGGGAGCGTTTTCCTTTTTAGGCACAACCCTCTCCACGATCTTGATCCTTGACCGGACCCGGACGTCCACCTCGGCAAAGGCCACGCCGGGAATTTGCTGCATGAGGTAATCGGCCACATCCCTCCCGCTGACCTGGTATCTCATAACCCCGGGGCGCAGCCCCGCCGCAGCTGCCATCCTTTTAACCAGTGCCGGGGAGACCCGTCGCGTCCCTACCACGTTGACGGTCCAGACAAAGGAACACAAAAAATAGACCAGGAGGCAGAAGAGCACCCCGCCTCCCACCAGCATCTGGCGCCGCCTCAAGCGGTGGATCAGGAAGGGAAGCCCCCGCTTTGACCGGATCCTGATCCGGCACCGCGCCCGGCGCGCAATGTGGCGCAGCGAACGGAAAGAGCGGGCGTCAACCTTGACAAGCAGCACCTCGTTGTCAACCCGCACCAAATCCCAGAGGAGAACCCCCCTTGTCAATGCCAGATTGATAAAGCGTTCGGGATGTTCTCCCCTGACAACCAGGATCAGGTAGCCCAGCATGTAAGCCCAAAAACTTCTTAAAACCAAGGTGTTCCGGCCTCCTTCCGGCCCGCCCGCCTGACCTCAAACCCTCATTCCAGGAGGGTGACGGCCCGGATCTTTCCGTCCACGCCGATCTCCTCGGGGAAAATGTTTCGCAGGGCGAGGCCTGTCCCTTCAATGTACAGCTCCCCAAGGCTTGTACTGACCCTGACCCTCTCCGGGGTATACTCGATGATGCCCCGGTGGTTTTCCACAAACACCTGCATGTCCCCTATGATGGTAACCCGGGGCAGGTCCAGCACCAGGTCCTTGGGAAGTTCGAGATAGTGTGCCAGCAGGTATTCCAGTCGCTTTTTGCTCTCCCGCGGCAAAAAAATCCCACCTTTCTCATCCATTCTATGCAGCCCGGACTCGAAAGAGAACAGCTGCTTAAGCCTGAGCCTGGAACCAGATCCTGAGGACGGTCGAAAGGTCGGACCAGCAGGCCAGATGGAGATAGCGCAGAAAATAGTTGGCGGTCACTGCAATCAACGCCCCCGGTTTTACCTGCTGTGCAATGGAATCAGGTACCCAGTGAACGGCGTCAGGACTGATCTCCACCTGTACCCAGGCGTTTACCAGCCCGGCATTGAGAATTGCGTAGGAATAATGGCGGTACCTGGCAACATCCCTCGCAGCTGAGGAAACCGGGGTGGAAGGAACCGTCATTTCTTCCACGAACTCCTGGAAATCACACCCGGCCGATTCCACCCGCAGCGACCCAAAAGGAGTTGCATCCAGGGAAAGGCCGTTGCTGCCGTAAATTCGTACACCGTCCCGGAGAGGGGTAAGATCCCGCAGTTCCGCCTTTACGTCGGCCTGGACATGCACGGGGAGAGGTTCCGCCAGGCGTACGGGTTTTAAGATCTCTCCGACAGTCTCTACAGAATTGACAAAGGGCCGCCCCCTGGAGTCCAGACGCAGTACGCGGCCGGGATGGAGGCGGCAGGCTTCCACAGTATGAATAAATAGTGTGCCCTGTCCCGCTACACCCACCTCCAGGCAAAGCAACTCGGTACCGGAGGGTGTGGCAAATACTTTTGTGAAGGTTTCTGGCGCCGCTCCGGGACACAAATCAAAGTTCAGGCTGCCCACGGGCCGGCCTGAAAAAGTGAAAAAATAGACCTTGAGGTAGGCTGAAACGCCGGAAGGCTCCGAATAAATGTTAACCTGAACTTTCCAGCGCTGGAGTTCCCCGGCACGAATGCCCACGTCCGACGGCTGAAAAATTCCGGCGGGCCTGCCGGAGGGATGGCGGATGGCCACCGCCCGGGGACCCGGAGGGCTGCCCGTCCATTCCCAAACAGTCGACCTGTCACCGCCTACCCGGATCCAGCCGTCCGGAAAATCGCCAGTCTGGGTCATTAAAAAATTGCCGTTGTAAACCTGATTGGTCGGGACCTTTGGTCTGCATTGAACCATTGATGTATCACCATGCCATTTTTACCATATATTATGTTTTTTTGCTATGAATTGGTTCTCAGAACACCGGCATTCGGCATAAATCTTCCCAGAAAATTTTCGAACAGGCGACGCTACGGCTCCTCGCTCCAGGCCACCAGGTTCGGCTTCGGGTCGAGGATCGACAGGTACTGCTCTTTAATCCCGTATCTCCCCAGAGGGTCTGCATCCTTGTAGCGGCGATATTTCGCCAGGCGATCGGACGGCTTGATCCAGCCCAGGTGCTTCACACGCAGTTTGGAGGTAGCGGTCCTCAATTCCGTGATGTTTTTCGGGAAGCGACCGCAGTGGAGCGGGGTTTCCCTCCATTCATAACGGAAACCCGGGAGGTACCTGACCATGAATGGCCTGTAGTAACGGTGTGCCCTCCAGTAGTCATCATCCCGGTAATGATTCTCATCCCACATGTCGTAGAGGCGGAACGACAAAACATCGAAGCCGGTGCCGGCTGCAAGGGATCTGATTTCTTCAACCGCCCGGTCCTCGAATATCTCGTCCGCATCCAGGATCAGGATCCATTCCGGCCCTGTGCTGGCCGCCAGATCCCAGAGCTGCCTGCGCAGGACGACCTCATTGTGAAACATCGGCTCCCGGTTGGAAACAAGGGTTAGAGGAATCCCCCGGAGGGTCTTTTTACAAACCTCCACCGTATCGTCACTGCTGGCATCGTCGAGAATAACGGCACTGTCGATGTACCGGGAAGCGTGGTCGAGCACCCGCTCCAGGTAGCGGCCGGCCTCGTTCCTCACCAGCATGGCCAGAGTGATTCTCCCTTGCTTGCTGGAAGCTGCAGCATCCCTGCGGAAGGTTCGCTGCTTATAGTCTTCAAGCCCTTTCAGATCCGATTCCCGGTAGATGTGATAGGGGGGGTAATGAGTATCGGCATACAGCTCCAGGCCCAGGGCGGCAGCCCTGATGCAGAAATGCCTGTCTTCGCCTTTCAGGTCCAGGTTGTAGATCTCGCCGAAGGAAACACCCATGGAAATCGCCCTGCGGCTGATCAGGGTGCAGGCCCCCAGACCCCCCACCCGGTAGGTACCCGGCCGCTTCAGGGATTCCAGAAACTCCTGCGTACGTCTGACAATTTCCTCTTCTGTCAACTCTTCATCCCTGCGTTTGTGGTAAAGCCGGTAATCGTGTGCCACCCATACCTGAGGGAGTGGAATCATAGCTGGGGTCCATTTCGTGAAGTAGACCTCGGACACAATGTCCCTGCCGAGGCTGACGAGGTGTTTCAGGGTCTTCGGGTGCAGGACGAGATCGGAATCAATAAGAAACAAGAAGTCAAAACCCCGGTCAAGCGCCATCTTCAGGAAGCGATTCTTATATCCGGCCACCCTCCAGATCAAATCCTCCGACCAGTGATGTGTGGTCTCGTCACGGCTGTAACATCCCTGTACCTCCCCCCGGATGACCTGCACCCTTTTACCCCCGGAAGCAAATTCCTTCAGGAGAGTACTTTCCACTTCGCAGTCATCAATAAAAGCGTATTCAATGTCCAGCCCGTCAGTTTCCAGTTGTTCCAGCGACCACAGGAATTCCCTCAGGATGCTATCCTTCTGCCGGACAGGGCTGGCGATCAGGATCCTTTTCATATTAATCAACTCCTGTTCATCTTAGACGCTCATGCCGCTCATGCGGCACCATCAATCGGTTTTAGGGTTGATCCGGCGCGAGACATTTTGCAGGCTTCCGAAATCGACATCCTGCCCCGGACATCTATTTACAGGGCAGACCACCACGCCGCCTCCGGCGGCACCAACAGAGGAACGAAAAAGCGGTTTATCCTTGTTGGCGCAGCGACCTACGGAGGTTGTTACTCGCCCTTGACGAAGGAGCAGCTAACGGCAGCCGAAGCGAAACAGGAGGTTGAGATACCGCTATGTGCCATGTAGTTGTTTCCGGCGAGCGACTTATGGAGGACCGGGTAACATCACCGGGCGCAAGCGAAGCAACCGGTTCAGGCAGCGAGGACTGGTACCGCTTACATGCCTTAAGAAGCTGTTGAAAAACATCACACGAGATCAGCAGTTTAGCAGCGATTCGTTACATAGTTCCGCAGCTGCCTCAGAACCGGTCTGAGCGAGCCCTGGTGATGTCCGGGACGCAATCAGGAGCGAGCGGAAACAACTGTTAAAACTCAACCGGAGTACGGAAGCAAGCGCAAGGATAAACCGGAACATATTTTCAAGGCAGATTCGAAGAAGGGAGCCGGCACGGGCCCAGCACCTTGACCGCCACCTCCAGGGAATCGGTCGCCAGTTCGAGGACCCTGCTTAAAGGTGAGAACATCACCGTCGAAGGCCATCTTTGCCATGCTTCGGCACACAGGGAGATCTCCCCTGCAGAGACAAGCAGGTAATCCCAGAGCGGCTCCTCCCCGGTCTGATTTTCTTTGCAGCTCTGCACGGCAGCCTGGTGCTCCCGGCAGACCACAAACAAAACCTCGTTGCTGCTCATACCGGCCGCATCAACAACGGTCAACAGTGACACCACAACGGACAACGGCAGCTCTCCCAGCTCAAACAGCTTATCCCGCAGATACCGCTTGACGGCCATAGAGGCAAAACCGCTCAAACAACCCCAATCAATATTGATGCGGCCAGACTGGATCAGGCCAAGCAGCCGGGTCAGGGGGTAAAGCTGCCCCGGGCTGAGTTTTAAAGCTTCATAATACTCCATGGCGGCTTCACTGTAGAGCCCCAGGTGGTTGCAGGCGTCTCCCAGCAAGGACAGTATCTGGGAGGACAGCAGAATTTGCCTCCCCTTATTGAGGCCGCGTCGCAATTCGGCTGCAGCCTGTTCGTAGCTCCCCTCCGAAAAATGCAGCATCCCCTTGAGCAGGGCAAGATCCGGATCATCCCGGTACATGGAAAGGGCTTTTTCAAGCATACCTGCCAGTTTATCCGTACAGCCGGATTTCAACAGCCCCAGGCCAAGGGTTACCAGGAGATCGTGGAAGTATCCCTCACAGCCATCCATCAGGCTTAATGCTTTTTCCAGGCACCTGATCCCCTGATCTGCCTGATCAGCCTGAAGGTATTCAATGCCCAAACTGTACAGGAGAAAAGGATCGGTGGGCCGGGCGGCCAGGGCCTTCCTGATGACCCTGATGTTGCGCCTCCGCTTGTCTTTTGACCCGATTTCCCGGCTTAAATAACCCGTGTGATGAAGAATTAGACCGGAACAGGCCAGCCCACCCCCGTTGTTATGCCTTTTTATAGATCCCGCCACCTGCTCGTGAATGACTCCCTCAAAGCGGTAATCCGGTTTATTTCTGAACAGGCGAACTACCAGGTCCTCGGCCGCCTCGCAGCCCGTGCCCAGGTAACTGCGGACCGTTACAAAATATCCTTCAACGCCTTCTGCCCGGAGCAGTCCGGCGAAGTCTTCCGGCTTGACCGCTTCCAGCATTTCGTCCGCATCCAGGACCAGAATCCACTCCCCTGTGGCCTGCTCGAGGGAATAATTCCTGGCTGCTGCAAAATCGTCGCACCACACGAAATCATAAACACGGGCGCCACCGGCGGCGGCCACCTCCCGGGTTCTGTCGGTGGAACCGGTATCGACAACAACTATCTCCTGCACCAGGTGGCGCACGCTGGCGATGCACGAGGCGATGCAGTGCTCCTCGTTCTTGACAATCATACACAGGCTGACAGGCAACCGGGCGGTCATGTCATCAACTCCCAGGCTTTGCCGTATTTAGCGGTGGCCAACCGGCAAACTGCGTCGGCCTTCCCCCGCAGGTATTCGGAAAGCGATAAACAACCATCCGGGGAAAGATCGACCAGAAGTTGCATCGCCATTGATACAAGGTGGTGATACCTCCGGGCCATCAGGCAGCCTTCTCCACAGGTGCGGGTTTGCCGGAAACGCAGGCAGTTTTCTATGACGGCAAGGAGGGTTTCGATCATTTCACCATGTCCGGTTGCTTCCGGACGGCCGCATCTGGAACCGTCCCTCATCAGTGACAGCAGGTTCAATAAGGCCCACCCGGCCCCGGGGCTACGGCGCCAGATGGAGAATGCCCTACCTTTTGCCGCACCGTAGTCTTCCTTGAGGATCAGGGCAATGACCTCGTCAACCTCCAGGTCGCGCTCAAGGCATCCGGCATCCCTGAGGCGCCCAATATTTTCCAGGGCGGTCTCCACCCGTCCGGCATAAAGCTGGTATTTCGCCATCTGCTTCAGCGCAAGAAGATTACCGGAATCGCCGGGAGACGGCAACCTTTCCAGGCAGGCACATGCCAGGTCGGGGCAGCCGGCTTCGAAGAAGAGATCTGCCAGCACTTCCAGGTGTCGCGGCCGCTCAAGGTACCCCGCTGCCCGGAAGCGGTCCCATGCCTGATCCGCCCCTACTACCACCAGGTCCAGCAAGAACAGGCTGCAGAGAGGTAAAAAATAGTCGGGATTTGCGGAAAGGGCTTTTTCATAATACTCCCTCGCCTCCCTGCAACGGCCAAGCTTCTCGTGGCAGTGGCCAAGGTGGTACAGTGCCAGGAAGCTCCCGGTCCCGTTGGTATGGCTGAACAGGGGATGCTGCGGGCCGCAGTTGACGGCTTCCCTGAACCACCTGACGGCTATTTCATATTCACCGGTCTCTTCGAACAAAAGACCGCCGTCAAAAAACAGATCGGAGCAAGAGGGGTACTTTGCGGATTCCTCCAGGCAGACACAGATGGCCTCATCCGTCATTCCCAAGGCCTTCAAACACAACACCAGGCTGCGTATGGCGGGCAGCCGGAAGAGGATATTCCCGTCTGTCAAATTTGCGCGGGCGTTTTTGAGGTAGGGCAGGGCCAGCTGCGGCCGGCCAAGGCCCAGCCACTCCACCCCGAGATAGTATTGAAGAAAATAGTTGTCGGGCTCACCGGCAACAGCCCGCCGCAGCAATGCCAGATTCCTGCTCCTTTTGCGGTTGCGTTTTTTCCCGGTCGCCGGCTTATGCCATATTCCCGGGTATTCCGCGATACCCACAGCCTCCGGGCGCCTAATGACCACCTGCTCGTGGATTCGCCCCTGAAAGCGGTAAGCTGGGCTGTTGCGAAAAAATCTCAGGACGGGGAACAAGGTGAAATCGCCGGGATAACTGCCGGCCGGGTTGTATAGCGGCAAAAAGAACGCCTCATACTCTCCGGCATTATCCACAAGCATCCTCAGATCGCCGCGGCTGAGATCCAGCTCTTCATCCGCATCGAGGGACAGGAGCCACCGGCTGCTGGATCGCTCAATGGCGTAGTTGCGGGCGGCGCTGAAATCGTCATGCCAGGGGTAACTGTATACCCTGTCCGTATAGCGGCGGGCGATCTCCATGGTCCTGTCGGTAGAACCGGTATCCACGATCACAATCTCGTCAACGGTCTTCCTGGCGCTGTCGAGGCATGCCGCCAGGTTGTCTTCTTCGTCACGCACGATCATGATCAAGCCAATAGTGGGCATCATGTCTCTGCAGCGACCTCCTCCAGCAACCGGCGCAGGACCGGGGCGTCCGGATATACTTCCACTGCCTGCCGCAAGATTTTGCTGCGCATGTTTTTATATAACCTCATCAACCCGATGTAATGGCGCGGCAGTGATGGATTCAGCGCCAGAGCCCGGCGGTACAGGCTTTCCGCTTCGATGTCGAGTCCCATGCAGCGCTTTACTTCGGCCAGGGTATAGCAGGCAGCGGCGCATTCAGGATTTTTCTCGAGGTACATGCCCAGGTATTGCTCCGCCACCTCCAGGTACCCGTACCGGTAAAACAACTCCCCGATGGCAAGGGCGTTTTTGTTCAGGCACTCCTTATCCAAACACCTGATGAGGGAAAGCGCCCGCTCCTTCTCTTTTAAGTCGAGGGTGCGCATGAGGATGTCGAGGAGCAGAGCCATCCCCTCCTCTCCCAGTACGACACCCGATGGTTTATGCCTCTTTTTCAGGGAATCCCTCAACATTCCCACAACGGCGCCGGTATCCCGGGAGAGCCCCAGTTGCAGTAAATCCTCCACATACTCCTGCACTTTGCGGCGATTCCCCTGAAACCAGAAGCACAGGATTTTGTTCAGCTTGGCAAGAGGATAAAGGGGGTGCTCCCGTTCGATGCCGTCAAATATGTGCAGTGCTTCCAGATAACGGCACTGCTGGACAAGACAGATGGCCTTCCAGAGTTTTAGTTCCGCGGAGGCTTCCTGCCGGCTCATCCCCTGCTCCAGGTACTCCAGGGCGAGTTTAAAAGCGGACTGGCGGAACAGGATTTGACCCATTAAGAGGTGAGCCTGAGGATCACCGAATTCGCAGAGCTTCTCAAGACAGTCCCGGGCGTAATCAGGGTCCTCCTGGGGTTTCAGGATGCGGGTGATGCTCTCAAGGGCGGGAATGAATTTCGGATTGTCCCTCAGGCCTTGGATATAGTACCTGAGGGCTTCTTCCTCGTTGCAAAAGATTTCCGCAATTTGACCAAGCAGGTAGCAGGCACGAAAACCTCTGACACCACTGAACGAAGCATAGTAGGCCGGCTGCTCCGGCATGGAGAGGGCGTTCTGCAAGAAATCCCATGCCTGGGCGTAAGCCCCCTCTTCGTAACTGATCAAACCGCCGTAATAGTAAATATCGGCGTAGTCCGGGAAGAGTCCCAGGCATAACCGAACCGTCTCCATAGCTTGCCGGGGCATCCCGGCGGAATGGTAGGCCAGGACAAGATACCGCAAAAGCTTGGGGAGGTAGATGGTCCCGGGATCGATGCCGTCTGCGGCCCTGGCCAGTTCCGCCGCCGCCTCCGCGTACCTTTCCACCCTGTACAGCTCCACACCGTAATGGTAACGTAGGAGGCGGTTTTGGGGATCGGACGACAGCTCCCGCTCCAGTATGGACAGGTTCCTGCACTTTTTGTTCTTTTCCTCGATTTGCCCGTTCATGTATCCATAGTGCAGGATGACCAGGTCATCGGCGATCCGGTAGCTTGCCTGTTTGTTTTTCTCCAGAATGACATCAACGATCTGCTCGTGAATCGCCCCGCGGAACCTGTAATCCTTCCTGTTCCTGAAAAGGCGGAAGATCAGATCCGGACACGTTTCAACCCATTCTTCATCACCCAGGTAGTTGATCACTCTGACGAAATAACCTTCAACACCTTCTTCCGCCGTGATCCGGCGCAGCACCTCCCCGGAGTTCCCGGCCAGTTCCTCATCCGCATCCAGGAACAGTATCCAATCTCCTGTGGCCAGCTCCAGGGAGGCATTGCGCGCCCGGCTGAAGTCGTCGTTCCAGGGAAAGTCGCGCACAACTGCCCCAAACTCCCTGGCAATCCTGCAGGTGCTGTCGGTTGAGCCGGTGTCCACTACGATGATTTCATCGACATACCCCTGCACGCTTTGAAGGCACCTGCGGAGGTTCTTTTCCTCGTTTTTTACAATCATACATAAGCTGACCCTGTTCATCATTCTTCTCCATTTACTGGTTAAATAATTTTTATTTACTATATGCTGCCAGAATGTAACATTTTACAACATGGAAAAATATTCTAATACAAAATCACTATCTGGAGAAGGAGTGAGTACCATGCCCAACTTTAAAATCTTTCAGGATAATCCGGATCAGGCGCGCATCAAGATATTTGGTAATCAGAATCTTGCTCTGAGCCAGGATTCCACAGGTAACCTGGGAATTACCAGCACCGGACTCGCCATCACCCCCCCGGCAAACGGCCTGGCCATCACCTCCACCGGCCTGGCCATCACGCCTCCTGCAGGCGGGCTGATGATCACCAGCACCGGCCTGGCAGTACAGACGGCAACCACCGATGTTTCAGAAGTGCTGGCAAATATAACAGACACCGCCGGCTCGCCAGATACAACATATAATGTGCTGAACCTCACCACCTGGTCCTTTGGTGTCGTCAACGCTTCCACCACTATTGCTCCGGCAACAGTCAAACTCCAGATCAGCCCCGACGGCACCAACTGGTTGGACAACGCGGGTCCGGTCACCTTGAACACCGGTGATGTCACCGCACTGGTAGCCACGCTGTTCCTGAAGTACGCCCGCATCTACTATGCGGCGGTTAATGCAGCCAGCGCCGTTACCCTTAACATATTCTTCCAGGGTAAGGCTTAAGTATGAATAAGCAGCACAGGATCAAAACGCCCATGCCGGGTTGACATCGAGTAGGAGGGGGCGGCTAGCCCCCGTCCTCTCACCACCGGACGTGCGGGCCCGCATCCGGCGGTTCACCAAGCTTGACGAAGACTTAGGTAGCGTTCGGTTAAGCTCATCAGGCCCTGGGTCTGCCAATAGGCGTTGCCCAGGGCTCTGTTCATTGGCCTAGTTTAGGGGTTCCTGCCAAATAAAAAACGCTCCAAAAAGAAGCGCTTTTGAAAACATGGGCAGAACCCGAAGAATCCGGGCTTCAAAAAGCGAGGACCGGACTACAGCCGGGGCCCCTGCTTCGGGTGATAATTCTCTTTGGAAATCGAGTATATGGATTGCATTGTCGCTAAAAAACAATTTACTTCCTGTTTTAAACGTTTGGTAATGTCCGGAACTCTTTCGGCCAGGTCGGCTACGCGAGCGGCATCCAGGGCAAACCCGTATATGTTGCGAAACAGATGCCGGAACTTTCGGAGCTCATCAAGCTGAAAAACAGTATTCTCACTGAGAAGAGGAGGACGTATCCCCGGGACTTCCAGCATCATGTTGG
Organism: Clostridia bacterium; assembly: GCA_902812435.1. Classification (GTDB taxonomy): domain Bacteria; phylum Bacillota; class DSM-12270; order Thermacetogeniales; family Thermacetogeniaceae; genus DULK01. The sequence goes on from CADDZA010000025.1 coordinate 21,762, forward strand.
TTAATAGCTGCCTGTGCCAGTGCTCCCCGGCGGGAAGCCCCCCATCCAATTCCGTAGCTATGACTTTGAAAATATTTTCGACCGCCAGATAATAGTCATCAAGGGCGGCGCCCACCAAAATACAAGCATCCGCAAGGTCTAATGCTTCATGTTGGTTCTCATGAGCTGCTAAATCTGAGAGTATTCTCCGGTATTTCTGCAATCTCGATTCTATTTTATCGAGGTTTTTCGTTTCCCTGTCTATTGCAGCTTTCAGCACCAGAAACTTCCGCTTGTTCATCAAAGCTCCACCCCCTCTGCGCGGACCTTCTCTCGCAGAGAAGAAAAGGCGTCCTCCTCACAAACCACCGTACATTCAAAGGGCATGGCTATTTCTTCCACCTCGACGAGCATCCGCCAGTAGTCGCCGGTAAAGCCGACCGCCATAATGTCGATGTCCGAGCGTTCGTGAAAAGTCCCCCAGGCCAGCGACCCGTAAAGATATACCTTTTTTACGCCCCACTTCTTTTTGAGGTGGTTAGCCACTGCTTTCGCCTTCGCCCACGCTCTTTCCTTTAAAAGCCTCTGTTGCTCTTCTTCCAACCGGCGCAACCTTAAGAATTCAGCCAGGAATTCCTTCGAAGGCTCCCACGCTTCGGTCCCTGAAATGTGCCCAGAACCTTTGGACATTAAGAATCGCCTCCTCGCAGGGCTTTCTATATAGAGTATACCTGATATTTCCATGAAAATGAAGGCAAAACGGTCTTAAAAATCGAGTAGAGCAGCGCTAGTTGATCAGGCTAGCGCTGTCCCTCTCACAGAACCGTGCGTACGGGCCTCGTACACGGCTCCTGGTAAACCTCAGTCAGTTAGTTTTCATAATACCGATGCAAGTATGCCAACCTCTTTCATCTTGCTGTACTCCCTACGTCTCTCTCTCACATGGCTGCAGTTTCTTTTCGGAGTTGATGCGGCGTCTCTAGCTCTTAGGCAATCTACCGCACTCGCCTCCGATAGTCTGCTGAGCGGACGAAGGCTCCAGTTGGTTCGTCACCCCCGGATGCCCCGTTCCCCTTGGCGTTTCGGCCTCGGTTATCTTCTCCCATGTTCGTTCAATTCGCGGTTGTACACTTTGGTTTACCTTCGTCCCTTCGCAGCCAGAGAAGCTTTTGGCTCCTTTGGCTCAGCATCTCCTGGATGCTGTCCCTTCAGTTTTCCCCTCATGTCCGTTACCGGCTTTCATTGGCTGAAGGTTCGTCACTACTACGGACCCGTCTGCCACCCTGCACCACATCTTCTCTCTCTTGCCTCTCGGCTTGTTCGAGCTTACCAATTTAGATTGGATGGTACAGGGCTTCCCCAGTTAAGCCTGCCTGAGCATGAATCCGTCCGTCCTAACTTCCTAAGTTATCCAGCTTTAGGGCTTTCCCACTTCACGCAAGGTTACCCACCTGGAGAGCCAACCTCGGTTCGCTTGCGCTACGTTCCATGCTCTTCCTTCGGCTTCCTTCAGCACCCACCTTCGGTGGGTACCCGGCCGTTGCCGGCGACGCCCTTGCCTACGGATTGTCTTCCCGCTTACTTAGACACCCATGTCACCTCCGGTGACACCAACAGAGGATGAAAATGAGTGTTAGTAGAATAAAACCTTTAGCGGCTGGTAACGAGGTCGAAATACCTTGGTGCTTTGAGCCCGATACTTAGACGGA
>CADDZA010000026.1 GCA_902812435.1 Clostridia bacterium
AAAACGCAAAACGTATGCCTATGCATTTTTCGTTTTTGCCTCGGTTCCGAACCCGCTAACCCTTGATATTAAAGGATCGCTCTTCGAAATTATCGCTAAAAATGCCTCGGTACTGTCGAACTCCGGTTCACCGGCAAAAATCAAAATGGAGGGGAGGGTTCAACCCTCCCCTCCTGCAGCAGGGGATTATTATTGGGTTACTCCTGACGGTTGAGCAGCCCCACAGGGACCGCCGAAGCCGCGGCATCCTCTATGGCCTCCCATGCCGAAGCCCATGCCCATGCCTATGCCAAAGAACCGCTTTGTAGACATTTGGGAAAGCTGTTCCTTTTGTTCCTGGGTCAGAATTTTATTAAACTCCTGGCTGCTTTGCTCGCTGAGGTCATTGAGCTGGCTGCGCAGCTTGTCTATTTCCGCCTTCTTGGCATCTATCTGGGCCTGATCCGGGTTGTTGCTCAGGTAAAGGTTGCTCAGTTCGAACATCTTTTTCTGCAGCTCGTTGCGAATGTCCTGGGTTTTATTAAATAAATCGGTTCGCAGTTCCCGCAGTTTGCTCAACTGGTCGTCGGTAAGATTCAGGTTCATGCATGGCGGTTTCCATAGTTTATTGGTGCCGGATGACGTCCCTCCGGAACTGGCGGCAAAGGCCGCTCCGGCAATTCCGAGTACTAAAACCAAAATCGTTGCAACTGCAAGCAGCTTCTTGTTCATAAACAGACACCCTCCTTTTCAAACCGTGTGCTCAGGAAAGTTATGCCGGCACGGTTAAAAGATCATCCTTCCCTCCTTTCACTGGAATTAATGCCGGGTACACTTTCCCTTTGTTCATAGTATAACCACCATTTATAACAGAACTGTAAACAAACTCTCAAGGGATAATTAAACCTTTTCGGAAGGAGGTGGTAGGACCTAACACCTCGTAAAGGGGGGTCTCTGTCGGCGATCTCCACGAAGGTGCGGAGGTTGTTATCTCCTCTTGACAAGGAGCAGTAACGGCTTCCGGCAGGATTTCCGGTTTCCGGATGGAATCATTTATTAACGGCCCTGTTCCGGTAATACCCGGGGCTCAACAGCTTTTTCTACATCCCGATTTAAGGAAAGGGCGATGATAAAGGTGTGCGGGCGTTTCCTGCTTACCGTGGATGGTGAGACTCTCCAGGACTATTACAAACTGGAGCCGGGGGTGGTTGAGCACCGGCCGAGATACAATATCGCTCCGGGCCAGGACGTCCCGGTGATCACCGGGAACGGGCAAAAGCACACCTTTTCTCTGATGCGCTGGAGATTCGTCCCGCGCTGGTCAAGGGATGACTCTACCGCCCGTCGGCTGATTAACGCACGGGCGGAAACCATTGAACAGAAGCCCTTTTTCCGGGAGTCGTTCCTTTGGCGGCGCTGCCTGATCCCCGCCGACGGCTTTTACGAGTGGAAAAGGACGGGCCGGGGAAAGCAGCCCATGTGCATCCGGCTGCCGGACAGACTCCTGTTCGCCTTTGCGGGGATCTGGGACTGCAGCCCGGGCCCAGAAGGTGCCGGGTTTCCCTCCTGTTGCCTCGTCACCACCACGGCGAACGACTTCATGCGGGAGATCCACGAGAGGATGCCGGTGATCCTGGCGGACCGGGAACAGCAGAGTGCATGGCTGGACCCGGCAGCACCCATCGGCGAGCTCAAAGAAATAATGCGGCCGTACCAGGGTGAGATGGCCGCTTATGCCGTTTCCAGGCTGGTTAATTCACCTGATTTCGATTCTCCGGAATGTGCCCGAAGGGTTGAACCGGTTTAACGGGCACGAATTCCAAGTCGCTGTTTTAGTGCAAGCTGTAATACTTGGGAGAAATTAATTCCCTGTTCTTCTGCTGCATCGTTAAGCCATTTTGGAATAGTAAGTGTCTTTTTTACGGATTTATTTTCTACTTCATCTTTGACAATATCTGTCCAGGTCTCCACCAGTGCAACAAAGGCACCCGGAGGAAATTTAATTTTGCTGGGGTCTGAAGGGGCAGGAATAGCATCAGAATTTACGGGTTGGGCGGCCTGCGCAGCGGGGTAACAACGTTTGTGAAGAAAATGTAGACAAGCGTGCCTCCCAGCAGCAGCAGCAGGAAAACGGCGATGCCTTTCTCCACCAATTAAACTCACTCCCGAAGCGAGATTCCATATCTCTAGGTTGCCTTCGGTGCCCTTTGCTTATGCAACAGCGCTTTGTAAAAAGTAACATTTTATGAGAAGAGAATCATAAAATGATCAACAGTTGGAAAAACACCCCTGTTAAAGCAGCTCTTTTCTAAGTAATTACTTGACGGGGAGATATGGCGATGCTATTATGCTACATGAACGCGGGAGTGGCGGAATGGCAGACGCGCCGGACTTAGGATCCGGTGGGTAAAACCGTAAGGGTTCAAGTCCCTTCTCCCGCACCAGATGTGAAATTGCCTGAATACGGGTTAGAACATAGACCTGCATGGCAAGCTATGGCAATTATACATTTTTTAGGAGGAGCATAAATGCGCGCAGCTCTGGAAAGGCTAGATAAGAATCAGGTATCCCTTCAAATCGAAGTGGAAGCGGATCAGGTTGAGGATGCCTTGCAAAAGGCGTATCAAAAAGTAGTAAAAAGGGTTAATATTCCCGGCTTTCGCAAGGGTAAGGTACCGCGGCCGATTTTGGAGGCACGCCTGGGAAAAGAGGTGCTTTACGAAGAAGCCCTCGACATCCTGTTGCCCCAGGCATACCGGGAAGCGGTAGAAAAACAGGATATCGAGCCCATCGATCAGCCGAAGATCGATATCATCCAGATGGAAAAAGGTCTCCCCCTTATCTTCAAGGCCACCGTTGAGGTGTTGCCCGAGGTTAAGTTGGGTAATTATAAAGGCATCGAAGCCGTCAAGCCCGAGGTGAAGGTGGGGGATGACGAGATAGAAGCGCAGTTGAAGCTCCTCCAGCAGCGTCACGCCAGGCTGGTGGATGCCGGTGAGGGCGCGGTGGACGATGGCGACATTGCCATCATCAACCTGGAAGCCACTGTAGACGGCAAGCCAGAGCCGCGCCTGGGAGGTCAGGAGCAGTCCGTTGAGATCGGCTCCGGAAAATTCATCCCGGGTTTTGAGGCCCATTTACTGGGGATGAAATTAGGTGAAGAGAAAGAATTTACCTTGCACCTCCCATCCCTTTACAAGTATTCTGATCTTGAGGGAAAAGAAGCTCAATTCAAAGCAAAGGTTGTCGGCATCAAGCGCAAGGAGCTGAGCCCCATTGATGACGACTTCGCCAGGGACGTCAGCGAATGCGCAAACCTGCAGGAATTAAAAGAGCAATTACGGAATAAACTGGAAGAGGTGGGACAGCTTAACGCAAGGCGCATCTTCACCGAGCGTGTTGTACAGAAAGCGGTCGAGCAGGCTGAAGTCGAGCTTCCCGATATACTGGTGAAGCGCCAGCTGGAGCAGGACACTCAGGATTTCATCCGGCGGCTGGCCTACCAGCGGCTGAACCTCGAGGATTACCTCAGGATCACCAACAAGGATTTCGATACAGTACAGAAGGATCTTGAGGCCAGCGCCCGGGATACCGTCAAGCGCAGCCTTGTGCTGGGGGCGATTGCGAAGGCCGAGGGGATCAAGGTGACTACGGAGGAAGTGGAAGCAGAGATCAACGACATGGCTGCCCAATATAATATGGAAACTGATAAGTTGCGCAAGAGCCTGGAAGAGAGGGGACAGCTTTCTTCGATCGAACAGGGCATCCTGATGCAAAAGGTGCAGGAGTTTCTCAGAGAAAACGCCGTCGAGCTTCCTGACGAACCAGTGACCGGCGAGGCCGGACAGGCAACCGGTGCGGGTGAGACGGCCGGGGTCCCGGAAGGAACGGAAGAGGTTTCGCCGGGGGAATAATAACCTCAGACACTGGAAAAGAAAGGGCCGCGGGCAAGAGCAACGCTTCGCGGCTACTTTTAACCGGACGATAAATTTGATATAGTTAACTTAAGAGCATCAATCCGTCATTTTTTAAATTTTTATTTAGAAAGCAGGTGAAATGGTGCCTAAAGCACAATACTTGGTACCAGTGGTAGTAGAACAGACCAACCGGGGGGAAAGGGCGTACGACATCTATTCCCGGCTGTTGAAAGACAGGATCGTTTTTTTGGGGACCCCCATAGATGACAATGTAGCAAATATCATTATTGCCCAGATGCTTTTTCTCGAGGCAGAAGACCCGGGGAAAGACATTTATCTCTATATCAATTCTCCGGGTGGTTCGATTTCGGCCGGGATGGCGATCTATGATACAATGCAGTATGTCAAGCCCGATGTCTCCACCATCTGTGTGGGGCTGGCGGCGAGCATGGGAGCCTTTCTGCTTGCTGCAGGTGCAAAGGGGAAGCGTTTCGCCACCCCCAACAGCGAGATCATGATCCACCAGCCGCTTGGCGGGACCCAGGGTCAGGCCACTGATATCGAAATTCACGCCAAGCGTATTATCAGGGTAAAAGACAGGCTTAACCGGATCCTTTCGGAACTGACGGGGCAGCCCCTGGAACGGATCCAGAAGGATACCGACCGCGATTTCTTCATGGATGCCCCTGAAGCAAAGGAGTACGGCATCATAGATGACGTGATTACCACCCGAGTAGGACAGAAGAATGGGTAGTCCGAAGGAGGTACAGCTTTGTACAAATTTGGAGATGAAAAGGGACAGTTGAAGTGTTCTTTTTGCGGAAAGCTGCAGGATCAGGTAAAGAAACTGGTGGCTGGTCCCGGTGTCTATATCTGCGACGAGTGCATCGAACTCTGTAATGAGATCATCGAAGAGGAACTCGGCGAGGAGACGGGTTTTGAGTTAAGCGACATTCCCAAGCCGAGGGAGATCAAGGAAATCCTCGATCAGTACGTAATCGGGCAGGAACATGCCAAAAAGACCCTATCCGTCGCCGTATATAACCACTATAAGCGGATCAACCTGGGCATGAAGGTCGAGGATGTCGAGCTTCAGAAGAGCAACATCATCATGCTCGGCCCCACGGGTTGCGGCAAGACCCTGCTTGCCCAGACCCTGGCTCGCATTCTGAATGTTCCTTTTGCCATCGCCGACGCCACCTCCCTGACGGAGGCCGGTTACGTGGGTGAGGATGTCGAAAACATTCTCCTCAAGCTGATCCAGGCCGCCGACTACGATGTGGAAAAGGCGGAAAAAGGGATTGTTTATATCGACGAGATCGACAAGATTGCCCGCAAGTCGGAAAACCCCTCCATTACCCGGGATGTTTCAGGTGAGGGGGTGCAGCAGGCCCTCTTGAAAATTCTAGAAGGCACCGTTGCCAGCGTTCCACCCCAGGGGGGAAGGAAACACCCGCACCAGGAATTTATCCAGCTTGACACCACCAACATCCTGTTCATCTGCGGCGGCGCCTTCGAAGGGATCGACAAGATCATCCAGAACCGCATCGGGAAAAAGACCATCGGTTTTGGGGCGGAATTGGGTGACAGCAGGGAGATGCCGATAGGCGAGGTTCTGAGCAAGATCCTGCCGGTGGACCTGCTCAAGTTCGGTCTCATCCCCGAGTTTGTAGGGCGTGTTCCGATCATCGTCACCCTTGACGCCCTGGACGAAGATGCCCTGGTCAGGATCCTGACCGAGCCGCGTAACGCCCTGGTGCGCCAGTACCAGAAGCTCTTCGAGCTGGACGGGGTGACTCTCGAATTCAAGGAGGATGCCCTGCGTGCCGTGGCCAAAGAGGCCATCCGCCGGAATACCGGAGCGCGGGGGCTGCGGGCGATCCTGGAGGATATCATGCTGGACGTCATGTACGAGATCCCCTCACGGGGGGATATCGCCAAGTGCGTGATCACAAAGGATGTGATTTCCAAGAAGGAAGAGCCGATCCTGGTGACGGTGGATAGGAAGAAGAAGAGAGAAGAAACCGCATAAGAACACAGGTGAGGGGTGCCGAAGGCACCCCTGAAATTTTGCCAAAACTGGTTTAGGGTTAAAAACCGCGGTTCCTGGCAATAATTATGTTGAAATCGCTATCAGAAAATTTGCATTTTGCAGGAGGAGCCGTGGTTGGTTTGACAGGTAATTTGAACTGGAACGGATTTTTAGGATTTATACAGATCCTTTTCCTGGTTGTCATAGGGCTTTACTTCTGGAACCTGCTGCGCGGCCAACAGGGGGCGCGCATCGCGGTGGACCGGGAGTCGAAGAAGGAACTGGAAAAGATCCAGCGTCTTAGGAGGATCTCCCTGGCAGAACCCCTCTCTGAGAAAACTCGCCCGAAGCGCTTTGAAGAGATCATCGGTCAGGAGGACGGGTTAAAGGCTTTGAGAGCCGCCCTGTGCGGCCCCAACCCCCAGCACGTACTGATTTACGGCCCACCGGGGGTTGGCAAAACCGCTGCCGCCCGGCTGGTGCTGGAGGAGGCCAAGCGGAATCCCGCCTCCCCCTTCGGGTTGAATGCCAGGTTCATTGAGATTGATGCCACCACAGCCCGTTTTGATGAGCGGGGGATCGCCGACCCCCTGATCGGATCGGTGCACGACCCCATTTACCAGGGGGCAGGTCCCCTGGGCATCGCCGGGATTCCCCAGCCCAAGCCGGGGGCGGTCACAAAAGCCCATGGAGGGGTGCTGTTCATTGACGAGATCGGAGAGCTGCATCCCATCCAGATGAACAAGCTCTTGAAGGTCCTAGAGGACCGGAAGGTGTTTTTTGAGAGCGCCTATTACAACTCGGAAGACACTCATATTCCTGCTCACATTCACGATATCTTCCAGAACGGGCTTCCCGCCGACTTCCGGCTGATCGGGGCCACCACCCGCCTTCCGGAAGAAATCCCCCCGGCAATCCGCTCCCGTTGCGTGGAGATCTTTTTCAGGATGCTGCTTCCGGCGGAGATCAGGGTCATCGCCAGGAATGCGGCCGACCGGATCGGTTACACTTTCGGGGAGGGTGCCCTGGACGTGATCGAGAAATACGCCACCAACGGGCGAGAGGCTGTGAACATCGTCCAGATCGCCGCGGGCCTTGCCCAGACAAAGAATATCAGGGAAATCCAGGCTTCAGACGTGGAGTGGGTGGTCAACAGCGGCCAGTATTCCCCCCGCCTGGAATGCAAGGTACCGTCCGAGCCGGCTGTCGGCATGGTGAACGGCCTGGCGGTTAGCGGCCCGAACCTGGGCACGCTGCTGGAGATCGAGGCCTGCGCCATACCGGCAAGCGAGGAGAAGGGACAGGTGATCGTCACAGGGATTGTAGAAGAAGAGGAGATGGGCGGCCTCTCCGGGAGGCGGGTTAAGCGCAAGAGCATGATCAGGGGATCCGTGGAAAACGCCCTAACTGTACTGCGCCGCTACCTGGACGTGGATGCCCGCTCCTATGACATCCATATCAACTTCCCCGGGGGGGTGCCTGCGGACGGCCCTTCTGCCGGTGTGGCCATTGCCGTTGCGGTCTATTCCGCTCTAACCAGGCGTCCGGTTGACAACGAGGTTGCCCTGACCGGTGAGCTTTCCCTGCGGGGAGAGGTCAAACCGGTGGGAGGGGTTGTGGCCAAGGTGGAAGCGGCTCACCGTGCCGGGGTGAAGCGTGTCTTGATTCCCCAGGAGAACTGGCAGGAGATCTTCAAGGAGCTTCCCCTGGAGGTTATCCCGGTCAGGCAGATCAAGGACGTGTTGAAGCTGAGCCTGCTTCCCGAGTGCCGCATGAAGCAGGTATCGGCATGAGAATATGTCGGACCTCCGAGGGTCGCTGCGCCTGGCAAGGATAAACCAGCATCTTATGGTGCCGTACGAGCGGTATAGAGAAGCAAATTTTGATCAATTGAGAAGGGGTTTTTACATACTTTGGCGGCCTGGAAGGGCCGTCAACACATTTTTTACGCTTGTTGGAAGGGAACCAGGCAAATTTTTGCCGGTTTTTCACGGGAAGTAATACCTGTTGCAGGATTTGTGAAGGTTAGAGTAAAATGTTATTGTAAAATCAAACGCGTCTTCCCTGGGAGAAAAGGGGGTATAGCCTTTAAAATGACCCAAGAGAACATTAATCAGCTCGAACAGGAACGTTCCCTTCCCTTACTCCCCTTGCGGGGAATTTTAGTTTTTCCGTATATGGTTATTCATCTTGACGTCGGACGGGAGAGATCGGTAAGCGCCATTGATGAAGCCATGCTGGCAAACCGCCAGATCTTTCTGGTGACCCAGAAAGAAGCTCAAACTGATGAACCTAAGGAAGACGACATCTACCAGGTAGGAACGGTGGCGGAGATCAAGCAGCTTCTGAAGCTGCCCGGAGGCACCTTCCGGGTGCTTGTTGAGGGCATGACCCGGGGGAGAATCAAAAAATTCCTCTCCGTGGATCCCTTTATGAAGGTGCTCGTGGAGGAATACCGGGAAACCTGCGAGAAAACCCCTGAAATAGAAGCCTTGATGCGAAACGTCATCTCTCAATTCGAGCAGTACGTCAAGGCGGGGAAAAAGATTCCTCCGGAAACGGCTGTTTCAATTGTTTCTATTGAGGATCCCGGGAGACTGGCTGATATCATAGCTTCACACATAAACCTGCGGGTGGCCGATAAGCAGGCTATCCTGGAGGCCTTCGACGTCAAGGAGAGGCTGGAGGTTTTAACCGAAATCCTCTACCGTGAGATAGAGGTGCTGGATCTTGAAAAGAAGATCAGCCTTCGGGTCAGGAAACAGATGGAGAAGACCCAGAAGGAGTACTACCTGCGGGAGCAGATGAAGGCCATCCAGAAGGAACTGGGTGAAAAGGACGAGCGCCAGGCGGAAGTGGAGGAGCTCAGGGAGCAGATCGCCAACGCCCACTTCCCCAAGGAAGTGGAGGAAAAGGCTTTAAAGGAACTGGAGCGCCTTGAAAAGATGCCGCCGATGGTTGCCGAGGCGGTTGTCGTCCGGAATTATATCGACTGGCTGCTGGCCCTGCCCTGGGCCAAGGAAACCCGTGACAGGCTGAACCTGGAAAAGGCCGAGCAGATCCTGGAAGCGGATCACTACGGCCTGGAAAAGCCCAAGGAGAGGATTCTGGAATACCTGGCGATCCGCAAACTGGCCACCAAAATGCGGGGCCCCATCCTCTGCCTGGTGGGGCCGCCCGGCGTCGGGAAAACCTCCCTGGGCAGGTCCATCGCTCATGCTCTGGGGCGAAAATTCGTGCGCATCTCCCTCGGTGGGGTGCGGGACGAGGCCGAGATCCGGGGGCACCGGCGGACCTATGTGGGCGCACTGCCCGGACGGATCATCCAGGGAATGCGGCAGGCGGAAACCAAAAATCCGGTTTTCCTGCTTGACGAAGTTGATAAGCTGAGTTCCGACTTTCGCGGCGATCCCAGTTCGGCCCTCCTGGAGGTGCTGGACGCCGAACAGAACCACAGCTTCAGCGATCACTACATCGAAGTCCCCTTCGATCTTTCGAAGGTGATGTTCATCACCACGGCGAATGTGGAGTACAACATCCCGCGTCCGCTGCTGGACAGGATGGAAGTGATCAGGATCCCGGGCTACACGGAAGAGGAAAAGATGCAGATCGCCCTGCGACACCTGATTCCCAAGCAGTTGAAGGAACACGGTCTGAAAAAACATCACCTGCAGATTTCCGAGAACGCCATCCGCGGCATCATCCGCCAGTACACGCGGGAAGCGGGTGTGCGCAACCTGGAAAGGGAGATTGCCGCCATCTGCAGGAAGACGGCGCGGGAGGTTGTTAAGGACAAGAACTATCAGGTCAAGGTTTCTGCCGCAAAGCTGCCCGCCTTCCTGGGAATACCCCGTTACCACTACGGCACCATTGAAAAGGAGAACGAGGTCGGTGTAGCCACCGGCCTGGCCTGGACCGAAGTGGGCGGCGAGGTGCTCAGCGTGGAGGTAAGCGTACTAAAGGGGAAGGGAAACATCATCCTGACCGGCAAGCTGGGGGATGTCATGAAGGAATCCGCCCAGGCAGCTTTCAGCTACGTCAGGTCCCGTGCCGGCGAACTGGGAATACCCGAGGACTTCTACGAGAAGGTGGACATTCACGTCCACATCCCGGAAGGTGCCATTCCGAAAGACGGCCCGTCGGCAGGCATCACCATGGCGACTGCCCTGGCATCGGCTCTGAGCGGGCGCCGTACGAGCCGGGAGGTTGCCATGACCGGCGAGATTACCCTGCGCGGGAGGGTGCTGCCGGTGGGCGGCATCAAGGAAAAGGTGCTGGCGGCCCACCGGGCTGGCGTGAAGAAGATTATTCTTCCGGAAGAAAACAAGAAGGATTTGGAGGAGATCCCTGCCAACGTCAGAAGACACCTGAAGTTTGTGCTGGTCAAAAATATGGATGAGGTTTTGAGGGAAGCCCTGATTCCCGTCGAAGCGGAAAAGACTGTGCTAACCGGAGGCGGGACCGCGTAGAATAGGGAAGAGGGGGGATGCGAGTTGATCCCAGGGGGTACCGGAAAGAGAGGTTCCACTCCGCTGCAGGCGGGGCTGGCAGCCTCTCTTTTTCTTGTCGCTTCCGGCTTTGCAGGCGCCGTTTGCTGGGCTCTGAACTCACCCGGGAGGGTTGTCTGCCTGAGCTCTTTCGCCGGATTGTGGCTGGTCATGGCCTGCTTCGGCGGAGGGCTGGCCGCTGGGGTGCTGGGAGGAATCGGGATCTGGCCGCGGGCGGGGGGAATCGGGCTGGTTATTGGAACCATGGTGTTGCTGGGACTCTGGTGGATCTCCCCGGCAGGCCTGGCGTTGCGGGAGATTGCTGCCTGCCTGGTGGTCCCGGCGGTCATGAGCTCTCTGGGAGCTTTAGCCGGGGCGAACTTGCGGGTGCGCCGGGCTTGTGCCAGAGCCACTCTCAAACGTGGCGGTTTATAATCCCATCGCGCGGCCGCCAAGAGTATGAAAAAGTACCCGGTGGTCTACATTGCGGCGGGTAGACCGCGGTCGACTGCTCCCGTCACCTTGAGCGACTTCTGACGATAACCGGCGGCGATCTCTGCAATCTGTGCGGCTCGGCCGTTGCGGCAGATTTATAGTCGGTTGCGGAAGACAGCGCCGGGGCCCAAAAAATTTTTCTGCAGCCCATGTAAGACAACCGGGGTTCCTTCGTATAATCTTTGGACATAAAACACGGAGGGGTCTTTTGTGAACCGGAAGTGGCTGGCGGTTGTCTGCGCGGTAGTGGTGTTGTCAGGCACCCTGGCGGTCAGGTGGAGAGTTACCGCTTCGGGGATGGACGGAATGCCCCCTGCTGGGCGCGTGGCCTGGGTGGCCGAGGGAAAGCTCTGGGTGAAAGATTTGCCGGGCGGTAAGGTGAAGCAGCTGGCCGCCGGGGAGAATATTTCTCGCCCTGCCTGGTCGCCGACGGGCAGGTGGCTTCTCTTCCGCCATGGCGAAGACCTGTGGCTGGTCGGGCTTAGAGACGAGCGGCCCCGTCTCGTGACCCGCAAGGTCGGGCAATTCTCATGGTCTCCCTCGGCGGACGTCTTCGCCTTTACCACGGCGGGAGACGAACTCCTGGCGGGTTCACCCGGAAGCGAAAAGCCCCGGGTTCTGGTCAAACGGGAGCCCGGTGTCGACCTCGGGCGCATTGCCTTGTCGCCGGACGGTAAGTGGGTAGCCTTTGAAAAGCAAAAGATAGAGCCGGGTACATCTCCCTCAGCCGGCATCTGGAAGGTGGAGATCGCTGCGGGTACCGTGAAGAGGGTGTACAACGCAGGCCTCAGTCAGGACGAGGTGGAAAGGCGTTTCGGGAGGGTGCCGCGGCTGGCCGGCTGGTCTCCCGATGGACAAATGGTTATGCTCTGGCTGGGGCCGCTGTCGGCATCAATCGAAGCCGATGGCCTGCCCCTTTACCTTGCTCCGGCGGGCGGCTGCGAGGAGCCGCAGCCCCTGGCCGGGAATGAGCCTGACTCCTGGGAAAATGCCGTCTTGGTGCGGCCGGATTCTCTCGCGGCTGGGGCAAGCCGGGACCGGCTGGCGTTCATTTTCGGCGGCGGGCGGGAGACGTGGACCAACAAGAGGCTCGCTGTGTACAACTTCCGGACCGGCAAGCTTATTCCCCTTACCGGAAGGGACCAGGCGGTGGTGAGCGCCGCCTGGTCACCGGACGAAAAGCTCCTGGTCTACAGTGCGGGGCCGGAAATCAAGTCAGTTGAGAGGGAAGTGTATGACCGTTGGGCGCGCCGGGCTCTGGCCGGGAGGCGCCTCTGGACGGTAGACGTCGACGGCGGCAGGGCGCGCCGGCTCACCAACGACCCGGCCTACCGCGACGAGCGCCCCCTGTTCACAGCGGACGGGCAGCAGATTCTCTTCGCGCGCCTGGATACTGAGAACCACGCTAGCTTGTGGCTGGTCCAGCCCGACGGCAGCGGCCTGCGGCAGGTGGTGGAAAAGATCGGGCCCCTGACCGGGGAATTCACCTTTGGCTATTACGGCGCCGTAGCCTGGGAAGACATGTTCGCCTACTGGCCGGGCGTTGCCGACGCTGCGTTCATCAAGGCGGCGAAGAGCACGCCGGAAGCGAAGAAACTCCTGGCGAAGTACCCCTGGGCGGAGGTCGTTGTTGACCGGAGCGGATCCCCGGCGGTAGATTTCCGGGTCGACAGGCTTGAAGGTGATGATAAGCCCGGGCCCTACCTCCGGTTGCGGGTCCTTATCGACCCGGACACCGTTGCCCCGGCCGGTCGGTTTCTCGACCTGAACGGCACGGTGGTCAGGAGGGACATTTTGCGCCGCCTGGACGAGGAGACGTGTTTCGGGTCCAGGCTGCCCTACCTGAACCCGGCATACGGAGTGTACCTTGAATTCCCGCGGCACTGGCGGCCGCGCCCGGGTTACGAGGCGGCGGGTGTTCCGTTGAGCTACGGTGGCGACGATGGCTTCTTCCTGGTAAATGCGATGAACGGGGAGGGCTGGACGCCCGAGGAGGTAGCGCGGCACGAGGCTTCCCACAAGCTGAAGCCCTACGGTGAAAGGCCGCGGCTGGAGAAAACCACGGTCAACGGCAGGGAAGGGTATTTCGTCTTTCCCTCGCCGGAGCTGGGCGCGGAGGCCGGGGCCTGCTGCGTGGCGCGCTACCCGCGGTCCGCGGCGATCATGGGCGAGAAATACCACTACTTTATCCTGTGCGCGGACGCAAAGCACATCCGGGACCTCGCCGCCTCGCTGCGGTTTATAGATGGGGAGGGGCGAGGGTGATAAGAAATATAGTGACCTTTCAGGGTTCCAGCCGGGTAACACCTTCCAGTTTGTCGAAGTCTCTGTCATAAGAATAAATTTCGCTCTGCTTGCGGGCAAGCATCTGCGCGGCGATAACGGCATCGGTCCAATCGAGGTTCTTTTCTGCGTAAAGTTGGAGGGCCTTTTGAGCCGTTTTCTTGCTCGAAAAGCGCAGGCTACGCAGGTTGAGAATCGGGATGAGCAGCTCACGGATCTGTTGCTTAGGCTGTTTATAAAATTTTTCCAACGTCCAGATGATATCTGCCAGGACAAGGTCGGGCAACCAGACTTCTTCGGTACCGGTTTCAACCCGCTTTAATAGCTCGGCGCAACGGTTTGCCTGCTCCGGAACATCATCAGTCAGAAAGCGGAGGATAACATTAGCGTCGAGTGCACGCGCTTTTCTCACGGCTGCGTTCCTCCATTGCTTTATGGCGGGCGGCTTTAAAATCCTGCGGCACTGAAACTTTAACGGCGCCTTTGAGTGCTTCGATTCCCCCATCGACGGGGAGAATCCGGGCGGCGTCCTTCTCGACCACGAACCGGACCCGCGCCCCGGGATGGAGGTTCAAAAGTTTTCTGACCTCGGCAGGCAGGGTAATCTGGCCTTTTTTTGAAATCTTGGTGAACATTAAACTTTACCTCCATCAGACGAAAGGTTTACTTTTTGTGTATTGTAAAGCAAAATATTTAACTTGTAAAGCATCTGCTATCTGCTTTTTACCATGAAAAGAGATTCGCAACTCACATCGCCGTAATACGACGCTCAGGCCGCCGTGCCGAACGTACGGGAGTTCTCAGGGGGAGGTGACGATGCGCAAAAATGTTATCCACCGTCATTTTCCGCGGCGCGTGCTGAAACTGGTCATTCCCGGCCTGTTGCTGCTCCTCCTTTTCCTCCTTTTCGGCCTGGCGGCGGCATCCGGCGGCGTGGTCGTGGAAAGAGTTGAGGTGCCGTTGCCGGGGCTCCCGGCGGAACTTGACGGGCTGACCGTAGTTCATATCAGCGACCTGCATTATGGGTTTGGCCGGTTCTGCAACGAGGATTCCATGGCGCAGATAACGAGGCTCATCTCCTCCCTTGACCCCGACCTCATCGTTTTTACCGGCGACCTTTTGGACCGTTCGGCGGATCCGTCCCTGGCGGGCACCCTGCTGCTGCAAGGACTCAAAGCGCCTTTGGGCGTGTATGCCGTTATGGGCAACCACGACCACCACTTTGGCAAAGAAAAGATAGCCCGCTCCTTTACTGACTCTGGAGTGGGAGTGATGGTCAACCGGAGCGTCTGCATCCGGAAGGGCGGCCGGCATTTCTGGCTCATCGGCCTGGACGATCCCCTGACCGGCGACCCCGACCTGGCGAGGGCGATGGCTCCCATACCGCCTGGGGACTGCAAAATCCTCCTGGTTCACACCCCGGACATTGCGCCTCAGGCAGCACGCGTGGGGATTCAACTGCAGCTTTCCGGCCACAGCCACGGTGGCCAGATCCGGTTGCCAGGGGTTGGTGCTTTGTACTGCCCGCCCCTCGGGCGCAAATACCCTCTCGGCCTGCGCGAGGTGCCGGGAAGCTCTACGCGGGTCTATACGAATCGCGGGCTGGGCACCACCGTCCTGCCGCTGCGCCTCTTTTGCCCGCCGGAGGTGACCTTGCTGACACTGCGCTCCGGAACGGGGAACTGAGGCGGGTGCGATTTTTTCCTGCATCTCTAGCATTGTACCCCGGCGGTGGTACGTGTCTCTCCCAACGTGCCGGGCGGAAGGAGAAGAACCGGTGCCACTTTCTCTGGTGAAAAAGGCGGCAGCAAGATGCGGGCTTGCCTTTGTGACGCTGGTGCTGGCTCCCTTGGCGGGACTGGTTTTCGGGCTACTTCTCGCGGTGGCGTTTCTTTTCGGTAAGGGCGGTACAGAATCCGGTTCCGCCACGAGAGGGAGAGAAGAGTACCTGTTTACCGGCGTGAGTTGGGTGGTCCTGTCATTTTTGTTTGCGCCACGCGGCTACCTGGTATCCCGGGAGGGAATTGTTATCCGCAGGGCGGTTGGTTCGTTTACCATCCCTGCTGTGGAAGTCGAATCGGTTGAGCTCGTTGGCAGGGTGAGGCCGGAGATAAGGCTCAGCGGATACCTGCGTGATATACTATGTGCATAGTTATATATATATAACCTCTTTGATAAGGAGTCTAGGCCATGTCTTTACCCCATGCCCTTTTGGGTCTCCTCAGCTACCACCCGGCTACCGGGTACGAACTCAAGGCCGCCTTCGAGCAATCGATCCATTTTTTCTGGAACGCCACCCTGCCCCAGATTTACCGCACCCTGAACCAGATGCGGGAACAAGGCTGGGTTACGGTGACCGTCGAGCACCAGGAAGGCAGACCGAGCCGCAAGGTGTACCGCGTTACCGAAGCCGGGCGAGAGGAGCTCCGGCGCTGGCTGGCTGCGCCGCCGGAGATACCGCAGCCACGCGATCCCCTGCTGGTGAAGGTCTTTTTCGGCCATCAGGCGGACCCGGCGGTCCTGGCCGCCCACCTGAAAATGTGGCGCGCGCACTATGCCGGTCTCCTGCGGCGCTACGAGGAGGAGATTGCCCCGCTGATCCATTACTACCCGGCCCTTAACGGAGCCCGCGAGGACGCCCGTTACTGGTCCCTTACCCTGGAATTCGGCCGCCGCTTCGCCCGGATGGCCGTCGATTGGTGCGACACCGCGCTGGCCGCGGTCATGCAGGAGGGAAACGCCCATGGGTAAGAAAATTCCAGGTATGGTCTGGATTTTCATCAGCTTTGTCCCCTGGATCCTGTACTGGACGCTCTCGGGTTACGGCCTCTGGACGGAGGCGGTGACGGCCGGGCTGGGGGCCGCGCTGGTCTTAAACGCCTACCGCTTCCGACTGCGGCAGGTCAGAACGATGGAGTTGGTGACGCTTGCTTTTTTTGCCGCCCATTGCGCGGTGACCGTTGTCCTGGGGTCGCCCCTCTTCAAGGTCTACGACGCCGTGCTGGTCGGCGCCACCCTGGCGCTAATGGCCTGGGTGACGCTTCTGGCCGGTTCGCCCTTCACTTACCAGTATGCCCGCGAGGACTGGCCGCGCGAATACTGGCGCCACCCCCTCTTTTACCGCACCAACGCCGTTATTACGGCGGTCTGGGGCGCGATTTTCACCCTCAACGCCGCGCTGGGGGCGCTGGCGCTCGCCTGGTCGGAGGCCCGCCTCTGGCTCACCGTGGCCGTCCCCAACACCGCCATTGGGGCCGGCATCGCTTTTTCCCTTCTTTTCCCTAACTGGTACCCCAAGCGCATTCTGGCGCAGGAGATAGCTGCCCGCGAGCCCTACCGGTGGCCGGGTCCGGTCTTCGGCCCCGCGCGGTCGGCCGGCGAAGCCGAACACGACGTCATCGTGATGGGTGCAGGCATCGGCGGCCTTACGGCGGCGGCCCTTCTGGCGCGGCGGGGTCTGAAGGTGCTGGTGGCGGAGCAGCACCACCGGCCGGGCGGCTTCTGCTCCTCGTGGGAGCGGCACGTGCGGCGGGACGGCGAGCGGCTGCGCTACGTCTTCGATGCGGGGGTGCACGACATTAGCGGCCTGGGGCCGCGCGGCCCGGTGACCAACCTTCTGCGCCGGCTGGAGATCGGTGACCGGCTGGAATGGCGGCGGGTGAGCCACGAGTACGTGCTGCCCGGCTTCCGGCTCAAGGTGCCCGGCACGGCGGAGGGACTGGTCGATGCCCTGCAGGCGCGCTTTCCCGCGGAGCGGGAGGCCGTATCCGCCTTCTTCGCCGAGATGGAGGGCGTGTACCGCGACCTCTACGCCGGCGTGGAGCGCACCGGCGGCGTGCCGTGCCCGCCGCGCACGCCGGAGGAGATGCTGGCCTACCCGCGCACCCATCCCTATGCCTTCCGCTGGATGGCCATCCCATACACGGTCATGCTGGAGCGGTTTTTCCAAGATGCATCTCTGAAACGGTTTCTGCTCCTCCTGACGGGCTACCTGAGCGACCGGCCGGAAACGCTCACCGCTGCCCAGATGGCCCCCCTTTTCGGCTACTACTTCGACGGCGGCTACTACCCTGTGGGGGGCTCCCAGGCCCTTGCCGACGCCCTGGCGGAGGTGATCGAGACGCACGGTGGCCGGGTTCTTCTGCGCGCGCCTGTGGAGCGCATCCTCATCGAAGGAGGCCGGGCCGCGGGCGTAGTCCTGGCCGGCGGGCAGGTCCACCGTGCCGGAGCCGTCATCTCCAACGCCGACGTCCGCAAGACCTTCCTGGAACTGGTGGGGCGGGAACACCTGCCGCCCGACTTCGTGCGGCGCATCGAGGGCCTGGAATTCTCTACCTCGGCTTTTGCGGTCTTCCTGGGCGTCGACTTCGTGCCGGACCTGGAGCCGGTCACGCTGGTTCACACCGAAGACGGCCGGGGACTGGGCGTAATGATTCCTTCCAGGGTAGACCCCGGCCTGGCGCCGCCCGGACATGCCAGTATCACCCTGCTGACGCTGGTCCCCCGGATGGAGGCAACAAGCTGGGACCGCCGGATGTCCGACTATGCCCAGCGCAAAAGAGCGTTCAGCGACGCGCTGATCACCCTGGCCGAACGTGTGCTGCCCGGCCTGCGGCAGCACGTCGTCTTCCGGGAGGAGGCCAGCCCGGCCACGTTTGCCCGCTATGCCTGGACGACGGGTGGCGCCATCTACGGCCTCGCTGCCGGTCAGTGGCGGCCGCCGGCCAAAACCCCCGTGGAGCGGCTCTACCTGGCCGGCACAGGCGTTTTCCCGGGTGCCGGCATCGAGGCCGTGGTCATCTCCGGAACTCTGGCTGCCGACGCCCTATATCCGGACGTCAGAGCCAGAACTCCCGGTACAGGCACCTGAAAACGTGTGCACAAAAAGGAGGCTTACACGGTGACCCTTTTAAACAGAGAATGGTACCAGACCATTGCCAGGCGCCGGTCGCGCCGGCTCTACGAGGCGCGACCGGTGGCGCCCGCTACCCTGGAGCAACTGGACAAGTTATGCCGGGAATTCAAGCCCTTCCCCGAGGCGAGAGCGGTACTGGTCCACGCCCCGGGGGAAGAGGTTTTCCGGGGTATTCTGGGGCATTACGGAAAGATCAAGGGCGCCCCCGCGTTCATCGCCTTTCTGGGGGAGGCGGAAAGTCCTTACCTTTACGAGCGGGTGGGGTACCTGGGCGAGGGCTTAATCCTGGAGGCAACCCGCCTCGGGCTGGGCACCTGCTGGGTAGGTGGCTTTTTCCGCCCGGAGGTGGCGGCTCGCCTGGTCGGCACGCGCCCCGGCGAAAAGGTGGTGGCCGTGACACCCGTAGGGTATGCCACCGGCAGGTGGTCTACGGAGGAAAAGCTCATGACCGGTTTCGGACGCAACCACCGGCGTAAGCCCTTGGCGGAACTGGCGACAGGGCTTGACCAATCTTGCTGGCCGAACTGGGTCAAAGTGGCGACGGAGGCAGCCCGCATTGCCCCCTCGGCAATGAACCGGCAACCCTGGCGGTTCGAGGTGGGGGAAAACACTATTACGGTGGCCGTGGACAACCTGCACGACACCTACAATATTCCCAAGCGCCTGGACTGCGGTATCGCCATGCTGCACCTGGAGCTGGGCGCCCTGGCCGCGGGCGTTACCGGCACCTGGGAGTTTCTGCCGCCGCCCCGAGTAGCCAGGTTTATCTGTTAATTGACATAAATGGGAAATTGAACGCCTCAAATAAGAAAGGTGCCTTTTAATACATCTATTTAACGGTGTAATAACGTCCTTTTGACATCATGTTAACTCTGTTTAACGCGAAACTTTGCAAGTAATCTGGCATTAGCCGAGCACGGTTTTGCCAACCAATTCTAGTTACTGCGAAAGGAAGGATCGGCATTGAAGAATTTGTGGAAGGGAAAAGCTTGGGTACTGTTTGCTCTCCTTCGGAGGGATGTGAGAGTACGATGAACGCTATCGCCACGGCCCTCGCCATCGTCTCGCTTGTGCTGGGAGCATCGTCGCTTTTTCAGCATACGTCGAAAGCCACGGTCGCGCTGGTGCCCATGAAGTACGTCGGGACGGCGCTTTCGGCCCATCTCGCGCTCGCAGGCGCCCTCGGCGCCGGCCTCGGGCTGGTCTCCCACTCCCCTGTCGCGGTAGTCGCGGGAATGGCGGGCGCCGCGCTCTCGGTCCATTACGTGCTGCGTGCCAGCGCTCCCCACGACGGCTTCAAGCGGGCCTTCGGCTCCGACTGGAAGCTCCGGATACCGGCGGAGTCCGAGCGGAGGATGCTCCAGCGCCGGTGTACGTGGCAGGTGCCCGGCGTGCCCGAGCCGCGCTGGACGCGCGATGTCGCCTTCTGGACCATCCCGGGCACGGAGCGCTGCCTCCTCGCCGACATATGGGAGCCGCCGCCGGGTGTGACGCCTTCCGGCACCGCCATCGTCTATCTGCACGGCGGCGCCTGGTACCTCCTCGACAAGGATGTCCTGACGCGCTCCTTTTTCCGCCAGCTCGCCGCCCGGGGACACGTCGTCATGGACGTGGCCTACCGGTCATGCCCCGAGGTCGACGTGCGCGGCATGGTGGCCGACGCCAAGCGGGCGGTCGCCTGGGTGAAGAGCAACGCGGTGAACTACGGGGTCGACCCCGAGAAGGTCGTCCTGATGGGAGCATCCAGCGGTGGGCACGTCGTACTCCTGGCGGCCTATGCGCCCGACCACCCTCAGTTCACGCCGGAGGAGCTGCGCGGCGCGGACACGACTGTGATGGCGGCGGTCTCCTACTACGGCGTCCCGGACATGCGGGCCTACGGCGAACACACCACGGCCCGGCTGGCAAACCCCCCGGAGCAGCCGCACATGACGCGCGGCGGGCGCCAGCCGAGCTCGTTCGAGCAGTCGATTCACAAGCTCATGTTCGGACGCACTCTGACGGCCGAGCAATTGCCGCCCTCTCCGCTCCATCGCCAGATGATGCGGGAACTTTTGGGCGGGATGCCGGACGAGGTGCCCGAGATGTACAACCTGGCTTCGCCCATCCATCATGTGAGCTCAGACAGCCCACCTACGCTTATCTTCCAGGGTGCGCACGACTCCATCGTGCCGGTGGCATCCGCCCGTCGCCTGCGCGATACGCTGGCCGAGGCCGGGGTGCCCGTCGTGTACGTCGAGTTCCCGGCAACCGAGCACGCCTTCGACATCTTGTACCCGCCGCTCGTGGGGCCTGCGGCCCAGGCGGCGCTCTACGACCTGGAACGTTTCCTGGCGCTGGTGGGAACCACCCCGGGCAGGCAGTAGAGACTTCGGTGCGCTCGTGGGGGGCCAGGGCCGGTGACAACGGAGATGGGCGTGTGCAAGAATAGGGGCGGCAGCTCCATTTCCGAAAAGAGGAAACCACCATCAACGCGGGCATAAAGAAGGACCAGTGCTCCTGCTGCCGGAACCGATGACCATCGCTGGGGAGAAAAGGGATCGGTTGGATGTAAAGGTTTTCGACAGCGCCACCGGGATGGCGCCCGCTGGCAAAGGGGTGATCAAGGTGGTTTTCGCCTCCGGCTATGCCTACTGGCAGGGGCTTGCCACTTCCAGGGAGCGTTATGAAGCGGTCAAGGAGGAAGTGGCCGGGGCGGTTATCGGCCTGCTGGAGCAACGCTTCCCCGGCCTGGCCAGGCAAGTAGAAGCGGTGGACGTGGCCACGCCCCTCACCCTGGAGCGTTATACGGGCAACTGGCGGGGATTGCAGGCCTGGTCGGCACCGGGTTTGGGATGCATGTTCAAGGGAGTCAGCCGTACCCTTCCCGGCCTGGCTAACTTCTATATGGCAGGCCAGTGGGCCGAGGATTTTAAGGTGTTTCTGGCAGGTAAAGTGGCCCGCCTGCCCCATGGCCGGAGCAGACGGGCTATAAGCAAGAGGGAGGGAATGTGCGGGCTACTTAACAGGGATCTACTGCCGTAAATCCGGGCTATTGCAAGCTTCAATTTAATAAATCAAGTGCTTCCTCTGGTACAAAGGTGGTCACGCCATTATAAACGGTCAGGCCGTTCATTTTAACCAGCTTACCGTTGATTTCGGCAAGACTTTTGTTTACCGGCAATTTTAATTTATCATTGCCCCTGGTAACCACAATCACGGGGTTGTTGGGATCGCCGTCATCCCATTTCACTCTGGCTCCCCTGGCCTCAAAAGCGGCCCTTGCCGGTACGAAGAGCTTTTTGGTGGTTTCCTGTAAGTTAAGGCCCAGTGCTTTCTCCATGTACCTGGCTATGTCTGTGTTTTCAATCACTCCCGTGGGCCGGTCGTTGATTGGCGAGTACACGTACAGGACCACATCTTCGCCGGTGTGGCCGTTGGTGGTCCACCCGATATGGGCCCGCTTGCTGATCATCGGGCCGACAACATAATTCAACCTGCCTGGTTTGGCCTCTTTGATTGCCTTGATTTCAGCCTCCGTCAGATCGGTGATGCCGTAATAATTCACCATCACTTCTTTGATGTTGCTCCTGTCGGCGTTTAATTTTTTTTCGATGCCTTCACCGGTCAGATTTGCCCTCTTTAAAGGCTCGATGAAGGTGGAAAGGGGCAGCTTATCGTAATTATTGCTGGTTTCCCGGTCTCCGATGGTGATTCCACCGTTACCGTGGTCGGTTACTGCGATGACAACGGTGTGCTTATCCTTTTTGGCAAAGTCCAGCGCCACCTTTACGGCGTTGTCAAAGGCCAGGATGTCGCTGATTACACCCACCGGGTCATTGGCATGGGCGGCCCAGTCTATTTTGCTTCCTTCCACCATCAGGAAGAATCCGTCCTTATCTTTAGAAAGCACCTCAATGGCTTTGCTGGTCATTTCCGCCAGGCCGGGCTGTTTTACCGGATCACGGTCAAAATCATAACTCAAGTCTTTAGGAGCGAACATCCCCCATATTTTGCTGGAGGTAGATTTATACAAGGCTTCCGGCGTGGTTACATAGTCATAACCCAGGTCCTTGATTACTTTAATTAAATCTTCCTTGTCTTTTCTGGCCCCGGCTTCCAGGAACTTGGAACCACCGCCCAGTACCACATCTATACCGCTATACACCTGCTGTTCGAGGATGTCGTCGTAATTGTTCCGGTCCGGGTAATGGGAGGAAAAGGCCGCCGGGGTGGCATGGGGTATTTCGCAGGTAACCACCAGTCCCGTAGCCTTTCCCGCCAGTTTTGCTGCTTCGAGAATGGTAGCCACCGGTTTCCTTTCATCACCCTTGGGGATGGGCTGGAGGCCGGGCATGTTGGCAACGTCGGGCAAAACCGCCACGTAGCCGGTATGGGACTTAAAGCCAGTGGAGTAGGCCGTTGCCGCAGGTGCGGAGTCAGCGATGGCTGCGTCGGAGGAGTAAGTTCTCACCAGGCCGCAGGCCATTTCGTCCATGGCGAGAGGCGTACCGCCTTTATACCACCTGGCCAGAGTTGTCCCGCCGAGGCTCATGCCGTCCGGGATCAAGAGGATCACATTCTTTACGGCAGGGGCACTTGCTGCGCCGGCAGGGAAGACAGAAATACTGAACAACAGGAGCAAAACAATGAGGATAGCCGGAACTCTCTTCAAGGTTTTGGTCATAGCGACACCTCCGAAGATAAATATTTTTGGTGTTATCTTAACAGCTTCATGTTAAGTTCTGATTGATGGCCGGATAATTGCTTGTTAAATATTGTTAAGCAGTTGTTAATTTCCGAAATTTTATCGGGTCGGCTTAACCGCTGGTGGCACTTTTCAACGGGAAGCAGGTTTAACGGGATGGCAGGGATGGGGGTAAAGGGGTTGCGAGGTCGGCAGGCCGGGGGATTAAAGAAAATTTAACCGTAAATTTGCATCTCTTTTTTCCGGAGTTCGACAGTACCGAGGCATTTTTAGCGATAATTTCGAAGAGCGATCCTTTAATATCAAGGGTTAGCGGGTTCGGAACCGAGGCAAAAACGAAAAATGCATAGGCACACGTATTGCGTTTT
>CADDZA010000027.1 GCA_902812435.1 Clostridia bacterium
TCTTCTCCATAAATCCCGCAGGCAAACAAAACGCCTAGTAACACGCCTCTGAAAACGTATTCCCTGAATTCCGTGTCCCATGCGGCTTGCGGCCTTCTGTTTGTCTATGGGCTGTCGAACTCCGGAACCATCAACGCGAACATTTACCGGTACCCAAAATTCGCTTGTCATAAAGAAACGAATTGCTTGGCCAACAGAGGCATTGCTGCGGTAATATGTTTCATATCCTTCATGTATCGGTTGTCTATTGGCCATTTCTTTGCTATTGCTGTCAACGATATTGCCCCAAATATTGCCGTCGTAAGCAGCAGTATATGAACAATAATTCGATTGGTTAGGGCCCGTTGCTGGCATGGACGCGCTATACCAATTTCCTCCGAGTCTTGGCACTATTGCACTATAACTGGCAGTGCCTGCATATACCGCAACACTACTGATGATCACCAAGCTAAAACACAGTAGGGCTATTACCCAGATTTTTACCTTTTTAATCATGTTAACACACCCTTTCATTTTAAAGTGATGAACTTGTTAATGTGCTTGGAGAAGCTATTAGAAACATCCTCTCGGACCTGCCTTTACAAAGGCCGAGATGTCAGGCTAAAATAAATTTACCTGCACCTTTGCTCTGCAAAGGAAGGGTACTCGCCCCCGGTGAATGGTTGGTTGACGGTCTGCCGGTTCACCGGGGGCTGTTTTTCTTAGACAGAGAATGGAAACGTATCCAGCGGTTCTCATCACCTCCCGAGCAATTACTCCTCTCCCCTCCTTGAAGATGATTCATATATATGACGATTAAGAAGCACTTTTGGTTCACATGAGATTGAAAAAAATAAAAAAATTTTCTCCAGATTTTGAACCAAATCACACACTCAGCCGTCTATTAAGTAAAGCAATAAAAGGGGGACTGTCATTTGCGGAGGGTGTTTCGGATGAGTGTGATACTTCTATGGGTATTGGTTTTAGTTCTGGCAGTAGCAGGCACCGCTTTTGCGGCACCATTTAGTTCAAAAGCCCCGCCAGAACCAACCACGGCTTATAAGGATGTGGGGATACAATCTTTAACGTACCTGCAGGATTGGGGTTGCAACTTAATATCCAGCGGTGGCGGGTACATCACAATAACAGGTTTTACCCGGGCTTATCAGAATGTGGATTACATCATGGTAAGACTCTACCTGCAGCGTTGGAACGGAAGCAGCTGGGTCGATTTGGGAAGCTGGCCTTTTGAAAAATATAATGCTTCAAGGGTGGATGGAGCGAAGGGCTTACTGGTAGCCACGGGTTACTATTATAGGGTGAGAGGAATACACAGTCTCACAAATAACGGTATTACCGAACCCACCACACCGGCAAACTCTTGTACCTCGTCAGTTTATATTAAATAATCTGGAAAGACATAGGGGGCGCACCGGGCACCCCTTATTTTTCTCTTATTGCAGAGAATTAACTATCTTAAGAGCTTCTTCTTTCGGGATCTTCCCATTTAACTCGTATACTATACCCTGCCGTATCCATGAAATTTTAATGTCTTTATTTTTAAATATGATCATCTTGCCGGTGCTTCCGCCTATTTTTACATCCTGTACCGTTGCATCTTCTATATCATATCCGTACCCCCTGGTAAAGCTCCCGGGTGCATTCGTTTCCAAAAGCACAAAAGGATTTAAGTTGTGTCCACTATATTGCAGTTTGAGATTCGCGATCGGCTTTACCATTTCCTGAACCCTGACCTGAACGAGTTTGTAGCCGGCAGGGACATAGCCCGGTATTGCAAGAGGGAAAGGACAAATCGACCTGGCTTCTTCCAGGGAAACAATTCGTTCCTGGCCAATGGGGATTTCCTTAAA
Organism: Clostridia bacterium; assembly: GCA_902812435.1. GTDB lineage: Bacteria > Bacillota > DSM-12270 > Thermacetogeniales > Thermacetogeniaceae > DULK01. The sequence continues at coordinate 1,851 of CADDZA010000027.1, forward strand.
AGTGTCCGGCGGAGGTGCCTGCCCCGGTTCATTATGTTTATAACTGGTCCTCATGTTCGCCTGCGTACCCGTAAGTATGGTTTGCACCGTACTGACAATTCTCTCGCCAATTGCAGTGGCGTTTGCCGGAAAATAAATATAGGAGGCAGTAGCTAAAAGCATAATAATTCCGACTATAGCTGCTAATCTGAAAGATAAAAGGTTTTTCTTGTTCTGTTTGGTCGTATACTGCTTGCCTGAAAGATCCTGCCGCTCTTTCATTTTTTTCTGAAGCCTTGCCCAGGATTCCTCAAGGGGAGGATGGGTAGCGCACTCAACCATCTCACGTACTGTCTCTTTAATTAGCTTTTCTATTTCGATATCGGAATAAGATTTTATAGTTAGCTCACTCCTTCCGGTCTTTTAACCTCTAAATTTATTATGACGATTGAAGCCGGTTTTAGGTTCTATTAATTTCCTTATTTCTCGCCTGGCATGAAAGAGACGGGATTTAACGGTTCCGGCCGGTAGGCCAAGAGTTTTGCTTATTTCATTGACCGACATGTCCTCGTAATATTTCAGGTAAATTATCTGCCTGTATCCCGGTCGAAGGCGCTCGATTACCTGCCGGATAAGTTGTTTTGCTTCTTTGTCTAGCAATACGGTTTCCGGGGAGATCAATTTTTTATCCTGGTATTTATCCAGGGGCTCAACCAGTGAGGTACATTTTACCCGATCACTCATAAGATCTTTAGCTATGTTTGCGGCGATACGGCAAAGCCAGGCACCAAGTTTTGATGGGTCTTCAAGCTGATCGATTTTATCCCGGAGCTTCAGAAATGTATCGTGAACTGCATCTTCAGCAAGGTTGGGATCACTGGTGATGAAAAGCGCAGCCTGGAAGGTGGATTTATAAAATAACTCGTAGACGAGCTTCAGAACCTCATTATCTCCATTTTTTAACTTTTGTACAATCGTTTTCGGTTTCAAATTTAAACCTTCTTCAAACTTTCGGATAGGCAACATCGGTTTTTAATTATGTCTCGACATGGTTGAAACAGTGATAGCGCGACCAATGACCAACCCACAGAACAGTTTGTGCGGTAACTAAACAATGTAAGATCTATTTTCAGGTATTATAACCTAATACCTCCACTTAGCCGTGTCGGAAATTGTCGCATTACTTTTTAATCAGCAAACTTGGGACATATTCCCCAACCAAATAATGCCCGAGAGGGTGAACAAAAAAAGCACCCCTTCTTTCAAGAGGCGCTTTGCTTCATTGATATTATTCAGTGATATTATTCAGTTCCATTTGAAAAAGTATCAGTCTTTCTTCTTGCCGTCCAGATAGCGGACGGCGCTGAGGGCGGCGGTCAGCCCCTCCCCGGTGGCCTTGCCCACCTGGTAGGGCTTTCCGGTGCAGTCTCCGGCGGCAAAGATGCCGGGGATGTTTGTCTCCATGTCCCTGCTCACGACGATGGAACCCTCTTTAATCTCCAGCCCTTCCACGAGCCGCTCTGCTGGAGCCACGTCCCTAATGATGAAAACCCCGGCCACAGGCAGTTCTCCCTCCGGCAAAGCCAGTCCTGTCACCCGGTCCCGGCCGAGGACACCCTGTGGTCTTTCCTGGTACACCTCAACCCTGGGGTCAACCTCGCCAACTTCTTTGTACCGGGGGAAATAGTGCACCTTGCTGCAGATCTCCGCCAGGAAATTGACGTCCTCCTCGGCCTCCGGTATTTCCCCGATGACTGCAACCTCTTTATCACGGTAAAAGGGACCATCGCATGTGGCACAGTAGCCGAGGCCGCGCCCCAACAGTTCCTTCTCGCCCGGGAGGAAACGGGCCTGCTGGATGCCGGTTGCCAGGATCACCGACCTGGCCCTGCACATCTGGTTGCCCCGGGTGACACAGATTAGTTCCTTCCCCGGGTAGATGTTTTCAATGCGCTCCTGTTCGATGACCGCGCCCAGTTTACGTGCGTGATCAAGGAACCTGTTCTGTAGTTCCTCCCCTGAGATGCCTGGTATACCCGGGTAGTTGTTGATCTCCGGCGCCTTCTTTAGTCGGGAGGACCCGATCTCCGCGCCCAGCACGAGCACTCTCTTCTCCCGGATCCGGCCGTTGACGGCAGCGGCCAGTCCGGCGGGACCGCTACCTACTATCAATATATCCCATACTACTTTTGTGTTTTGTTCGTCCACTGCAGTATCCCTCCGTGCAACTTTACGATCAAGCTCGGCTACTCCTGCAATACCTCTTTTACAGCAGCCACCAGGCCGAAACAGCCGCTCAGCATCATATCCCCATAGGGAACTGCAAAATATCCAAGACCTTCCGCCATCCCCCGCTGCGGACCCGTAATGGCGATGAAATTAAAACTTTCGGGGCCAGGCGCATCGGGAAGGCGGGCACAGCCGTGCCCCCCGTCGTTGTAAACCTCTTCGTTGGTCACTTCCCCTTTGGGGAACCGGGAAAGGTAATCACTTAGCTTGCCGGGTGTCATCAGTCCGGTGTGGTGCTCAAAAATGCCCCAGATGCGCTCTCCCTTCACCAGAGCGGCGAGCACATGCTGGTTGCCCACGTTGACGACCATTACGCCTTTATCCTGCCTGTTGCCTACAACCGGGTCCAGGAGTGCCCCCCTGATAGCAGCGGCACCCGTATCCATCATAAACGCCCCTGGGGCTGTTTCCTGTACCGCCAGCATTCTCGTCAGATATGGCGGCACATCCCTGTAAATCAAGTCGGAGATGCGGCCCCCCCGGGCAAGGAACGCTTCCCAGTGCTCAAAACGGAATTTCCTGTTGCTCTTTCCGATGGCCTCGCCGTGGTCCTGAACGGCGACGGCAATTGTTTCAGGAATCGTCACATCAAACAGGGAGAGAGCCTGGCGCAGGCTGTCCAGGTCAAGGTCCTGCAGGTAGAGGCCGATACAGTCCTTAACTGGCATTTTTTCGACAATCTGCACACCCATCGCCTCCACCTCGCGGATGTCGTCCCTGATGGTTTTTGCGGCATAAGGGGTTGCATAGACGCGCAATCCGGCGGCCAGGTGCTGCCGCAGGGCGCGGACGATCGGTCCTCCCCCCATCAGGCTGCCGCACAGGTAAATGTCCTGCTTTTGTGCCGTGGCCCTGGCTATCCTTCCGCCCATGATCCGCGTCTGGGAAGGGAGGACAAGCTTCACACAGTTCTCAATGGGGATGCCTTCTTCATAGAGAAGAATGTCCTGAGTCCCTGCGCCGATGTCAACAGCCAATATGGTCTCTCCCAATCGAACGACCTCCTCTGATCATTCTTGGTAATTGTCGCGACTTTAATTCATCAAAAAGCAGGAGCATTTTTCGATATCAAATCTTTGATGTGAACAGGGCCGCCGGAATCCTTCCCATTCACGGAAGAAGGCGACTTTAAGGAAAAAACACCCTCTCCCCCACTTTGACGCGCCGGAAGGCAAGGTTATAAAATACCCTCCGGTTTAACTCCTCCGGGTTTCCCCCGTGTCGCTCCACCACGTCGACGCACAAATTCCAAAAGGAATCAAAGGGCTTGAGGGATGCTCCCAGGCTGGCGTAAATGCGTCTTCCCTTGTCTGTGATGCGAAGTCCTTCCTCTGCAATAAGCTTTTCCTTCCTGAGATCTTCGATAATGCGTTGAACACTTCTGCTGTAAGCGCCTGTCCCCGTCCGCACAAAATCGTAAAACCCGAGGTCCTGCTGTTCAATTTTTTCCGCGCTGACCAGAAACAGCAGGTTGTGCAGGGCGCGGACCGATTCAAAGTTATAACACATGAGCAGCCGCAAAATCAGGACATGCTGCACTGTATAGGAAATCAAAACTACTGCATCTCCCGGAGGGTTCTCTATATTACCACTTAATTTCTAGTCGATTGAAAAATTTCCTGCATAAAGGATTCCTTTTTTCTACTTTAATTTCTTACAGTGCAACCGGTCCGGATTCGTGCCTGTCAAAACTGTTAACCACGATTTTCCGGTAAGCATCCCGCAGCGCCCGTGCAACCGGTCCCGGCGACCCGGTACCCACAGGCGTCCCGTCCATGTCAACGAGGGGCATTACCTCGAGGAGGGAGTTTGTTAGAAAGGCTTCTTGGGCCCTCAAAAAGTCCTGGGGAAGAACCGGCTGTTCACAAACCGAGTAGCCGAGTTTGACCGCCAGGGTAATTACCCATTCCCGGGTGATCCCCGGCAAGAGCCCGCTCTCCGGTGGGGGTGTAGCGATTAGCCGGTCTCCGAGGACAAGGAAGACATTGCTGATGGTTCCCTCCGCCACCTCTCCCTTCAGATTCAAAAAGATCCCCTCATCGGCTCCGGCGGCGACAGCCTCCTGCTTTCCTAGCAGGTTCTCCAGGTAGTTCAGGGATTTCAACCGGACCAGGGGAGACAACTGGTTGCGGGGGAAACTGACAGTCACCGCCCTGAAGCCGCGTTCGTAAGCCTCCTGAGGATATGGTTCTCCCTCACCGGCGGTGATCACCACGGTCGGCTTTGTTCCCGGGGGGGCCAGCAGACCCCGTGGTGCTTCCCCGCGGGTAACCGTCACCCTGAGGCTCCCGTCAGCAGGGCCGAGGGTTCCCAGCACCTCGCGGGTCCCATCTGCAATCAACTGGCCGGGACAGGGCATCCCCAACCGTTCACACCCGGCTGCCAGCCTTGCTAGGTGCCGCTCCCAGGCAAAGGGCTTGCCCCCGTAGACTCTAACGGTCTCAAACAAGCCGTCTCCATAAAGAAATCCCCTCTCCCGGATGCACAGACAGCACTCGTCCTCCTTCACCATACGGCCGTTTACCCAGGCAATCCCAGACACTCCGGAATGGCCTCCTCTCTGCAACCCAGGGCTCGCATCAGGGCGCGTCCCTTGTGAATGGTCTCCCAGTACTCCATCTCCGGGTCGGAATCGGCGACGATGCCGCCCCCCACCTGGAAATAGGCCTGTCCGTCCTTGATAATAAAGGTCCTGATAACGATGTTTAAATCCGCCGATCCATCGAAGCCCAGATATCCGATGGAGCCGGTGTAAACCCCCCGCTTGACGGGTTCCAGTTCCTCGATGATTTCCATCGCCCTGATCTTGGGGGCTCCCGTAATGGATCCACCGGGAAAGGTGGCCTTCAAGAGATCCACCAGATCTCTGCCGGGGGCGAGGGTTCCCCTGACCGTCGAAACCAGGTGAAAAACGGTTGGGTATTCCTCAAGGACGATCAATTCCGGTACGTGAACACTGCCGAAACTGCAGACCCGCCCGATGTCGTTGCGCTCCAGGTCGATGATCATTGTCAGTTCGGCCCGGTCCTTGGCGCTGTTCAGCAGTTCCGTGCGCAGCCGCAGATCCTCGGCCGGATCCTTGCCCCGGGGGCGTGTCCCCTTGATCGGCCTGGTCTCCACCCGGCCGTTTCTTACCTGAAGAAACCTCTCCGGAGAGGCGCTGGCCACAACCAGTTCCGGATAGCTGAGATAGGCTGCAAAGGGTGCGGGGTTGATACTGCGCAGCCGCCTGTACAGCGTCCAGGGAGAAATCGAAAGGTGGCATGAAAAGCGCTGGGTGAAGTTGGCCTGGAAGATGTCCCCGGCAGCAATGTAATCCTTCACCTTCTGCACCGCCTCGCAGTAAGTCTGGCGGGTAAAATGGCAGGTAAACCGGGGAGGCGATATCTCTTCAAAAAGTTCCTCCCGGTGCCCGATCTCCCGTCGGGACAGTGCCACCAGGTACTCCAGTTCCTCCATTCTCTCCCGGACCCGTTCGGGTGACGGTGCACCGCCGCCGGTCAGACCGGTAGATGTCAAGTAAGCCTTGCCCGCCAGGTGATCGAAAACGATCAGCCTGTCGTAAAAGCCGAGGTAGCAGTCGGGTACGCCAAGGTCATCCACCGCCATGTCCGGGAGTTTCTCAATCTGCCAGCCCAGGTCGTAGGCAAAGTAGCCGAATGCCCCTGCCGCAACGGGCACCGGTAACGAAGGCACGGGCGCAGTACGGCAGCGGTTGAGCAATTCACGGAGCACGGCGAAGGGATCGCCTCTTCTTTCCTGCCATACCCCACCCTGCCAGGTTGCAACCAGATCTCTTTTAGATTTGAATACCAGGAAGGGATCGCTTCCAATAAAGGAATAGCGCCCAAGTCTACCGGCATCCATTCCGCTGTCCAGGAAAAAACTGAAAGGGCGATCCCGGAATATCTCAAAAAGAAGGACAGGGTCCTGATATGGTATTTCCTTAATAATCAATGTTGGCCACCCCCCGACTGACCGTAAAAGCTCTCTCACCGGCGGTCGGGGAGCTCCGCTCCTGCCCTCTCTCCCTTTGCCGGTAATCCTCCGCAAGGGCGACAAAATTCTTCAGGAGCCTTTTCCCCTCCCTGGTAAGGATGGACTCGGGGTGGAACTGGACCCCCTCCACAAACAGTTCCCGGTGCCGGACGCCCATGATCTCACCCCTGTCCGTCTCGGCAGTGATCTCAAGGCAGGCAGGAAGGCTCTCCCGCCGCAGTATGAGGGAATGGTAACGGGTTGCTTCAAAAGGGTTCTGAAGGTCTTTGTAGATGGTGCGCCCGTCGTGGTAGACGAGGGATGTCTTCCCGTGCATGAGGCGGCAGGCCCGGACCACTTCCCCGCCAAAGGCCTGCCCGATTGCCTGATGACCAAGACAGACACCCAGGATCGGTATCCGTCCGGAGAAACTGGCGACTAGGTCCAAACATATTCCGGCCTCATTGGGTGTGCATGGGCCCGGCGACAGGATGATGGCAGTGGGTATCATGGCCTCAATCTCCTTCAACGTGATCGCATCATTGCGGTAGACCTTTATTTCCCGCCCCATCTCTCCCAGGTACTGGACAAGGTTAAAAGTGAAGGAATCATAGTTGTCGATCACCAAAATCAAAACTCCCACCCTCCTGAATATTTTGATAATAAAAAAACCAGTACTGAAGTACTGGTTCGCATCCCAATTCCTCGCGTCCACTCTTCTATCTGGCTCAACTCGGCTCATCTCGACTCAGAAAAGTATTCAATTTTATTTAACTTAAAGGTAGCACAGTACGGTTTGCGTGTCAACCAGTTAAATGTATTCCTGAACAGGAGCGCCTTCAGTGCTAAAACATACTCAAATAAAAGACGGGAACCGTCTGGGGATGTCGCGGTTCCCTCTAGGAAGGGTTGGAGATGGTTTACTGTGCTACCATTAAAATCTATATGCTTTATTCTCCAGGAAATTCTGAATTCCTGCTGAAAAAATTAGCAGCTTTTGAGATTTATCTTCGAATTATGTCGTATCTTCCGAAACATCTACTATTCTCCAGCAAATCCGTCAAGTTCCATTATTAAAATTAAAGCCAGAGGGGCAAAATTTGGGTAGGAGCTATTTTAAATTCTCATCTTCCGAGGTAAAATATGGTTAGTATAACTCTCTTAAAATTCAACAAAAGAGGAGGTTGTCGGTATGAGTTTGATGCGCAGAGACCCCTGGGATATCGCCCCTTTCCGGGAGATGATCAGCCGCATCTTTGATGAAACCGTTTCCCGTCTCCCGTTTCCGGGTTGGGGTGAGTGGAAGCCTTCGGTGGACTTGATAGACAGGGGAACAGAGTTCGTCGTAAAGGCTGACCTCCCTGGATACAGTCCCGAGAATATTTCCATAACGGTGCAGGAAAACAGCATCCAGATCAGCGGTGAAACCAGGGAAGAGAAAGAAGTGAAAGAAGGCAATTACCAACTCAAAGAACGCAGCTTCGGCTCCTTCTCCCGCTCCATCCCGCTTCCGGCAGCGGTGAAGACCGAAGAGGCCAGGGCCTCATTTAAGAACGGGGTCCTGGAAGTGGTATTGCCCAAGTTGGAAGTACCCAAAGGCCGTACGCTGCAGATTGAAACCGAATAAGCGCAGCACAGGAAGGACAAGCACAGGCGGGGCCGTCCCAAAAGTTAAGGGATAGCCCCTTATTTTTTCACGCCGCACCTTTTCTCCCCCCGGTAATTTGGAACATAGACAAAAGAACCGTCCCTTTGTCTTTCGACAAAAGAACCGTCCCTTTGTCTGCCCCTTGTCTGTTTTTAAAGGAAAACAGCTCCTCAATCGGGAATGTTTATATCATAATCATCTATTCGACCTGGCTGTAAGCTCTGGCCGTAGTCCGGCGTAATAGTAGTAGAGCCCAGTCTGGGAAAGGCGGGAAACCATGGAAGGGTACCCTAAGGACCAGGATCTGATTCGGCAGACCCTTGCAGGCGATGCGCGGTCCTTTGAAAATATTGTAGAACGGCACCAGCAGGCGGTCTTCCGCATCGTTTATCGCCTGCTCAAAGACAGGCTGGAAGCGGAAGACGTCGCTCAGGAGGCTTTTCTCAGGTGCTACCAACAGCTCCACCGGTACGATCCATCCAGGCCCTTTACGCCCTGGCTTTACAGGATCGCAACAAATCTGGCCCTGAGCAGGCTCCGCCGCAGAAATAGATACTGGCTGGTACCGTGGGACCAGTTCAAAGGGACTCCCGATACAAAAACAGCCGGCAGAACAGGCGCGGACGTGTTCGGAGCCGGCCCTGAAGAGGCGTGGGAAATGAAAGAAACAAAACAGGAAGTGCTGCATGCCCTGAAGAGCCTCAAACCCATCGATCAGACCGTGATCATCCTGCGCTACTTCGAAGAGCTCAGCTACGAGGAAATCGCCTTCATCCTCCGGACAACGCGCAACAACATCGAGGTCAGGATCTGCCGCGCCAGGCAACGGCTGCGTGAATTGATGAAAACCTTTCCATTGGAAGGAAGATATAGAGGAATGTGGGAAGGGGGGATAAAATCGTGCTCACCTGCAGAGAAATAGCCAATCTGCTTGACATCTATCTTGATGGAGAACTGGATGCAGGGCGCTGCGCCGCGGTGCTCGGCCACCTCAAGCAATGTCCGTACTGCAGCGAACTCCTCTCCGACAGGATAAGGGAAACGGAAATGATTCTGAACAGCTTCCCCGCCCCGGATCTCACTCCGGGTTTTAAAGAAAGGGTAATGGCAAACGTAGCAGCTTCTGCGAGCCGCCCGTACTTTTTTCCCTCGCCGGGACATTTTCTGAACAGGCCGTGGCTGGCTCCCGCCCTGGCCGGACTGATTCTGCTGGTCTCTGTCTACGGAGTCTACTCACATAATTCAAATCTTTTAACAACTCCCAAGCAGGTCGTTAAACAGGCAGAACAGACGAGAACCAGCGGTTCCGTTTTTTACCATGAAGATGTGAGCAAAATAGAGGCCGGCAGTTATCCGGAGGTGGCTTCTCACAACAATTCAGACGCCGGTCCTGTTTCCCCGGAGAGGCTTCTCAATGGAGCGGGGAACAAGTCGAAAACAACACTGGAAGGGAGCCGGAAAGGAGCAGAAGTTTCTCCGCAGTCAAGATGTCTATTATACGGGAAACCGGAGCAGAGTGACGCCACCGGAGAGACTTCCAGCATCGGGGACCTGCTCCGGGCAGGCTACGTTGTTTTCACTCCCACCTACCTGCCCCCCGGCTACGGCCAGGAAAAGGTGATCTTTGTGGCAGATGCCCGGGAAGATACGGTACGTAGCCGGGAAACGGTAAAAAGTGCCTCCCACGTCCAGAAACCTTTTTCTATAGTCTTCACCAACACGCAAACCGGGTCGGAAATCAATCTAAAGATAGTTCCAACCAATCCCTACGAGTTCAACGGACAGGTAACAGCGACAGGTTCCCCTAACCCGGATGGCCGGCAGCCGGAGAGTGAGCACAGCATCACCTGGTATGCCGAAAAGGAAGGCATTCACTTCACCCTGACCCTGTCGGGAAACCTGCCCCAGCAGGAATTGAAAAAGGTGGCCGACTCCATTCAATAACGGGAACGGGCAGATAATGAATTTTTAAGAAAGGAGTGTAAAGATGACGAAAGCGGGTAAAATAGGGATTTCGCTGTTGATAACTGCCCTGCTGGTAGGAGGGTCCCTGATAGGTGGCATTCTGGTAGGAGATCCGTCGCCGGCCTCCGCCGAGGAGCAGGTGCCTCAGATCGTCGTCACGGGTTACGGTTCGGCCAGTGTAAGCCCGGACCAGGCAAAGATCAGCCTGGGTGTGTTGACGATGGCCCCAACCGCCAGAGAAGCCCAGCAGGAAAATGCCGCAAGGGCGAACAAGATTGTCGGCGCCCTTGTCAATGCGGGAGTTCCCAAGGACAAGATTGCCACCCAGGGCTACTCCATTTGGCCGGAATACAGCTATCCCAAACCGGAGGAAAAGAAAGCGCCGTCCATCGTCGCCTACCGGGTCAGCAACACCATCCTGGTCACCCTCGATGACATTAAAAAAGTGGGCAACGTCATTGACACCGCCGTTGCGGCGGGTGCCAACCAGGTCCAGAGCATCCAGTTCCTGAGGCGGGATACCAGCGCCGCCCAGAGAGAGGCCATACAGAAGGCGTGCCAGGAGGCCCGCCAGAAGGCGGACGCCATAGCCCAATCCCTCGGAGTTCAGATTGCCGGGGTTCAATCGGTGCAGGAAAGCGGCAGCGCCACACCTCCCCCGATCGTATACCGGGGAGCCAAAATGGCCGATGGTGCCGGGAGTGCTCCCACCCCCATCGAGCCCGGCGAACTCCAGGTAAACGCCAGTGTTACCGTGGTCTTCCTGATTAAATAAATGGTGGTTACAAATTGCCTGGAGAAGACAATCCCCGGTTCCTGACAAAGGCAACCGGGGATTTTTTATTGCTTGATAAAAATAGCTGACCGGATAGCCGGGCGGTCTCCAATGACTAAAGGGTCAGGGTCCCGTTGGGCAGCTTGATCAGCTTGAAGATGCGTTCCTCATCGCCGGTGAGGGCATTGATATAAACCAGGAAGGTATCGCCGGCCAACCTGGTTTTGAACTCGTAGGTCAGCACCTCGTTCAGTCCGGTCGTGGGAACCACCGCCATCCGCTCGGAAAGCACCTGGAGCCTCGGGCTTACCTTTGCCCTGGCCTGATCCATGGTCAGCTTCGGCGCGGGCAGGTCTCTCCGGTGGTGGGACATCAGGAAGCCCAGGGCCTCGTAGCCCAGGATCTGACCGTTGTCCAGGGCAACCTGCACCTTCACGAGATCGGGGTAAATGATCACGTTGTCCTGCATATAGGCAAAGTTAACGAACAGAATGTTGCGCTCACGCAGGGTGTAGGTGGGAACCATGTTCTTGATCCCGCGGGAGGACAGGAAGTTCTGAGCCAGAATGCGGGCCCTGTCGTCCGATATTTTGACCCGGGGGACTAAACGCGAGTTGAGGTAGTAGACCACGTGGCCGCCCTTTTTGCTCACGTCCACCCTGATTATATCCGCGGTCTTTGTTCCTGTGCGAAACTCGATGCTGTAAGCCGGGATTTTCCCGCCGACGTTGCTTGCAACCCTTGTACCACTGGGAGCAGTTCCTGCAAAATCAACGAAACGCCGGGCAATCTGCTGCGCCTGCCCCGAAGTGATCATGTCTCCCGTCAGGCCAAGCGGGGTTCTCCGCTGGATGTGGTCGGAGAAGGGTCCGTCGTAGAGCAAAACAGGCACTTCTTGGAGTTGGGCGTCCACACGGCGGAAGCTCTGATCGGCTGTAGTCGCAAGAGACTGCCGTGGAAGCCGCCTGCTGAGGCCGCCTGTGACCTCCTTCCAGCGGAAACGCCCGGTGCGGGCCTCCCGGTCCACAATGGCCATCTGGCGGTTGATGGAGACTGCGGTGCTGTACAGACGCTGCATCGTCTTCCAGTCTTTATCGCTCAAGGGTTGATTGCGGTTTCGTTTGGCCAGTGAATAGGCGTAATCCCCAACCTGCGCCAGGAACTTGGATGTTCTCGCCACGACGTTGTGAGACAAAGGTAGTTGGTGCAGGTTTTCCTGCGCAGCATTGGCGTTGTACCACAAGTCCGAGAAAAGAGTATCCATCTGTTCCGTGTTTGCGCTTGCCAGTCCCTTGGAAAGAAGTGCCTCAACGTTTTTTGTGCGCTGCAGGGATTCGTAAAAGGCACGGTTGTACTTGTTCTGCAACAGGGCATCCGCCTGGCGCCGGGCACCCAGTTGCCCTATTCCCCAAAGGGCGGTCAACCCCCATAAAACGCTCAAAGCCGCAATTGCTAAGGTTTGCCGCGACCACTTCAAGTTATACTCCTCCTTCTCATCTTGCAAAAACGTGATTCCCTATCTGGGTTACTATCTCACGGGTCCACATCCAGGGGCTGACCGGCTTGGACGGATTCCAGAAGAATATCGAGCCATAGGTCGGGTCCCATCCCGACAGGGCGGACTGGGCCGCCTGAATGGATTCATCCGAGGGTTCGGACTGCCAGATGAGGCCGTTGGATACAGATTCAAATGCGTAAGGCTCGAAAATCACACCGGCCAGAGTTTTGGGGAAAGAAGCGTTTTGCACCCTGTTCATAAGTACGGCGCCTACCGCAACCTTACCCAAAAAAGGCTCACCGGCGGCCTCCCCCTGGATAACCCGTGCCATCAACCATAAATTATCGGAGTAAGCATCCGCCTGAGCCTCTGCGACCCCTGCCCCGCCGTTAGGGGATTTAAAGGGCAGGGGGCTAACCCGAAAGGGCGACACCGGATGGAAAATAGAAAAATATCCCGCCGCCGAGATGAATAGGATCAAGATAAACCCGAATACAACATAATGAAGCGGCGGTTTACTCAATCCTTTGAACATTCCGAAAACCTCCTCTGTACACAGGTAATGTTTCAGCAACCATAGTTTGTGAAAAACTCCTGTCCCTTATACACACGCCCTATTTTATGTAAGGAGGAAAACCCGTTTTTTTAGCGAAGTGTTTGTAAGGCAAAAAAAGAACGACAAGGAGCATCCGGTATGGCAGTGATTGAGAACAAGCTCCGGGCAGGCATCTCGCGACTCAGGCTTTACGGAGAGCTGGTGATGTTCAGCCACAGCCTGTTCGCCCTCCCTTTCGGTCTGGTGGGCATGCTGCTGGCCGCAAACGGGCTGCCCCCCATGCGTATTTTGTTTTGGATCGTCGTCTGCCTGCTGGGGGCGCGTAATGCCGCCAATGCCATCAACCGGCTGATAGATTACGAGTTCGACGCCAGGAATGCCCGGACGGCCCGGCGCCACCTTCCCCGCGGCCTGGTATCAGGAACGGAAGTGCTTGTTCTGAGCGTTCTGGGGTTTGCCCTTCTCCTGCTGGGGGCTTGGCAGTTGAATCCGCTCTGCCTGAAGCTTGCACCTCTGGCGGTTTTCATCCTGGTGATCTATTCCTATACAAAGAGATGGACCTGGGCGTGCCACCTGGTGCTGGGATTTGCCTGCGGTATCGCACCCACCGCCAGCTGGCTGGCGGTAACGGGGAGGTTCGCACTGCCCCCCCTCTTGTTGACCGCAGCCGTAATGTGCTGGGTGGCCGGATTTGACATCATCTACGCCACCCAGGACGTGGAGTTCGACAGGAGGGAGGGGCTGCATGCCATCCCGGCCCGCTTTGGGGTTAAAACCGCCCTGCGGATCGCCGCGGGCCTCCACCTTGCGGTGATCATCCTGCTGGCGACGGTACCGGTTCTGCTTAGCCCGCCCTATGCCGGACTCGGCCCCGTTTATTACCTGGGGGTGGTGGCGGTGGCGGGCCTGCTCTGTTGGGAGCACCTCCTGGTGAAGCCCGATGACCTGGAAAGGGTAACCATGGCCGCCTATTCGGTCAACCAGATCATCGGAGTCACTCTCCTGTTCTTCACGGCATTGGACATTTTCATGTTTTAACACTAAATATAGGGAGTCGTAAAAAATGCAAAGAATCGAAAGCACACCCCGGATAGAGCTGCTGGCTCCCGTCGGCAAATGGGACGTGCTGGAGGCGGTCATTGCCGCCGGAGCCGACGCCGTCTACCTTGGGGGAAAAAAGTACAACATGCGCCTGCACCGGAGGGACTTCAACTTTACCGGGGAAGAACTCCGGGATGTGGTTCGGTATGCTCACGAACACCGGGTTAAGGTGTACGTCACGGTGAACAACCTGCTCACCAACACCGAGATCTCCGAACTTTCCGACTATCTTCTCTTTCTCCAGGACATTTCTGCTGACGCCTTAATCGTCCAGGACCTCGGAGTCGTCAGACTGGCAAGGAAGCTGGGACTCACCATCCCCTTACACGCCAGCGTCATGATGAACGCCCACAACAGGGAGGGCCTGGAGTTGTTAAGGGAACTGGGGGTTACCAGGGCGATCCTGAGCCGCGAGCTTACCCTGGCGGAGATCAGGCTGCTTCATGAACAGGTACCCATCGAACTGGAGTACTTCGCCCACGGTGATATGTGCTTTGCCCACGGCAGCCAGTGCTACCACAGCGGAATGCTGTTCGGTGAAAGCAGCAATCGCGGCCGGTGCCTCAAACCGTGCCGCTGGCCCTACGAACTGGTGGACCGGGACCGGGGGACCACCCTACCGGTACAGGTACCAGGCCCCTACTTTCTGGCGGTGAAGGACATGTGCCTCCTCCCCTTCCTGCCGGAGGTGATCGAGGCCGGCATCTGTTCCTTGAAGATTGAGGGGAGAATGCGGTCGGCAGAGTACCTGAGCCCCCTGATCGCCTTTTACCGCCAGGCGCTCGACCGCTACTATGCCGACCCTTCAGGCTACAGCTTCGACTGGGAGGAGTTTAAAAAGCTCGAAGCGATGCGGGTGCGGGACCTCAGCCCCCTTTACGCCTTCGGCAACCCGGGCTCCGCCTCGGTCGGCTATACCGGAGAGAGAGAACCGCGGTTCTTCAGCAATGCCGTACCGGAACCCGTCATCGAAGCCGAAGACCTCTCCAACAACCCCCTACCTCTTCCCGGGAAGGAGAACGGGGGACTAGAGAAACCACTGCTCGCCGTCAAAGCCGGCAGTAAGGCGGCAGCCCTGGCCGCACTGGAAAACGGGGCAGATATTATCTATACCAGCGGTGAAAGTTTCCGCAGCCAGGGAAAACCCTGGAGCATGGAGGACTACCGTGAGCTCATCATCCGCGGCAAAGAAAAAGGGTGTGCTGTAATCATCGGTACCCCCAGGATCACCATGCCGGGGAATATGGGGGGTATATGCCTCCTGCTGGAAAGAATCCAGCAGCTGGAGGCGGACGGCATCCTGGTCACCAACCTGGGAACGGTTTATGCCGCCTCCCAGATCACCGAACTCCCGCTTTACGCCGATTATTCCTGCAACATCGCCAACGGTCTGGCCGCAGAGCTGCTCCGGGAGTACAGGGTCGTCCAGTTCACCGCATCCCTGGAACTGTGTTACGAGGAGGTGCTGGCCATGCTCGACGGCTTTCCGCTCCCGCTGGAGGCCGTCATCCACGGCACACTGCCCACCATGGTCAGCGATCACTGCCTGCCTGCCGCCCTGCTCGAAGGCAGCACGAAATACCGGATCTGCAGCGGGCGCTGTCGGGAGGCAAGGTACGGGCTGCGTGACGCCGCCGGGCTGGTGCACCCGCTGGAGATCGATCACCACTGCCGGAACCACATCTTTCTGGCCAACGAACTCGCCCTCCTGCCCTACCTCCGCTCCTTCTACGGTGCGGGTTTCAGGAGCCTGCGCCTGGAAATCCCGACCTACACGCCCGAAGAAACCGGAGCGGTCACAAGAATTTACCGGGCCGGGCTTGACCGGCTTTGGGAGGACCCGGATAACTTCGGCTGTTCGGAGGAGGAATGGGATGAGTTACTGAAGGTCAGGAGGGCGAACTTCGGAACCGGCCCCTACACAAGAGGAATCAGGGTCAAGCAGGCAACCGAGCCGGTTGCGCAAAAATGATCTGGAGGAGGTTCGAACCGGTGGATCAATTCTGGGGACCTGAAGAGATCATCAAAAAGAAAAGGGAGTACATCATACCCTGTCTGTACCATTTCTACGAGGAGCCCATGCAGATTGTGCGGGGTGAAAGACAGTACCTGTTCGACCACGAGGGCAAGAGGTACCTCGACTTTTTCGCAGGCGTATCCGTGATCAACGCCGGGCACTGCCACCCGGAGATCACCAGGCGCATCTGTGAACAGGTAAAGACCCTGCAGCACGTCTGCAACATTTACCTGACGCAGCCGATGGTGGAACTGGCGGAAAAGCTTGCGAGGATTACCCCGGGCAGGTTACAGAAGAGCTTTTTCTGCAACAGCGGCACAGAAGCCAATGAGGGAGCCATTCTCCTGGCAAAAATTGCCACCGGACGGAGCGAACTCCTCGCCCTGCAGGACGGCCTGAGCGGAAGAACCTACCTCACGATGAGCATGACGGGACTGCGCTTCTGGCGCACGGACACCACCCCTGCCGGTGGGATTTCCTTTGTGCCCAACGCCTACTGCTATCGCTGCTCCCTCAAACTGACGTATCCGTCCTGCGATCTGGCCTGCGCCGAGGCGGTCAGACAGGTGATCGAGACATCGACTTCCGGACAGGTGGCCGCCCTCCTGGCGGAGCCCATCCAGGGAAACGGCGGCATAATCACGCCGCCTCCGGAATATTTTACCCGGGTGAAGGAAATCCTTGATGAATACGGAGCGCTTTTGATTATCGACGAGGTCCAGACCGGGTTCGGCCGCACCGGTAAGTGGTTTGCCATCGAGCATTGGGGGGTGGAGCCGGACATCATGACCATGGCCAAAGCCCTGGGCAACGGGACCCCTATCGGAGCCTTCATCTCGCGCCCGGAAATAGCGGATAAATACACACGCCCCGGCGCCTCCACGCTGGGCGGAAACCCCGTCTCCATGACGGCCGGCCTCGCCACCCTGGAAGTGATCGAAAAGGAAGGGCTCATGGACAACGCCGCCACCCTGGGCACTTACCTCAGAGAAAAGCTCCTGGAGCTGAAGGAAAAGCACCCCCTGATCGGGGACGTACGGGGCATCGGGCTGATGCAGGGGGCGGAACTGGTGAAAAACGGAAAGCAGCCGGCCGCAGCGGAGACCGACCGGGTGCTGGAACTGATGAAAAACCGCGGCATCCTGATCGGGAAGAACGGGCGCTCCCGCAACGTGCTGGCATTCCAGCCGCCGCTGGTCATCACCAGGGAGAATGTGGACGAGATGATCCACAACCTGGACGAGGTACTTGGAGAAGTGGAAAGGGAGAGTTGAATTCTTTAATCTTGAGTTCCGGTTAGAGGCCAATCTGGAGAAAACGGAGTGAGCAACATGCCGTTGGGAGCCCATATGTCCATTGCCGGGGGTGTGGCCAACGCGATCCTGCGCGGGAAGAGCGCCGGTTGCGAAACCATCCAGATCTTCACCAAGAACAGCAACCGGTGGCAGGCAAAGCCCCTCACACCCAAGGACATCGAGCTTTTTCAAGCCGCCCGCCATGAGACCGGGATCGATCCCATCCTGGCGCACACCTCCTACCTGATCAACCTTGCCTCACCAGACGAGGAGCTGTGGGAGAAGTCCCTAAACGCATTCCAGGTAGAACTGGAGCGGTGCGTTTCCCTGCGCATCCCCTACCTGATTTTCCATCCGGGAGCACATTCCGGCGCGGGGGAAGAAGTGGGGTTGAACAGGATCACCCAAGCCCTTAACGAGGTTTTTGATCGGGTGGAAGACACCTCGGTCACCGTGCTGATCGAAACAACCGCCGGCCAGGGATCGGGTTTGGGATACAGGTTCGAACACATTGCCCGTCTCATCGAGGAAAACTTTCATCCCGAGCGGCTCGGAGTCTGTTTCGATACCTGCCACGCCTTCGCGGCGGGTTATGACCTCCGCACTCCGGACGCCTTCGAGCGAACCCTCGAGGACTTTGACAAAGTGATCGGAATCGACCGCCTCAAGACGGTTCACCTCAATGACAGCAAAGGCAGCCTCGGAAGCCGCCTGGACCGGCACGAGCACATCGGGATGGGCAGGATCGGCCTGGAAGGGTTTCGCTTTCTCGTGAACCATCCCCACCTGCGCCTCCTGCCGATGGTACTGGAAACACCCAAGGGGCCGGACATGAAAGAAGACATAGAAAACCTGGCGGTGTTACGGAGCCTGATCGAGGAATAATTCAGGAGCCTCCCCTGCTATAATGAAACTGATAAATACAATCACACCTGCCCCAACCACTTCGCTCTTTCAGTTTCACCACTGCCTTCCCTGAGATTTTCCCATTCCCGTATTCTATTAAGGAGGCGAAGGAAAGATGCTTGCTCTCGTAAACGGGAAGATCGTGACGATGGAGGGCCCCACTTACGAAAGGGGAACCGTTGTCATCAAAGGCAGACTAATCTACGCGGTCGGCGGCGGAATCAACCCGCCGGGAGAGGCCCGGATCATAGACGTATCCGGCAAATATGTGCTGCCCGGTTTCATCGACGCCCACACCCACATCGGGGTAGCGGAAGAAATCTACCGCATTGAAGGGGATGACATCAACGAAACAACAGACCCTGTCACCCCACACCTGCGGGCCATTGACGCGGTTTACATGGAGGACCTGGCCTTTCAGGATGCCCTCAAGGGGGGTGTAACCACGATCATGACCGGGCCGGGCAGCGCAAACGTCATCGGCGGAATGAGCCTGGTCCTGAAGACCTATGCCAAAACCGTGGATCAGGCGGTTCTGAAAAACCCTGTCGGCCTGAAAGCCGCTTTGGGAGAAAATCCCAAGCGGGTATACGGGGATCAGAAAAAAACCCCGATCACACGGATGGCCACCGCCGCACTGCTCCGTGAAAACCTGGTGGCCGCGCAAAACTACCAGCACAAAATGTCTGTGTGGAAGGACAACCCGTCAAAGCGGCCTGACCGGGACCTGAAACTGGAGGCCCTCCAACCCGTGTTGCGCGGAGAACTGCCCCTCCTCATCCACGCCCACCGGGCGGACGATATACTCACCGGCCTGCGGATCGCCGACGAATTCAAGCTGCGCGTGAGCATCCAGCATGCCACCGAGGGCCACAAGATCCCCGAGGAACTGGCCAGGAGAGGGGTTCCGGCGGTGGTGGGGCCGTTGCTCACCAACCGGGCCAAGGTGGAGCTGAAGGACCGCTCCCTCGAAACGGCCGGAATCCTGGCACGGGCAGGGGTGAAGGTCGCCATCATGACGGATCACCCGGTGGTCCCCATCCAGTACCTCTCCCTCTGTGCCGGGCTTGCGGTTAAGGGCGGCATGGACGAACTGGAGGCCCTCAGGGCAATCACCATCAATGCCGCGGAGATCCTCGGTGTCGCCGACCGGGTGGGCAGCCTGGTTGCGGGAAAAGACGCGGACGTCATCGTCTTAAGCGGGCACCCGCTGGACCTGCGTACAAGGGTGGAACTGGTCCTGGTGAACGGGGAGATCGCCCACGCCGAGGGACCTTACGCATATCTCAAGCCGGCATAGAGCCCATAATATGTTGTATGGAGGAAACCGCCATGGACAATGCTCCGGTAACGATCTGCCGGGTAGTGAAGCTAAACGAGGAGGGGGCGCAACTGGGAGAAGACCCGGTCGTGCGGGAGACGGCCCTCACCATTTATGTAAATTCAAAGGAATTCGCAACCCTTGTCTGTTCCCCCATCGATCTGGAATACCTGGCCGTAGGATTTCTTTGCTCGGAAGGTGTTCTGGTGCAGCGGGAGGACCTGATCGGAGTTGCCGTTGACGGCGAGAAGGGCATCGCCCGCGTGGAAATACGGGGTGAAGGTCCTGGCGACAGGCTGGTATTAAAGCGCTATGTGGCATCGAGCTGCGGGCGCAGCGGCGTTTCCGTACACTTCCAGGGGGATAACTCCGCCCTAATCCCGCTTGTTTCAAGCATCCGGGTGGATGCAGCCACCGTTTCCCGGCTGGCCGGGGAACTCCAGGAAAGATCCGGGATCTTCCAGCGCACCGGCGGTACGCACAACGCCGCCCTGGCCTGCGACGGGAAAATAATCATCTTCCGGGAAGACATCGGCCGACACAATACCATAGACAAGATCTTCGGGCAGTGCTTTCTCGAAGAAATTCCCAGGAACAACAAAATGATCGTCTACAGCGGGCGCATTTCCTCGGAGATCCTGTTAAAGGTGGCCAGGATGGGGGTGCCTGTTCTTGTTTCCCGCTCGGCGCCTACGGATCTGGCCGTCAGGCTGGCCGATGCCTTAAACATCACCGTCATCGGGTTCGCCCGGGGAAACCGCCTCAACATCTACGCCCACCCCGAACGGATAATATATTAAGATCTGCGGGATTTTTTCCACCGGTAGGGGAATAATACTAACCGGGAGGATGATGCCAGTTGCAGCAAGAGCGCGAAAGGTTGATCGAGCTGATCCGGACGCTTCCCGACGATAAGATAAAAACCATTCTGGATTTTGTCAACCGCATGTTGAACGAATATACCGTTCAAGGGGACGAAGAAGACGAACTCTTGATGGGTTAACTTCTCCGCCGGGAGATCTTCTCCCTTTTCTTCGTTATCTTCCGCACCCCATTCGTGATCAACTCTCCCCTTTATTCTCTCAGCATTATTCCTCAAAAATTTTTCCGAAGAATGCAGCAAATCGACCTTCTCAATTGTCTATATTATATAAGGCAGTTTTATCCCTATCGTTCGGGTTTGAAAACGCCCTCCGGGCCCCGGCAGGCCGTCCCACATTAGTTCGCGGGTAAGGAATCCGTTCTCTTCAGGAAAAGCACCGCTCCCCGCGGCAACGGAATACGCCTTTCAATGAATCCGAACATAGGAGAACATCGTAGCCTGTTTTACCACCGGGTTATGTCTTTGATTTTGGTGTGAATACCCGGGCAATATTGAGGCATGGAAAAATAGGAAAGGATACCCTGAGGCTTGCTTTTTTATAAGAACTCGGGGCCTGACATTGTGAGAAGAGGTATACTGCTCCCATAGGGTGAGACACATTGCGGTAAAAAATAAGCTAAAATGTGATCATGGAGAAGAGAAATCGCTACACCTCAGAGTTTAAAGCAAAGGTAGTCCTGGAACTCCTCCGGGAGGAGTCAACACTGAACCAGGTAGCCTCAAAGTATCAGTTGAACCCGCAGATGCTCAGCCAGTGGAAGAGCGAGTTCGTCAAGAACGCCTCCGTCGTGTCAGAACCCGCGCCCCCAGTATTTACCATCCCTACATTTCAACAGCCACAAGGCTTCCAGCTACAGCACCTGGTAAAGAGTGTAAATAACCCCTTTTCCCTAAATTACCTGTTTTTTTCAGGGAAC
>CADDZA010000028.1 GCA_902812435.1 Clostridia bacterium
GGGCGGGAAAGACCTGGATGAGTTACTGCCTTGGTCCGTTTCCTTGCCCGCTAGCTGCCGCATCAATAAATAAGCCTATTTCAATACCCACCCTGGTTACAAGGTGGGTGTTTTTTTACGCTTACCACCTCATCAAGCGCTCTCTGCAAACAGTTAATGAAACGTTCGTTCTGTTCCGGTGTTCCTATGGTAACCCTGATATAACTCGGATACCCGAAAATATCCCCGGTCCTCACAATAACCCCTTGCCTCAGCAAGGAATTAAATAATGTAACCGAATCCCGATTGACGTCAACAAATATAAAGTTGGCCTGAGTCGGTATGTATCTCAAACCTAATTTATCAAATGCCCGGTACAGGTACTCCCTCCCCATAATCACCAGTTTCTTGCTTTGCATAAGATGATCTTTATCGCACAGTGATGCCCTTGCTGCCTCCTGAGCCATCAGGTTTACGTTGAATGGTTCTCTCACACGATGTATCATTGAAATGATTTCGGAGCTGGCGATGCCGTAACCGATCCTCAACCCGGCGAGGCCATAAATCTTTGAGAAAGTCCTCAGGATAATGACGTTTTTGCCCTGATCAATCAGTTCAAGGGAATTAGGATAAAGGGGGTCTGTTACATACTCGTGATACGCCTCGTCGAGGATAACGATGACGCCTTCAGGCACCTTATTTATAAAATCGAAAAGTTCCGATGCTGTAATTATGGTTCCTGTGGGATTGTTCGGGTTACAGATAAAGATCAGCTTGGTGCGGGAGCTAATTTTCAGCAGAATTGCGTCCAAATCGTAGGTGAAATCACTCTTGAGCGGGACTGCAATTGGCTTCGCGTCCATAACCCTTGCCACAAATTCATACTCCGAAAAGGAAGGTTGGGCAAAGAGGACCTCATCCCCCGGATTAAGAAAGGTTTCTGCAATCAGTTTTAATAGTTCGTCAGAACCGTTTCCAAAAGCAATGTTATCTTCCCGGCATCCCAGGTGCAATGCCAGTTCCTGCTTCAGGTAATAACAATTGCTGTCAGGATAATTGCTCACACGCCCGAGAGCCTGTCTCATGGCATCAACAGCCATCGGCGAAGGCCCTAAAGGATTTTCGTTCGACGCCAGTTTAATAACACCAGCAATCCCTAACTGGCGCTCCACCTCTTCGATGGGCTTTCCCGGAACATAAGGGCTAAT
Source organism: Clostridia bacterium (assembly GCA_902812435.1). GTDB lineage: Bacteria > Bacillota > DSM-12270 > Thermacetogeniales > Thermacetogeniaceae > DULK01. The sequence goes on from CADDZA010000028.1 coordinate 1,188, forward strand.
TGAAAAAATCACTTTTCGTCCCAGATCCTTGACACTGCTCATCCAACTTCCCCCTCAACTTATTCTCTTCAGTATTCAAAGCGATATAAAAGCCTAATTTCGCCTTTCCCGCGCGTGCGTCCAATGGTCTTAGATTCGTCCCAGGCAGATGTTTGCGTTCATTCTGCAAAGCTTAATGAAATCCTTTTGGCAAATTATTTATTTTGAAGACCGTGTATGTTTTTTTGGTGGCGAATATCCTTTGTTACATGGATTTCATAAATACGGCACATCTGAACAATCCTTGAAGTGGTACGTTCTCCAAGAAACTGATCAAGCTGGCCCAACGAAAGGTTTGTTGTAATGATTACAGGAAGCTGGTAATTCAAGCGGTAATTTAGTAGGGAGTATAGTTTATTGCATGTCCAGGGGGTATAATTATGCGCTCCTAAATCATCCAGGATCAAGACATCCACCTGTCTAACGCCGCGCAGGAGCGAAACATCATCCGAATCGTACCCTTCGCTGGTATTTCCTTTATTATAAGTAGCTCTTAACTCGTCCAGGAAATCGGGTACAACCAGAAAAAGGACTCTAACATTCTTTTTCAAAAGGGAATTAGCAATAGCGCCAGCCAGATATGTTTTCCCGGCACCGACATCTCCCGTAAATAAAAGCCCACGCGTATGTGGGTTTTGAAGGTAATCACTGACGAACTGACGGGCACCCTCTAATGCAGCGTTAGCCTGTTTCCGGTGGCCACCTTGGTAATAATCAAGTCGAAAGCCTTCAAAACTGTAATCCTTTATTTCAGGTGTAATATTGGCATACTGATAGCGTAGTTCTAAATAATGTTGTTTTACACAAGGACAAACCCTTACAACATCGCCATTAAATATCAGTCCCCGGTCACGGCAGAGGCTACACTTAAAATAATCCTGACCTTCTTCATGTGGGGACTTTTCTCTTGCATCAATAATTTTCTTCAAACTGCAGATGATCTCATTAACCCGTTTCATTTCAGTCATCCAGCCTGTTTATATATAAATCTTTGTATTTTTCTTCTTTCTCTTCCCATCTAACGCTAACCTGGGGAGTCCGGCCCCTTCGCAGTTGCCGCTGAGAGATATATTTCTCTTCGTACTGTTTCACTTCCCGTACGGTTCGGAGATTCTGTTTTGCCCAGTGTGATAGAATTCTATCTATATATTTAAAATTACACACTCCTTGTAAAACCGCCCTCTTTAATGCTTCTAAAATGAGTTCTTCCGAATAACCATCAATGCTGCTCCAATGACTAATTTGATCGAACTCGATCGGGGTTAGTGCCCGTCCAAATTCCTGCTCGAAAGCATAAATTAGACTGTCTAGAAATGGTGTTTCTGCTCTTTCTGTTGCCTTTGCTACGGCAACCTCATTGCAGCCTTCCTGTAGGGCCTGCATCTTTTCAGTTGCCCAGAGGTCCATAATCTTTTCGAAAAGCCCGGTGGGATCCAGACAGTTATCAGAAATGTTTAACAAACCCTTAAACCTCATTCTTTCAAGTGATGCCTGTATCTTTTCCTCGGGAGTATTTATAACCCTTGCAAACTCACTGAGAGCAGGTTCTTTTTTCCCCGTTTGTTGAAAGTATAAAAGAGCAATGATTACTAGTATGTCGATACTTTCTAAGTGAAGTCTCCGAGAATATTTAAATAACAGATTAGGAACTGAAGTAAAACCGGCTGTAAAAAAATCTTTGCTAAAGAGTGCAGGTAAAAATCTTCCACCACCTTCCATTGAACACACCACCTTACCATGCCATCCATATAACTATAATTATCCGGTACTTGCCAAAAAACCTGCTAAAAGATTAAAAACCGGAACAAATTAATTACTAAACATTTTAACCTCTTCTTTATTATAAAAGAAGGTTTTAAGGGAATAATGATATTGTAACTTTAAACACCTGTGAGGTGAAATATGCAACACCTATTAACTGCCCTTTTGAACGCCTAGCAATTAAATTCGGCTGATTTGACTTTCCTGCAGGCAAGATGGCGAGACTTTGTTAACGCGGATCCGGCAGAAACCCTCGACGCAACCTTCTTCAATATGTACCAGAACCATCCCGCACTTTTAACATTCTCACAATTGCGTTCTTTCTTTCTTCCCCAAGTACCCTACATCTTATATGGTCTAATATCATATTCTCAACATTTAAGGAACCACCGTAACCAAGCCTTCGATTCGGAACCAACCCATTTTGTCGCCAGGGAGGTACGTTGTCTCTGTAGAGAGGCGATCCTCTATGCTCTTAATGATCCGAAAACAGCCTATCAGACCAGGGCAAATTTGCTCCGTGCCTTAAATTCGCTCCGTATTACTCAGTTCAACTACGAGAACCTTCCCTTTAGGCCGGAAGATGTGCTCGTTAATCTGTCTTCTTATCTGAAAAAAGCGGATGTATTGGCAGAACTCCCCCAATTCTTACCAGTAATTTTCACTACAGATGAGCTTAAATGCTTTAAAACATTGTTGTCAACTTACCACTTCACTGAAGATGATGAAATTGTCCTGGAGAAGCTGCTGGTTACGGCAAGAAAAAAGCATATCTTGCAAACTCTCAAGCATTTTGTACTTACTTACCCTATCGAGGACTATACAAAAAAAGCCTTTGCGATTTACATATCACTTGGGGAAATAGTTCCCTGGGCAAAACATTCTTTTGTCAGACGGTTGCTTGTAGTAAGTTATCAAGAAAGCAGAGTACTGGCAATTACAAAAAATAATAGAGAGGGAACACCTCTCCGCCGTTAGTTTTATCAATAAAATTTTCTTTATAGCATCGCGGCACTGGGCTGACGGTAACGTCTCAAGAAGCGATCGATTCTTTCTAAAGCCTCTTCAATTTCGCTGTAAGAAGCAGCATAACAGCAGCGAACAAAGCCCTCGCCGCTCTTTCCGAAAGCATTTCCAGGGACAACCGCTACCTTCTCTTCAAAAAGCAGGCGTTCGCAGAACTCTTCAGAAGTCATACCGGTATGTTTAATACTCGGGAACACGTAGAACGCACCCTTTGGTTCAAAACAGGGTAGGCCAATCTGTTTTAAGCCGTTTACAATCAGCTTACGGCGCTCATTATATTCGGCTAGCATCTCATCAATGAATCGACAACCCTCCCGGAGTGCCGTGATAGCTGCGTACTGGCTTATTGACGGCGCGCATAGCATTGTATACTGGTGTATCTTTAACATGGCATTTATAATTTCTTTCGGACCGATGGCAAATCCTAACCTCCAACCCGTCATGGAAAAAGCCTTGGAGAAACCGTTTAACAGGATAGTTCTTTCTGCCATACCTGGAAGGGAAGCAATGCTGATATGTTTGGTTTCATAAGTTAATTCCGCATAAACCTCGTCTGATATAACCAGTAAATTATATTTTTCAGCTATCTGTGCGATCTCCGTCAGGTCTTCCCATGTCATGATGGCACCGGTGGGGTTGTTTGGATACGAGAGGAGTATTGCCTTGCTTCTCTCTGTAATATGAGCAAGTAGTTCTTTCCTCTTTAGACGAAACTCATCCTCGTACCGGGTAGGAATCATTACCGGGATGCCGCCTGCAATAGCAGTGCAGGGGGCGTATGACACGTAGCAGGGCTCGGGAATGAGTATTTCATCACCCGGATTTATAATGGCACGCAGGGCAAGATCCGCTGCCTCGCTCACTCCCACTGTGACAAGAATTTGATCGGGACAGTAGTTCAATCCAAACCTGTTTGCAAGGTAATTAGCTATTTCATGGCGCAATTCCATCATGCCGCAATTGGATGTGTATTTTGTGATTCCCTTCCTCATAGCCTCGATGCAGGCAGCTCTTATCGAATCAGGGGTTATATAGTCGGGTTCCCCTACCCCCAACGAAATGATCCCTTCGCTCTCGGCAATTAAATCGAAAAATTTCCTGATTCCTGAACTGGGAAGTCCCCGGACAATTCGTGAAATAAAAGCTTCTTGCATGAGGCACCATCCTCCCTATCTGCTTGAAAATATAAATCTGACCCTAAAAAAGGTAAAAAAATAAACCCCATCCCAAGGGACGGGGTTTCTCCCGCGGTACCACCCTAGTTGATCCTTTTGAGGATCCAACTCTACCTCTGATATCGGTGAGGAACCGATCATACCTACTCGGAACGCTTTCCTTTCAGTAGATACCTCCGGGGCGGCCTTCAGTGTGCTGTTTGCCAGCCTTCCACCATATCCACTGGCTCGCTAAAAAACAGCGCCTCACTTACTCTTCCCCATCACAGGCTTTTCAAAGATTACTTTCGTAAATATTACCACCCCATATTTCTGATGTCAATATTTTGTTATTGTAATTTTTCAGGAGGAATGTCGCAACTCCCGTTTGATGTACCTTGCAATTTCCCGGTAACCGGTCAATTTTTGGGGATCTACGCGTACTAATTGAATTCCATGACTTTGGCAAATATAGTCTTTGCGTGCCTGAACACTTTTTTCTTTAGCAGCATTTACAACTGCAAGCTTGCAGGACGGAATATAATACTCCAGGTCAACCCCCCGGAACCTGCAATTCCTTATAATTTTGGCATTTGGAAAAAGAAAGGAGAGCGCCCGCTGCAAATCATCACGAGGAGCAGTTAAAGAGGATGATTCCGCCGATCGATGTGTTGTAAAGGATAGCATCTCTTCTAAAATATCAAAGAAGTCTTCAACAAGCGACTCGTTATCCGGAAGCCTTTGTTTAACCAATTCCTGTATAGCTTGCTTAATATAGTACTCGCTGGTTCCAAGAAACTTCTCCAACAAAACCGAGACATCACGTACAAGATCGCACCCCTGTCGAAACAATTCATCCCGACTTTCTCTATTTTGAAGAGATACTGATGTTATCACATCAATCAAAGCGTCAATCTTTGTAACTATCTGCTTCCCGATCATATTGTCGTCAGTTGGCAACATTAACCTCACCCCGCCTATAGCAGCATATCTCGTATAATTGTATTCTGCGGGTGTATAAGTTATGCATTAAAAAAGACAACCCCCGGTTTTTCCTACCGGGGGAAACAAGAGCCACATTGGTTAACTGTACAGGTATCTGTAAGCCTTTCCTGCCGCTGCCTTGGCATGTCCGATGGTTTGAGGAATATCCTTGGGACCTTCGCAGACGCCGGCAGTGAAAACGCCTTCCGCCCCTCCTTGCATAAACCCGTACTTATCTAAAGTAATTCCTAACCTTTCAGCAAGGTCACGGCTACCTGCACTGGGTGTTATGGCAAGGGACAGGACAATGAGATCATATTTTTCTTCAGATTGCTTGCCAACCAGTGAATCGGTATAGCGAACAGTCAAGCGATCGTACGGAAAACCATATATCTTGGAGGGAATGGCCCGGATAAACTTGATCTTATCTGTTTCGCGAAGTTCTTTATTAAATTTGCTAAAGCACTTCCCGAAACTCTGGAAGTCCATATAAAAGATATTGATCTCGACATCCGGCAATTCGTTACGGATAATCTTGGCGAGTTTTGCAGCGTACATGCAGCAAACTCTAGAGCAGTAACCATTCCCGATGGAGAGATCCCGGCTCCCGACACATTGAATGAACCCAATTTTTTTGATGTCAGAGCCGAAAGCGGCAACCAACCCACCTTTTTCTTTAATTGCCTTTTCCAGTTCCAGGCCAGTGATGACATTTTTCTCTACTCCATAAGCAAACTCACTTCTCATGCTGAGATCGTAGGGGTCGAAGCCGGTTGCCACAATAACGGCCTGAACATCAAGGGAAACAGTCTTGCCATCATAGAGAATTTTAGCTTGATAACAATTTCCGCTCTTTTTAATTTCTTCGACACGAGCATTTGTATAAACCTGAATCAGAGGCTCCTGAGCAACTTTATCCTTTTCCTGTAGAACCAAACATGCAGCGCATCGATTGCATTCATCGGTGGCCTTGCAGCAGTACGTTGCTGCTCTGCCGCCAATCTCTTTCTCCTTCTCGATCAGATAAACCTCTACGCCCCGCTCTGCAAGATCGAGGGCACTGGACATCCCCGCGGCGCCACCACCAATTACCAGGACTTTTTTTCGTTCCAAGTTAACCCCTCCAATGCCCGCGAGTTAAAATGTCGGCCTGGGCAGAAGACCGGCTTTTTCGATGACTGTTGGTACTATGGATTCCCACGCAACCGCCATAATATGGACGCCTGCTACTCCCTCTATCTGCCGGCACCGCTTGATGTATTCGACAGTAATGTTAACAGCCTCCGCCTTCGGGTCCTCGGCTTTCTCCAGCCGCTGGCAGAATTCCTCAGAAACCAGCATACCGGGCACCCCTGTTTGCATGTAGCGGGCCATTCTCGGTGACTTGACCGGCATTAGACCGGCGCAAATAAAGGCACGCTTGTGTAAACCAAGCTCCCGCACCTTTTCCATGAAAAGTTCAAACCTCTCCATGTCAAGGATACACTGGGTCTGGACGAAATCAGCTCCAGCTTCGATCTTTTTTTCCAAGCGAATCGCCCTGAACTCAAAAGGATCACCAAAGGGGTTTTCTGCGCAGCCGATGAAGAACTTCGGATTTATCTTGCACTCTGCACCACACTCGAAGCACCCGTCGTCACGGAGCCGTTTCAACATGCTGATAAGTTGGACGGAGTCAACATCGTACACACCCTTGCACCCGGGACTGCTCCCAAAGGTCTGATGATCGCCCGACAGACAGAGTACATTGCGTATGCCGTGAGCGTAGGCTCCCAAAAGGTCGCTCTGTATGGCCAGGCGGTTGCGATCCCGACATACCACTTGAAGGTTAGGCTCCATCCCGTGTTCATAAATTAAACGAAGAGATGCAGCCCAGCTGGAAAGACGCACAACGGCAGTCTGGTTGTCGGTAAAGTTTATGGAATCTACTTTTCCTTTCATTTCTCTTGCGTGCTTATCTATTTCCTCAAAGCTCGCATATGTCGGAGGACCAATTTCCCCGGTGCAGGCAAACTGACCCGAAACAAGAACTTTCTCAAGATTACTTCCGGATTTCAGGTTTTCGAATTTAATCTCTTTCAAGGGTCAATTCCTCCCTTACCAGTTTTCTCGGACCTTTATCCCGTTTCCAGTTCTTAGCAGGTATTATTTCCTTCAGCTTATCAAGTTGTCCCAAAGCCTTAAGTCTGTCATAAATCAACTGCCAACCGCAATCAACATCTTTGGAAACCTCGCATTTTCCGTATTGGGATCCGCCGCAAGGTCCGTTAAGTAAACTTTTTGAGCAGCGGGCTATTGGACATATTCCGCCCGTCTTATCCAGTACACAATCACCGCAGGCAAAACATCTTTCCTCCCATTTTCCAACATCAATGTTGGCTCCCAGGAACAAGGTGTTAACTCCAGGAAATACCGGAACCGGAGATTTCTCTGCAAGGTACTGAATTCCAATTCCGCAGGCTAGCGAAACAACAGCTTCTACCTTGCTCACGTTATCCTGAAATTTCGCCAGGTACTCGGCATCGCACTGGCGCTCCACAGTTTGTTCCACAACCTCTATTGGATTGCCAGCCTTGTTTCGCGCCAGTCTGATTTGAGAAGCCAGGATTCCTACCTCTTTCTCTCCTCCCGCCAGACATACCGTTACACAACCGTAACAACCGGCAATCAGCACTTTCTTATAAGGAGCAATCATCTCAAGAACTTTCTCGACAGGCTTCCTTTCGGCAACGATCATTTTATCACCTTCCCTGCGTTTATACTTAACTGGTGAATTCTTTCGGCCATGGCCCGTACGGCAGCATTGAACTGGTTCCCCTGGTTTGCGGCAACATGTACGAAATCGATCCGCTCCTCTTCCAGCCCAATGTCCTTGAGGAGCTTCCGCACCTGGTCCTTACGCTTTTCTGCACGTTTATTTCCCCAAACGTACTTGCAGTTTTCTTTATGGCAAGCCAACAGCATAACACCGTCGGCGCCACGCTCTAGGGCTTTCAAAAGGTAAATAACATCGATCTTCCCGGCACAGGGAACGCGCACTATTTGCAAATTCTCTTGTAATTCAGGATCTAGGTCCCGGGCGTACTCCGAAGCCAGAAATCCGGAATTCTCACAGGCATAAGCCACAATTTTAGGAGGTTTGCTGGTTTCCTGCAGGATCTCTTGATCTGAATAGAAGGGTAACTGGATTGCCTTGCCCGGGCATTCGGCAGCGCATGTTCCACAGCGGCGGCAGGCCAGAGGATTCATCCGGGGTGCGGAATGGTATAAATTGTTGAGGCTTTCATCGTGCACTATTTCAATGGCTTTATGCGGACAAGTACGGTAGCAGGTTAAACAGACTGCGCATTTTTCAGGATCAACACGAGGCTGCAAAGCAGGTACTTTCACTTTGCCATTAGCAAATCGGCCTACTTCGGCAACTACAGTTGCAACTTCCCTATCGATTTCAACCCCGTAGATGGGACCATGGCAACTCCCCACGAAGTAGATGCCCTCGCGGTTCGATTTTACAGGCAGGAAATGTACATTATCATCTTGGAAGAATCCGGCCGGATCAAGCCTGATCTCTAATGCATCAGCCAATTCCTTGGTTGCTGGGGAAGGAACGTAATCCTCTGCTAGCACCAGATAATCCGAGGTTATCCTAAGGGGATCAAGCTGTGTTAAGAAAGGCTCCCGGTACTGAACCGTTGCCGCAATAACAGTTGAATAAAATTCTATTTCACCTACATACTTTAAGAAATTAACACCTTTGGCCCTCGCAATTTCGTATTTCTGTTCCAGCTGATCTGCCGAAACCTTCATGTCTTCGTAAAGAATGCTGACCTCTGCAGCTCCTTTTTCCTTGAGATCTATGGCCGCGTCTAGTACCTTTGCATAAGAGAGCAGGGAATCGGCATCAGCTTTCCCCAACACAAAAGTAACCTTTTGACCGGCAAAACTCTTATCACAGGCAGCAAACTGCGACAGGGAAAGAACATGTTCGCCAAGTTCGAGTCCGCCGTACTTGCTCTTGTCATACACCGGCCGTGCTTCAAGAGCAACCACAACAGCCCCGAATTTTTGCTCGACGAGTTGCCCGTTTTCAACAAGTCGCACAGTAAAATTGCCCGCAAAACCTTCAATGCCGGCAACCCTGGTCCCTGCTTTGATACTAATATTTGATGTCCCTTTTACAAGAGGGATGCCGTCAGCAACTCCAGGGTCACCTTCAACCATCACTACCGGTTGATTCTTGGCAATAGCCAGGGCAGCCTTAGCTCCTTCCTTTCCACAGCCAATAACCAAAACTTGAGGTGTTACATCAATTTCTTCTATGACTATTTCTCCACGCAACTGGATCTTGGCCAGAACGTTGTTGATGACTGCCACCGCGCCGTCACTCCCGTCCCGTACTGAGGACAGGTCCACGAACTCCACGTCATAACGGGTCATTCCCTTTTCCTCTGCTACCTGCAGGAATTGACGCGTTATAAACGGCTCTGTACAGCCGGCGATCAAGAGGCGATTTAAAGAATACTTTTCAATTTCTCCCGCCAGTTTTTCTTTCTCAATCTTTCCGCAGAGTGTACTTGTGACCCGAATATACTCAAAATCCGTTTTACTCTGAATAACAGTCTTTACTTTCTCCAGATCGATATTTTTTGATATCTTTCCTTCACAATCACAAAGGTAAATCCCGACTCTGATATTTTTATTATTCTTCGCCATTGAGTTTCCCCCTAAAAAAGACGAACTTCAAAGCCCCACTCCCTATTGTTAACTTTAAGATATGTTCCGAGTAAGGTCCCGTCTCATGCGGGACCTTACTACTGGAACCATTGGCGACAGTTTATCTCTGGCGGAAGACTTTTGCGTAAGAATCGCAATAAATGGCATTGTTCAACAGCATGTCAGCCGTAGCAATGGCATCAACCAGATCGTCATCGCTGACATCCATAATCGCTGAATCAAGCCCCACAGTCATAGCCATAACGCAATAGGTGCGGTTGATTAGCGGACGATGCGGGGTACCCTGGGAAACGTTGCTGAGTCCTAAGGTCAAGTGCGGCGGTGGGTCGGAGAGCCCCTTAATCTGACGCATGGCCTCAAGAACTTCCGGGGCATGGTCCTGAGCTACGTTGCAAGGAAGTATCAGCGGGTCGATAAACAGGTCATCCGGCGAAAGCCCAAATTCATCAGCGGCAGCAAGCAGTTCCATGGCAAAGGCCACGCGCATGTCTGCACTTTTTGGAATACCTGTTTTATCCATCGTCAATGCCACAATCTTGGCTCCGTACTTCTTAGCCATCGGAAAAACCCGCTCGATTTTTGGTCTTTCGCAAGGGCAGGAGTTGATCAAAGCCGGCTTCTTGCAGATTTCCAATCCTGCTTCAATGGCGTCATAGTTCGTGGAGTCAAGAGCGATTGGCGTGTCGCAAACTTCCTGAATGACCTCGACCATCCAGCGCATCGACTTTACTCTGTCTGTTGCAGTGGGGCCGACGTTGACATCAAGATAAGCGGCACCTGCTTGCGTCTGTTTGATTGCCCAATCCTGTATGGGTTTGGGATCGAACTTTGCAACGGCTTCTCCAATGTCTTTGAACATACCGTTAATTCTCTCGCCAATCATGTAAAAGGCCATATCTTTACCTCCTTTGAAGTATTTAAATTGATTTTTTTAAATTTTTAGTAAGCATTTGAAACCATGAGACCTTCAATGTGCTTCTTCACCAGTTTCGCAGCTTCGGGATGCCGCATCAGTATCAGATCTCCACCCGCCTGCAGCAGGGCTGCCGCGGTCATGGCTTCCCACATAATGCCTCGCGGTTTCTGTTCGCCCCAACCAGGACCTGCATCCTCTACAGGAGCATAGGCTTCCTTGGCACGCCATGCTTCGGGTCCTGCCAGGCAGACTACCGGGAAGGCCATCATCTTGTCACCGATCAGGGCTCCCCAACGGGCTCTTTCCATAACGGAGTATGAATACTCAATACCGTAACCAAGTCCACCGGTTAAGGGGTCGTTGATGATCTTTTCGGGGGATATGCCCATTTCAGTTAGCATAATGTTCAGCTGTTTCAAGACATTGATGTCAACCGGAGAACGGCCAACAATGCAGTGTTTCCCCATCATGCAGGCGGCAGCGATGGAACGGTAATTGTCCTTCTCGGCAACACCGAGGGCGATATTTTCACCCGCCGCCGCTTCTCCGACAGCCTGTAAAACATCATTGTCCTTGTCCGGGTTGCCGGGGCCTTCTACCATCAAAGGTGCTCCTGTGTTTTCCAGGATAGCCTTGACAACCTTTGCGCACTCATCCGGGGTCTTTGAGTTGTCCAGTTCCGGATCTGCGCCCTTTAACTTCAGGTAAATAACATCGGCACCCAGTTCTTCGATCTTCTTCGCCCAGGCTACCGGATCGTTCCATACATCACCGTATACTTCCTCAAAGCAAGCAGGCCAGTCCGGCTTGATGTCCCACATCTCATAAGCAATTACCGGACGGTTCGGGATCTCTCCTTCAAACTGCAGGAAAGGCAAGGTTGAGCTTCCACCTAATTTTACTGTGTAAGCTCTTGTCCCACCCTCTTCCTTTGTTGCGCCGAGCACTACTTCCTGAACCTTGCCTGTATACTTTTCCTTCAAAATCTCAACCGGCATAATTTACTCTCCTTTCTTGTCTAAATTAATATTTTTCCACATCTTCCTGGATAGGCGATTGTTACCCGGATGGTTGATAGGGTTTAGCAAACACCGGTAGTGCAGTAGTTAGGCACCTAACCGGAGTTTTGCAAACGAACCGATTCCCGAGGCTTCACGCGGCCCAACAAGTACTTCCCATCCGGAAAGTTCTTCGATCTTGCCCTTGATGGCTGCTACACCACCAGGGATGATAAGCTTCTTGTGGTTGACCTTCTGGTTGATATCGGAATCTTTCAGCCAGGGCCCGATTGTTTCACCAACGAATTTACCGCCTGCCCATGCCGTCAAAACCGACAGTCCCTCGGTGTCAAAGGCAATCAGGTAGCTCGGCAACCTGGTAGCTTCAACCTCGGTCGCCACCGTGTAGTAGGTGAGTGAGAAGTTGGTGGTAATATAGACCGGTGAATCAGGCGTCACATCGCCGATTGCGTAAACACCAGGCTGTACCGCAATCGGCTTCTGCGGATCGGTGTAGATGTTGCTGCGCCAGCTGAATAGTGTAAGCAGGCTGGCCAAATCCACATGCTTTAATACCACAACGCTGGCGTACTTGGAAACGTAAACCTGTGCCTGCAGGGCCTCCAGGTAGGGATCCTCTTCTGTAGTGAATGCAATTGCTGGATAACCGAAGGGGCGGAACCGCTTCTTAATCGCCTGGCGGCGAATCTGGGTCAGGTCAGCAAGTACCTTAGAGGTCTCGCGCTCTCCGGAATCCAGGATCAGTTCCTTGTAGCCCAGACCAACCACTTTCTCAACCAGTGCCACAAGGTCCTCCAGGTTCTTACCCTTAACGACAAGCGGAGCATTGATCTTCTTGGCTATTTCTACCATCTTTTCATAATTCTCGGCGTTAGCTGCATAAAGGATCGGCTTCCTGTCAGCAACCACGGCCGCTGCGGCTTCCATTGCCGCCGGGTCTTCGGTCATCAGTAATAACACCTTGTTGGTCTTGGCGGCGGCATCCTCGACAGCTTTCTTGAAGCTATCTGCGGCGGAACCCTTGATTGCAACACCGTCCACCACATAGGTCTGGCCGACACGCTCAAACTTTAAGGCATCGATCTCCGCGACCTTGGCAGCAACATCATCGGTGTCGGCAACTTCAATAAAGATACCTGTGGGGTGATAGAAGGTCTTGTCATGACGGAAGAGAACCTGCTCGTCCCCCATCTCCAGCACATTGTCCCCAGTCCCTGCCTTTACGAGCTTAATCGGTGGAGCAGTGGCCGACTCCAGAGCCTCCTTGGCGGCATCGGAGACATGGGGGCAATCACTTAAAGTGGCTTTACCTGCTGCCAGGTTCATAGCAAAAGCCATGCATGTTGGTACGCCACACTCTCCGCAGTTCGTCTTTGGCAAGAGTTTAAAAATAGCAAGTCCTGTTAAACCCATTTGTCCCTTCTCCTTTCTTTATTCTTTACTTTTACTTATAGTAATCCGGGCCCAGGTCGGCCACCGCTCAGGGTATTACCCGGTGCACGGTGGCCGACCTGGACTTATCCGGTTACATTAACGGATCCATGCTAAGGGCAGGATGTCCTTTCTCTTCGAGATACGGCATGATCTCATCCGGTGTAATTCCTATTGTCTCATCCGCAATCATGTCGGCAAAATTGTCACCGTATCCGGCTTCTTTGCCGCGCTCGTTAAGTTCGTCGCGGAGTTGATCCTTCAGCTCCTTGGGCATCCACACGAGTCTCCCGATGCCCCCGTCGGCAGGCAGGAACTTGCGGCTTACCAGATACAGCCGTCCGACTCCCAGGAAGCCCGGTGTCTGATTACCGCCGCCCACCATGCCGGCCAGCGTGGAGAATGTCATACCCACCGGAGTCATTCCCTTGTGCTCACGGGTTGTTACCATGAACCCATTGCACTCGGGGACAAGGGCCAGGATGCACTCGCAGCAGCCGCAGGTGGTCATCGGGCGGTCCATCATGGTGTACATGCAGACCGACGTGGTCTTGCCCTGGGTCCTTGCAGCAGCGGTCTCGTTAATGGAGGACCATTCACCCGCTACCGGGTCGATCAGATATTCAGAGGTGATCGGTACAGGCTGGCAGACACCGGTCGGGTCAATCTCGTATGTCGCTTTGGCGTCAAGCCAGCTGACCGCACCGCAGAGGCCGGTACGCTCGGGCGCCACGAAGCAGATGTGGGTCGGAGCAAAGGACTGGCAAAGGGTGCAGGTGTAGAAGACATCCACCGCGTCGTCACGCAGGTTCTTGAGCCTATCGTCACGGGCTTGATACTTCTCACGCGCCTCTGCCAGGCCTTTTTCCACTTCGGCCTGATCGGTGATCAGGGTCACCTCAAGCCTGTCAACAATAGCGGCATATTCCTTCTTGTAATATGCGTACAGTAGTTTACCCAGGTCTTTTAGCGTAAAGCCTTTCTCACGTGCTCCCTTGCTGATACGGGCCCAGTTCTGGTCCCTCTGGCCCATATGCCACACACCTTCACCATAGTTGGCGAAGTAGTGCACACGACGCTCCAGCACAGGCTCGAAGTCTTCCTGGAACTTACGCCCGTAGACCTTGACCACGATTCCAAGCGGGTAAGCCTTGCCCTCCTCCATTTGGTCGACGTCGGGCCCGACCACCTCGATCTTGCCGTCGGTGACCTCTTCCGCATCCACCATTTTTACCAGCTCAAATGCCGTGGAGCGGCCACCGCCGAACTCGACGAACATATCGGCCTTCCTGATGGTCTCACCCTCGAAGGCGGGACCATGGGCGATAGGAACGTCGACCTCGATGGCAGTGATCTTGATGCCACGGACCTCGATACCAACCTGGATCGCTTCATCGTAATCAGGTACTGAGAAGTACCAGTCTTTCCAAATCTCGTCCTCCTCGAGAGGCTGGTCGACAATAACCGGGAAGCCCATGTAAATGGCCGCGAAACAGGCAGCAACCTTGACGACATCCCTCTCGCCGAGAGCCAGGACGTAGACAAGGATACGGTCACGCTGGTAGTTCCTGTGCATAAACTTGTCTCCCGGGGGAATTCCGGGGAAGATCAATGATGCACGGAAGGCGTAGTTAACGGCGTGGATTACCTGAGTGAAGTTCCCCAATGGATAAACCGGCCAGGCTTCGATGTCGAACTTGTAACCCTTCTCAAGCAGCTGCTCAATCACTTCATCGCACAGGAAGATCATGAACCCTTTCTGGACGAGCTTGTTGACGATCCTCAGGGCATCATCAGATGTCCGGAACCGGCCGACGATTACCACCTCGCCCGGGATCGTCCAGTCTACGTGCTTGATACCCCATTTACGCACATAGGTGTCAGGAATAAACCCGGTCCACGGCTTCGGCAGGAATTCATGGCGGCCTGTGGCATACCGGACGGCTTCAATGATTTCCGCCGCGTGGATGACGGCCTCGCCCCAAAGCATTGCGTTCTCCAGGCTGATCTCCGGATGGACTTGGTCCCGCATCTTGTTCAGAATTGGTACAAAGTCCCCCAGCTTTGTTATTTCAACCCCACTCAATGCACGAATAGCGGGAATAAAGTAAGCGGTATCTCCACCGTACCCAACCTTGTGGTCGGGGCCAAAATCTTTGATCGCCTTGTTCAGCAGGATTTCCGCGTAACTTAATGCCACAATGGTTCCCTCATAGGCCTGTCTGAATAGCTTTTTCGGCTCTTTACCGGGTTCCAGAGAGCCTTCATAAATGTCTTCAAATCTCTCTCTGTCTACGCGCCACGCTGTGGACATACTTTTTCCCCCTTTCCTCTAACCCGTACTAAAAGGCCTGGCATAACTCGGTCTCATACACCTCAGCGGCCTTTCTATGAATCCCGAGTTTCCAGGAACGGTATTCGAGAGCTGCTACCAGTTTCTTGACTGCTACCTCAGGATCTGTCTCAAGGATGAAGTTGCCGCCGAATACGTCGTGGGCGATACAAGTGACAACGCTCCAGACCAGATTGCTTCCCTCGAGAGGTGGCATTGCGCCGACATGGGTGGGAATACCATGAGCAACTACCCACGTACCGATTGATACGGCTTTCTCACTCATAGCTTCCGGCGCGCTGGCTACAAACGGAACCTTCGGCACGTCTACCTTGAGTTCGTTCGCCATAGCCGTCCAGAGGTCAGCCGCCCGCGAGTTATCAACGCAGGAACCCATGTGGAAGGCAAGCGGCAGCTTGTCAGGCAGCTTATCCTTATTGGCCTCATATAACCTGTCGATGAACGCCTTAAGGCCCGGGCCGGCATACTTTTCTACCGCCTCATAGGTCAACAAGCCGTGCTTCCCGGCAGCCTGCATGACACAACCGGTACCGACCATGAACACGTTGTTCTGGGCCAACCCTTTGATGATTTCCGTGTGGCTCTTCTCGTAAACCGCTTCAAGGTTGTTGCATCCCGCAAACAGACAGACACCAGCAATCTCGCCGTTCAGGATGGCGTCGGTCAATACGCTGATCGGGTTGTCAGGGTTGATGGCCGCGAAGAGATCCATCAGGGCCTCCAGGCTGAAACCTGCCATCAGCTTGTTCTTGAACTGCGGGACTCTGGTAGCCCTTCCGCTCTCCTTGCGTGTCTTGAAGGTCTCGATGGCTAGCCTGATCACTCCGGCGGCGCTTTCTTTCGCCCTCGCCTCATCAAAGGCAAAGTGATAGGACCCCGGAATCTTGGAAATCGGCAGGGTAGTCACAAGCTTTGTCCCAAAGCACTCGGCCACGTTGCGGACCGCAGGCATGATACACTGGACATCCACCACCATGACGTCGACGGCGCCGGTGGCGATGGCCAGCTCTTGAGCCATGTAGCTGGTGGCGATGGGAACACCGTTGCGCATCAATACCTCGTTACCGGTACAGCAGATACCGGCGATGCCGATTCCCTTGGCACCTGCTGCCTTCGCCTCTTCCTCCATTTCCCTGGCCGTGTCCACAACCATCTGGCTGAGGATCGGGTTATGCCCGTGGACGATAATGTTTACCTTATCCGGGTCGATCACACCCAGGTTGGCCTCACTCAGAACAGGCTTCGGGGTACCGAAGAGGATGTCGGACAGATCTGTGGAAAGGTGCATTCCGGTATAATCTGCAAGCGATGCCTTGATACCGCCAAATATCAGGTTAACCGGATCAGCATCCACACCAACATGAGTACGGTGCATGACTTCGACCACGGATCGGTCAATTGCCGTCGGGACAACATCACATTCGGACCACTTGCCCATACGAGCCTCACAAACGGTAGACTTGAGGAAGGTACACGGTTCGCCGGTCTGGCGACCAAAGTCTGCAAGAGCGGCCTCGGCGACTTCCTTGGCCAACTCCAGATCAGACTTGCCTTCGACGCTCAATCCAATGCGTTTTGCAACCCGGCGCAGCTTGTCGGGATCCGCCACCCTGTAGTCCGGAGCATGTCCCTCGGCCATGTGCAGCAACACGTTGGCAACTTCACGGCCGTGGTCGGAGTGGGCAGAGCAACCACCTGCCATCATTCTGATGGCGTTGCGGGCAACGATGGTATAGTCCTTCGCCCCACAAATACCCATACTGCCTGGACCCTCTTCAGCTTTGATCCGGCAGGGGCCGGCGAAACAGATGCGGCAGCAAATTCCCTGGTAACCAAAGGCACACTGCGGCTGTTGGGCAGACCAGCGGTCGAACGCAGTAATGATGTTATTTTCCTTCGTATACTGGAGCATCTCGAGAGCAGCCGGATCCACAGTACGCATAATGTTCTTTGGATCCTTGATTCTGTTCTTACGGTCTACTGCCGGCTTTGAATTCTGAAGAGAAGTATCACTAAATCTCGGCATACATTTAACCTCCCTTTATTAAATTTGACAAGCAAAAACTGATTCTTCCGGAGCCTGTTTAAATTTTCTTTTTTTCTTCTACCGGCTTCTACCGGGTTTTTCTTCTACCGGACTCCGGCACTTATAAAAATCGGCCTTTTGTTCCCGTAACCTCACCCCTCTCACTGATTACCTGTTCAAATACCTGCTTAACAGACTTCTGTATAATCTCTTCCAATCTCCGGGGGTCTTCAAGCATCCCTTCCTCCCAAAGAGTTTCATCAAAATCCATGCACGCCAGGATATCCTCATCTTTGAAAGAGCGGTACAGGAATTCTTTTTCTTTTGAAGAACGAATCTTGTTTCCAACCACCTTGATCCTTGCCACTTCCATATCTCTGGCCATTTGCTGGATAACGCGCGTCGTATCGACACTAACCCTCGTAGGTTCAGTGACGATAAGCATGAGGTCAACACCCCGCGCCGTGCCACGGGTTAAGTGTTCAATTCCGGCGCCAAAATCTAAGATGACGACTTCTCGATTCCCGAGGAGAAGAGAGTTTACAACAGCGTTGAGGAAGGCATTTTCAGGGCAATAACAAGAGCTACCGACCTGTTTATAACCCCCCATGCGAAGCAGTTTAATCTGGCCGAGATCAATTGCGTATTTATCAAGGACATCGTCAACCTGCGGGTTTAAGATATACAAGCCGCCTCCCGCTCCTGTCCGCTCCTTGATCAGATCCCTCATTTCAATCAGCGGAGGCTGGGCGGCAAGCAGTTCTTCAGGTACACCTAGCGTCGTTCCAAGACTGATATCGGGGTCCGCATCAACAGCATATACCTGGTAACCATGTTTGGCAAAGAGCTTTGCTAGTCCTGCGGCAAGTGTGGTCTTTCCCACTCCACCCTTGCCGGTAATGGCAATTTTCACAAGAACACTCCCTTTGACCAGAAATGTTAAATGGTAACCGCATACCCCTCAATCATAACTAAACTAATACCCATTGATTTTTACTCAAGGTTCCCCCCCTTTTATGCCTCATACACTAAAATAAAAATTCTTTATATAGATTGTTAAGTATTCTTCTACAAATCTTGCTGAAATCCTTTTTTCAAAAAAAGATTATTCGAGTTTGACCTATTTTCAAAGCAGGATAGACACTAGTGGTAAATCGATGCTCTTCGATTTAACGTATATTACTTTCTACAAAAGCAGAAAATTTCCTGCTTTTGTGAAACTTTTTGTTTTGGATTTGTGAATTTTTTTACATACCTAATTCGGTTATGCTGCGGCTCTAATCGCGGGAATAGAATACAAGCAGAATTGTAAGGATAAATGAATGGATCAAAGTAAGCACGAAAATGATTTCCGAGAGGTGATAACGTGAAAAAATAGAGGAAGGCTCAAGGCTGACCAAAATGGCTCCTGCAACCAGGAGGCTTGCGAGAATTATGCTCAAAGCAAGACGGTTTATGGACTTTCGCAATGCTCCAATGACCATTGGAAATCCCTTGTGCTCAACCAAAAGCGAAACCTGACCATGATTGATCCTTTCGGCTACACCTTCGGCCAAATAAGGCAACCGGGCAATGGTTGCCGTGGTTTTTACGATGTTTTCCATGAAACGCCGCCTGATACGACGGGGATCATAACGCTGCCAGATCACGCGGGAGGCAAAGGGCTCTGCAATTTCAACAAGGCTCATTTCCGGCGCCAGTTCCCTGATAACCCCTTCCAGGGTAATCATGGCTTTTGCAGCCATTACAAACTCGGAAGGGATTTGAATTTGGTAACGCCAGGCAACCTCCAGCAATTCCTGTACCGACGTTCCCAGGCTGATTTCGCACAATGGAAGTCTGTAGTATTTTCTTTCAAGCCTGCTCAGATCCCTCCTCAGCCTTGCCAAATTGGGTTGCCCATGGATAACCCCGATCTGAAACAAACCTTTTATAATGTCGTCAGGGTTGTGTTTTACCAGGGCAAGGACCAGGTCGGCCGCTTTTTCTCTAAGTTCTTCGTCAATTTGCCCGATTTGGCCGAAGTCCATAAAAACAATTTTATTATCATTCAGAACAGCCAAATTGCCCGGGTGGGGGTCACTGTGAAAAAACCCATCAAGGTAGACCTGCTTGATCATCGCGTCCACCAGGCAGCGGGCTATCTGCAGCGGATTAAAACCGGCTTCCCTGAGTTCTTGACGGGTTGTAATTTTTTGACCCTGCACATATTCCATTACCAGAATACGTCGTGTCGTATGCTCCCAATACACCCTTGGAATATAAACCTGAGGATTATCTTCGAAGTTTTTCTTAAAGATGTCTGCGTTGCGGCCCTCCAACGTAAAATCCAATTCTTCCATAATGGATGCGCTGAATTCTTCTATCATTTCTGATATCTTGTATACTTCACCCAGTCTCGTCTTCTGTTCAATCAGGCTCCCTATTTCTGCTAAGATCTCCAAATCCACTCTTATGATACGCTCAATGCCCGGCCTCTGGACCTTCACGACTACATCTTGCCCCGTGCGCAGTTTGGCCCGGTGCACTTGGCCGATTGAAGCCGAAGCAACGGGTTCTTTGTCAAACCATTCAAAAACCTCGTCGAGCGGCTTGCCGAACTCTTTTAAGAACACGGTTTCAACCTGGTCGTAAGGCACTGAAGCTACCCGGTCCTGCAGTTTAGCAAACTCCTGGATATATTCTTCCGGTAAAAGATCGGGACGGGTACTCAGCAACTGGCCAAGCTTTATAAAGGTCGGCCCCAATTCTCTCATTACCTGAGCCAACCGTTGTGGCAAGTTTAAAAAATCTTCTTCCCGGGTAACAGCGCCTTTTCTTAGACGGCGATACACCGGAAGACCTGGAAGGTCTAGCCTTTCGACAAGGAAGCTCAACCCGTTTTTGATCAGGATGTTGAGGATCTCCCTGTAGCGCCGCCAGTGCCGGTAATGCCGAAGCAATCCTCTGGAACTACCGGTCATCCTGCACACTCCTTTAAATTGCGAAAACAACATTTAATATTTCACAAACTTAGCAAGTTCAGGCGTCAATGGATAAAAGCATAGGCCGACAGTCCCTGGTCCGATGTGTGCACCGATAACAGGACCCACTGCGCAGAGTTCGGGGGACAACTCCGGATAAAGCAGCTTAATTCTTTCTACCAGGGCTTTCCCTTCCTCCTCGGCCCCGACGTGAACAACGGCGGTCTTAATGCGCTTGGATGACTGGTATGCCTTCTCCAACTCTTCAAGGATCCTTCTCAAACCCCGTTCCCTTGTTCTAACTTTTTCGTAAAGATCGATGATGTTATTCTTTTCTGGGTTGAAATAAAGAATAGGCTTTATTTGAAGCAGCGAACCGAGCAGGGCTGCAGCGCCCCCAATCCTCCCGCCCCTGCGCAGGTACTCGAGGGTATCGGGTAAAAAGAGCAGCGTCAAATTCTCAACAACGTGATCTATCACCCGGAGCACCCCTTTTTTCTCCATGCCGGCCTCTGCTGCCCTCCATGCAGCATCGATAACCAAGTATTCTCCAACAGCAGTAGCCCTTGAATCCACTACAGTAATATCAAGATCAGGTAGCATTTGAGCGGCTGTTCTTGCAGTTTTTACAGTGCCGCTGATCCCTTCTGTAATGTGGATGGAAATGATGCTCTCCACCTTTGCTGCCATTCTTTTGTAGGCCTCGAGGAAATCTCCTACCGACGGCTGGGAGGTGGTAGGGAGAAAGGAAACCTGCTTGAGCCGTTCGTAGAATTCCTGAAAATTACTGTATAAGCCTTCTTCCGGAAAGCTTTCATCACCGAAATTAACCGTTAAAGAAACAACTTCGGCATCAAACAGTCTTTTTTGCTCCGGAGTCAGATAGGCGGTACTGTCAGTAACAAAACCGATTCGTTTCATCATGCACCTCTCCTACAAAGAGCATTAACACCAATGTCGCCATCTCAAACCGCTCACGATAATAGGGTCGATGTTCACTACTACCATTTTCACATTAATCAAGCTAATTAATTATAGCATTTTCCTCCCTGAGTTTATCAGTTGGCCCCGGATTCGGCCATTTTTGAAAACGAAAAATGGCTTAACAACGGCATTTTTGGCAATGACGATATGAAAATTTGCAAAAAGTGTAGTGGCAAACATATTACCATAA